>CAZKDZ010000208.1:0-18275 GCA_964551635.1 uncultured bacterium | reverse complement strand
ATTTCATCGACGGCAGTAAACCACATCTTGTAAATCCTCGCCTCCAGGTCGTACAGCACGTACGGCGCCTGGAAACGCCGGCCCCACGGAATCGCATCGTCGGTGGCGATCGGATTATCCGGCCGCGGGTCCCAGCGCAGCCCGTCCGTCGACGTGGCGTACCCGAGATGGATGTACGAAGGGTTGCGCGCGTGGTCGGAACTGCCCACGTACCACATCTTGAAGATGCCGTCCGCCCTCAGCACGCAGGGCATGTAGAGGAGTACGCGGCACCAGTCCTGGTTCGTTGTCGCCGCCGACAGGATGGGATCGGAGGGACGCCCGTGGTTGAACCAGCGGGTGGGGTACGGCGAGAGCGCGGACGGGATTTCATGGACGTTCCACCCGGAGCCTGTGTTCCGGACCGGGCGGCGTCCGTGCGTCCTGAAACTGGACGATGGGACCTACAGGATGTGGGTGAACGCGCCGTCGACGGAGACGCCGGACCTGAAGATGACCGAAAACATCGTTTCCGCCCGGTCCGGGGACGGTCTGCACTGGGAATACGAAGGCGACGCGGTGCGGTACGGCGGGATCTATCGCTCCTGCGTGTACCCCTTCGTGATGCGCGACCGGGACGAACTCGCAATGTGGTTCGGCGGTCACCGCGCGGGCGGCCTCTTCGATATCTCGTTCGGGCGGACGCGTGGCGGCGGCACCTGGTACTACCAGAACGACGTGCCGACCTTTCCGCCCAACCCGAGAAGGGAAGCGTTCGACGGCCGGTACACGTCCACCCCGCACGTATTGAAACTGCCGGGCAGATACCTGATGTACTATTCCGCGCGGGACCTGGACGACGCCTGGGTCGCGCCGGACGGTTCGCGCCAGCGGGACGGCGACGGGGTGTATCGCCACGTCGGGTGCGCTGAATTGCCGGTTGACGAAATGGAAGGTCCGGACCTCCGTTATTCGTGGACGTCCAATGGCAGGGCAATTCCCGGAAACGGCGGATCGCTGCGGTTCGAGGCGGACGGGGCGGGAAGACATTCGATAACCTGCCGCGTGGAAAATGACAACGGCTCAGCCGCGTACACCTGGGAGTTGGATGCAGGCAATGGATAGAACCGTGATCCTGGCCGCCAACCGCCGGGCGCGCTGCGCGGTTGAGATGCCCGCGAAACCCGTGGACGGCGCCTATCACCTGGGCGGCATCGGAGGGCAGCGAGGGAATATCAATAACTTCCTGCTGGGGCACCTCTGGGGAGTCAACAGGATCTGAGATATGGAACAACCCATACTGATTCTGCGCGCGGACAGCGATCCGTCGGAAGGCCTTTGTGCCGAGGTACTCCGATGCGAGGGCTTTCCGTGGCTCGAAGAGCGCCCGGCATCGGGATTTGACCGAATGTCTCCCGGCGTGAGGCTGGTCGTTCTGGCCGGCAACGGCGTCGGCCGAACGACCGCGGAGCGCCTGGCGAGGGCCGTCGCCGGGGGCGTGACGCTGATTTCAACCGCGCCCGACCCGGCCGTCGCGGCAGCGTTCGGCGTCTCGGTTTCCGATGCCGTAAACGATGCCCACGTGGCCGTAACCGCGTTGAACGGCTGGGAACACGGCGACGTGCCGTTGCTGTGCCCCGACGACACCGCCCGTCCCCTTCGGGGCGGCCAGGAAGCGGCGGCGCTTCGAACCGCTGGGAGAGAGCGATGCGGATCCGGACTCGTTTCCGTCCGCATGGGCAACGGAACGGCCTGGATTTACGGGTACGACCTCTGCCGTACCGTGGCCACGCTGCGACACGGTACGGGCGACGTGCGGGAGCGGCCGGCGAAGGATATGGGGCCGCTCACGGGGCCCCGGCACATCTACGGATTCTTCGACCTTTCCGACAAGCTGCCCCGGGACGTGCCGGTATGCGATCTGCATCAGGATATCCTTCGGACGCTCGTTCTGGCTTCTCTGACTGATACGGGTCTTCCTCGAATCTGGCACTTTCCACACGCCGCGCCCGCCCTCTGGTTCGTGAAGGGCGATGGCTGCGGAGAAGCCGGCGCCGACGTGGAGGTGGAAGTCGTCGAGGAACACGGCGCCTATCTGACATTCAACAGACCCCCCGTGAGCCGGTACGGCGGCGACTTGATGAGAGACTGGCACGAACGGGGGCACGGCATCACCATCGAAGCCAACCTGGACGGCGTCACACGGCCTATCGTCGAGGTCTCCGGACAGAAGGTCCGCCGGTCGCGCACCGCACAGGACCTGAACGAAAATGCGCTTCCCGATATCCGCGCCAACCTCGAGGCGCACCGCGACAGCTTCATCCGCGACACCGGTCTGGAGATGGACACCATCTGCATTCACGGCTGCCAGTGGTCGGGACATCCGATGGCGGAGATGGTGGTTGACCTTGGCTGGTACACGCCCACCCACTTCATCTCCCACGATCCGCGGATGCGACACGATGAACGCTACGGGCCGTACATGATTTCGACCGCCCTGCCGCTGCGATACTTCCAGCACGATGTGGGCGTCCTCGACCTGTGGCATATGCCGGCGCAGTGGGACGAGAGCCAGACGCTTGGTGAACGGGACGCCACGGATCCGAAATCCACGGGGAGGGTGGGCCTGTCAGCGGAAGCGTACGGCGAGGAGCTCATCCGGTTTGCCGAAGACGCCGCGCATCGCTGGCACGGGGTGCAGATCGCCAACTTTCACCCGAGTTACGTCGCCATGCCCCAGGACCATCCCAGCGCTTCCCGCCGGTCGCTGGAGATGGGCCTGGACGGCGCCCGGGCGGCCGGATGCCGGTTCGAGAACCAGGAGCGTTGGTCACGTTTCGCCCGGGCCAGGGCCGACGTACGCCTCGAGGCGCGGCGGGAGGACGGCCAGGCCGTCTTTCTGACGATGGCCTCCCCCGGCGATCTCCATGGACTCACGATGCTGCTGCCCGATCGCGTGACCGGGGTCCGCTGCGGGGAAACGGGCGAGTCCCTGGACATCCGGGAGGTTGTGCTGGAGGGACGGCCCCAGCGGGCCGTGTCCCTGGATCTGTTCGCTCAAACGCCGCGAACCCTTCGAATGGAGACCGCGGGACGATAGTTGCGATCACGGCGGATGATACGGTCGATTCGCGGGACACAGTTGCCGAATCGGGAATGTCAGGCTTGACAATTAATCGAAAAAGCCATATAATAATTATGGGATTTGTGTTATATTATCAAATAATCCCGATTGGCCACTCGAAAGAAACCTCGGCAACTCCATAATAAAAACCTGGGAAACGCGATAGAAAGTCAAGAATGTCCGGCGTAAAACACGAGGCGTTTCTTCGCACGCATCCGGTCTTCACCGGCGAGACCCTGGCCGCGCATCTCGCCCGGAGAGGTGGGGTGGGGCCAAGAGGAAAGGAAGCGTTTCTGGCCTATTACCGGAAAACCGGCCGGATCCTTCGAGTGCGGCGCGGTCTGTATGCGGTCATACCGCCGGGAGCCGACCCCGATTCCTACGCTGTCGACCCGTACCTGATTGCCGGAAAGCTGACAAGGGATGCGGTCCTTTCACATCACACTGCGCTTGAATTTCACGGACGTGCGTATTCGGTCTGGCGCCACCTGATTTATTCCGCCTCCCGTCCTGTGGAAACGCTTGTGTTTCGGTCTCAAATCTATCGCGGCGTCAAGTTTCCGGGTGCGCTTCTCCGCGTGGGCGCGGAGCACTTTGGCGTTCTGAACTCGGAACGTTCGGGTGTTCCGATGCGCGTCACGGGTCTGGAGCGGACACTCGTGGACGTGCTGCATCGTCCGGATCTGTCGGGCGGCTGGGAGGAAATCTGGCGGTCGTTGGAATCGGTGGAATTCTTCGACGTCGACCGGGTCGTGGAATATGCGCTCCTGCTTGGGAATGCGACGACAAACGCGAAGGTGGGCTTCTTCCTGGAACAGCATCGTGACGCCTTGTTGATCGAAGAGCGTCATCTAAGGCCGCTTCGTGACCGGCGCCCCCTTCAGCCCCATTACCTGGATCGCGCCAGGCGGATCTCCGGATGCCTCGTGGTGAACTGGAACCTGGTGGTACCGGAGGACGTATTGGAACGGTCGTGGGCGGAGGTGCTTTGAGAATCTCCCCCGAAAAGCTGGCCGCCGAAGCCGAAGCGACGGGATTCAGAGCCGATATGCTGGAAAAGGCGGTCCGACTGCTCGCACTGCTCGAGGCCATGCGCAGTCACCCCTTCCTCAAGGGTAAGCTGGTCCTTAAGGGCGGGACGGCTTTGAACCTCTTCGTCTTTGACGTGCCCAGACTTTCGGTCGACATAGACTTGAACTACGTGGGGACTCGGCAACGGGACGCCATGCTGGAAGAGCGTCCCAGGATCGAAAAAGCGGTACAGGATGTGTTCCGTCGAGAGGATTTCGCAGTCAGGCGAATGCCTGAAGAACACGCCGGCGGGAAATGGTCGCTCCGCTATCAGAGCGCATCCGGGCCGAGCGGCAATCTCGACGTGGATATCAATTTCATGTACCGCGTTCCGTTGTGGCCCGTTGCCACGATGGATTCCCGATCGCTTGGCAGTTGGAAGGTCACGGATATCCCCGTGATGGACGTTCATGAACTCGCGGCAGGGAAGCTCTCCGCACTGGTGGCGCGACGAAGTGCGAGGGATCTGTTCGACAGCCGTCTGATCTTCTCCATGGAGGATCTCGACCGCGATCGACTCAGAATCGCTTTCGTCGTCTATGGCGCCATGGACCGCAAAGACTGGCGCAGGATTTCGGTCGCGGACGTGGATCTGGACGTTGCAGAATTTGCCGGCCAGCTTGTACCGGCGCTCCACGCAAGTGCGATACAGGGGCCCGTGGAGGCGACGACCTATGGAGAAATGCTTGTGAGAGAGTGCCGGCAAGGGATTTCAACGGTGCTGCCCTTTACTGACGCCGAAGGCGCATTCTTGGACCTTCTGCTGGAAAAAGGCGAGATCGATGCGTCGATATTAACCGACGATAGATCCCTGCAGATTCGCATCCAATCCCAGCCGCTTCTTGAATGGAAGGCTCTCAACGTGCGGCGCCACAAAGGACTATTCTGACAGGTGTCGCGAGGAAATCGAATGCAACGAACGATACGCCGGACGGCACTTCTGAACATCCAGAAAGTGAGCTATTCCCGCGAGCACGTGGCGCGAATCCGGAGCGAGGGGTTCACGGATATCGGTGTATCCCTGAAAATGGGCGAACGGAAATTCACGGGACAGGGTTTCGACTGGGAACAGGTGTGTCACTTCGGCGGGTGGGCGCTGGAGTTCGGCCTGGGAATGACCGTATTCACCGGCTATATGAAGTACCGGGAGACTTTCCTGCGGGAGCATCCGGAACGGGCCATGGTATGCGTTGGCGGTTCGGGTACCGCGCTGGACAGCGACAGCCTGGTACGCACCAAGTGGCTGTGCCCGTTCCAGCCGGAGAACAAGGCGGAATACCTGGAACTCCTCAGGAAAGTGACCGGGCTTCCGGCGCTCCGGGAAATCCATCTCAACGACGAAGCCGCGATCGGGTTCGCGAATGGCGACGTCGGTTGCTATTGCGATTACTGCGTGGCCGAATACGAAGAGGAATACGGCTCGCCGCCGCCCGCGGATTTCGATTGGAATTCGGAGGCGTGGTGGGCGTGGGTGCAGCGCAGGATGGCGCGGTGGACCGGGGTCCATGCCTGGTTCCGCGAGCAGATCAGGAAAGAGCGGCCTGACGTCCTGGTGGGCATTCAGTATTCGCCGGTGGTCGTGTCCTTCAACGAAGACATCTGGCGCGCGGGGATCGATCTCTCGCAGGATGCGCTGGCCCAGGACGTGCTCTGTACGGATCCCTATCACCACAACCACACGTCGCACTTCACCTACCGGCCCGCGCGGCGGATCCTGACCGAGGCGACCCGGACGCTGGCCGGCGCCACGGTCGGGCGTTCGATGAATATATATCCGCAGGCTTTCAGGCCGCCCCTGGGCGGGCCGGAGTTGACCAGCAGAGACGGTTTCATGGCCGGCGCGGTTCCGTACGCGCTCGGCGCGGACAATATTACGCCGTACTCCAACGATCTCGCCCGCATCCTGCCAGGGTTTCTGGAAGGTTTCCACGAGGCAGGTAAACTCATACCCTGTTTCGAGAAGACGAAACCCTGCGCGGCCGTCACCGTCATCAACCCCACGCAGACGGAAATCTACGGGCATCCGGAAACCGGCTGGGGCCGGAAAGCGCTGGCGGTCTGGCCGGACGTGATGAACCACGTGGGGCTGCCGTGGCGCTGGCTCTTCGACGGTCGCCTCTCGGACGCCGGGGACGCGCTGGAAGGGCCGGCGATCCTGCCGGATGCCCACTGCCTGACGGGCGAACAGAGGGCCGTACTGCAGGCCTATGCCGCATCGGGCAACGGTCTGCTCCGGGTGGGGCGGACCCCCAGCCGGGACTGGCCTGGGAACGGGCCGTGTCCGCCGCCGGAGGGAAAAACCATCGACAGCGCGGAAATGCGACCCGTAAGACGGGACCATCCGCTCCTGGAGGGCATCTCGCATCCCGTCATGCTGCAGTCCGCGTTTTCCGAGCCGGGAATCGACGGGGAGACCCTGGCCGAGATCGATGGGAGGCCGGCGCTGGTAGTGAACGAGGAAAACGGCGGCCGGCAGGTCTGGCTGGCGGGGGTCCCGGAGTTCAGCTACGTGACGCCCGGAGACCACGGCGGGGTCCGGACGCCCACGGACGGCATTCCGCTGCTGCGGAACATCCTGAAGTGGCTGGCGCGGGACGAACCGGTGGCCCGCCTCCTGCCCTACCCGCCGGATAACGCCTACCGGGATCTGCGGCCGTGGGACCGCCGCGACGTACCGACGATGGAGCTGTTTCCGATGATCGGCGACGGCTGCCTGGTCTGCCTCATCTTCAACTACGTGGGACTGGAATACCGGACGAACCTCGTGATGCGAGCACCGGAAGGCGCCGAGATCACCTCGCTGACCGACATCTTCACGGGAACCGACGAACTGCCCGGCTGCGACGTTCGTGGAAACGTGGTTTCGATGCCCGTGAGCATGTCGAATCAGACCGATTATCTGGCCGTGGAACTGACATGGCGATGATCCAGACCGTTGACGGAGGCATCCTCTCGTGGCGGCGCGGGATGGGGGCGTTCATGCCCGCCGTCACCCCGTTGTCCGATGGCAGCATGATCGCCTGCCAACACGTCGGCGAGAGCCTGGGTTCCGCGGACAACCATATCGAAGTCCTTCGCTCCTCGGACGGGGCCGCAACGTGGGTGAACGAAGGCAGCATCCACGGCGCCGGGGCGGCCGAAGACGGCTGGAGCTACAGAAGCCCACACATCAGCGAGACGCCCGGCGACCGGCTGGTGATGACCGCGACGCGTTTCGAAATGCAGGGCGAAAACCTGTTCGATCCGAATTCGGAGGTATTGCAGCGCCCGGAGTTGCTGCTGTTCCGGTCGGATGACGCGGGCCGCGCCTGGTCCGCGCCGCAGGTCGTCCACGTGGACCTGCCGCCGGAGAAATACACGTGCAATGGCGCGGGCGTGCTTTTGCAACTCGCTCCGGACCGGTGGATGTACCCGCTGGAGACCTGGAAGCCGGAAGGATATAAGGGCACCCCCGACCAGAAGGCCGCGGCGGTCTATTCCGCGGACCAGGGACGGACCTGGGGTGAGTTTACCGTGGTGGCCGACGATCCTTCGGGGGAGTTGCTCTGGTGGGACCAGATGAATACGGTGCTGCCGGATGGGAGAATCTACACCTTGCTCTGGACCCACGTCTATGGTACGTCCGGGGACCTTACCAATCACTGGACTGTCTCCGAAGACGGCGGGCGGACGTGGTCGGTGCCGCGGCCCACCAACCTGCGCGGACAGGTCTGCTCTCCCATCGCGCTGGCCGACGGGCGGGTGGCGGCCATCTACAACTTCCGCCACGAACCGCATGGGATACGCGTGGCCCTCAGCGACGACCTGGAGACATTCGATCTGGAGGGCCAGGTCGTCGTGTTCGACGCTGGCGCCGAGGCAACGTTCGGTGAACCGGAGACGGACAATTTCCTGGCCGAGCATATGCAGATCGCTTTCGGTAAACCCGGTGGCATCCGCCTTGCCGACGGCGACCTGATGACGTATTTCTGGTGTACGGTCGGGGGCGTCACGCATACGCGATGGGTGCGATTGAAGATCGATTAGAGGGTTGTACGCCGGCGACAACCGGATATTGGAGATGGAGAACATGAACGGACCCGCCCGGGCTGAATCCCGTGTGACTGTCGACGCGCTGGAGGCATTCGTGCGCGACCTGTTTCTGGCTGCCGGCGTGCCCGGCGACGACGCGGAAACGATCGCCGGGGCGACCCTCTGCCAGGAGACCCGCGGCAATACGACCCACGGGCTCCGGCTCGTTCACTTCAATCTGCGGGGCCTGGACGATGGGACGATCAGGGCCAATCCGGACCAGCCCGTCCTGAGCGACCGGGGCATGACCGCGGTTATCGAAGGCGACCACGGCGTGGGTATCGTCGGCTGCATGAAGGGGATGCGGCTTGCGATCGCCAAGGCCCGGGAGGGCGGCATCGGTATCGCCCTGATCGTACGCAACAACCATTTCCTCGCCGCCGTACCCTATTGCCTGGAAGCGGCCAACGCGGGCATGATCGGCATCGCTTTCTCGAACACCAAGGGATCCATGGGATATCCCGGCGCCCGCGGCTCGGTGATCGGCAACACGCCGATGGGCTTCGGCATACCCACGGCCGGCGGTTTTCCCATCCTGTTCGACGCGTGCATGACCGCTTCCGGGGGGAGGATGCGGCAGTGGATCAGGGAAGGCAGGCGGATTCCGCAGGATATTCGGGGCTTCGACCGGGACGGCAAGCCCACCGACGACCCGCGGGCGGTAGTCGGCGGCGGGACCACGATGCCGACCGGCGGCCACAAGGGCGCCGGACTGGCCATTCTGGTGGAGGCGTTGACGGGGGTGCTGGGCGGCGCCGCTTTTCTGAGCGATATCACGCCGCACGACCAGGCGGACAGAACGGACAAGACCCACGCGGTGAGCCATTGCTGCATCGCCATCGACGTCGCGGCATTTATGCCCCTGGCGGATTTCGAAGGGCGGATGGCGGACTTTGTCGCGGACCTCAAGGGCAGCCCCCTGGACGCCGGATCCGATGAGATCCGGTTGCCCGGCGAAAGAATGGAACGGACCCGGCGGGAATGCGAGATTCGCGGCGTCCCGCTGGAACCGGACGTGAAGCAGGAGCTCGAGGATTGGGCGAATCGATTGGGCGTACGTTTCCCGAATGCGCTTTAGCACGCCGTCGACGCAATGCGAGAAGAAATGGACGACCGATACCGGATTCGCGGGGCGACCGGAGCCGACCTGGACCGGATGGGCGAGATCATTCGCCAGGCGTGGGAGCCGATTTTCGGGCTGCACGAAGAATGCTGGGGCGAGGAGCTCTTCGACGTCCTCTATGCCAACTGGCCGGATAACATCAAGTCCAGCGTCGGGCGCCATCTGGCGGAGTACCCGTAGTGGGCGTTCGTCGTCGAATCGTGCGAAACCGGCGAGGTCGCGGCGTTCATCACCTATCTGCTGGATACGAAGAAACGGATTGGAATCGTCGGCCTGAACGCCGTCGCGGCCGGGTTGCAGGGTTAGGGAATCGGGACGATGATGTACAACTTCGTGATGGATCGGTTCCGTGAAGCAGGGCTCAAATACGCGCAGGTGCGAACGGGCCTGAACGATGCGCAGACCGGCGCCCGGAGGGCCTACGAGAAAGCGGGCTTCAACATCGAGCGCAAAGAGGTCATCTATTACGCGTATTTGTGAACACCAGCGGCGCGTCTACCCAATAGCAAGACAACACACATGTGCGTATATTATGTACGCTCTTCCGAAAAGACTGCCCACGAACAGCTGCCAATTGAGGTAGGTATGGCGCCGCTCCAGATAGACTTGCCGCAAGCCCGGATTGATGATTTCTGTTGTCGCTGGAAAATTACTGAATTGGCTGCGTTCGGCTCTGTGCTTCGCGGTGACTTTGCAGAAGACAGCGACGTCGACCTTCTCGTTACGTTCACTCCGGGCGCCGGACACAGTTTACTCGACCTGGTGCAGATGCAGGAAGAATTGACAGAAATCCTCGAACGGCCCGTTGACCTCATAGAAGAACAGGGGCTCCGAAATCCTTTCCGCAGGAAGGGCATTCTGAGCACCAAAGAGGTGATTTATGCGGCCTGAAGATCGGGATGCCTCCTGCATCGTCTGAGGCAGCGCGGGAACCGGAGTCAGTCATCCAGAAGTCTGAGATCCCTGAGTAGCTCCCGGGAATTACGGAATCGTTTGCCCTTTCCCTCTTCCAGTTCCTTCATCGCCTTGACAGTTGTGGAATTGGGGACTTTCACAGCGAAAGGCAGCCGTTTCTCTTCGGCTATCTGCAGCAACAGCAGGCGGATCGCATCGGAAACGGAAAGGCCCATGGCTTCGAGCGCCTCGGTTGCCCGGGCCTTGGTATCGCTGTCGATTCGTGCGCGTACGACACTATCGTTACCCATGATAACAACCTCCAGTTTGTCGCTACAATGTAGCTACAATTACAGGATCTGTCAAGTAGGAATCCGGTCGGAGCTGACTCGGAGCGCTCGTTGAAAGGCGGCGGAAGTGGAAAAGTACATCTTTGCGGGAGGTCCTGCCGAAGCGGGACGGGCGCAGGGTGCGCTCGATCCGGAATACGCCAGGCGTGAACTGGAGAAGCGGTTGGAACTGCGCCAGGACTTCAAGGACAGCTACTTCCGTGAGAACATGGCTTTCATGCGGCGGGAATTCCCGGAACTGGTGACGCAGATGGAGGCATACGGCGAAGCGGCGGGGATTGAAGACTTCGACCATACGTTTCTGCTGCACGTCTACTTTACCGCCGCCGACCTGGACGGATGTTCGGCGCTCGGGATCATGCTGGTGGACGACGGTCCGGCGATGTTGAGGACGTACGATACGAGTTCGATCGGCAGGGTGGAGGATTTTGTGAAGGACAAGATCCTGATGGGGTTGCCGGACGGCAGGCCGCACGGACTGGCCGGCATCGGCGAGCGGTTCGGCGTCACCGTCGGCACGGCGATCAACGACGCGGGGCTGCTGGTCGGCTGTGCGTCGGGTCACCGGAAATATAACCCGAGCGCCAACCCCGAACACGTCAATCTCTATTTCACCACGCATCTCATCGCGCAATATTGCACCAATTGCGGCGACGTCAGGCATTTCCTCCGGCAGTACCGGATCTCGGGCATCAAGGGCCTCACGGGCGTGGCCGTAGACGCGGCCGGCGACATGGTGGGTTTCGAACTGGAATCGGCGAACATCGCCCTTCGGGAACCGGAAAACGGGATGGTTCTCGAGACCAACCACTGGCAGGACCCGGACCTCCAGCGCCCGTCTCGAAAGGCCGATCCGGACTGGTGGGCGAGCGCCTCGTACTACAACTCGCAGAACCGGGTCCAGTACCTGGCCTGCCATCGGGATGCGTTCGAAAAAATGCGCACCGTGAACGAACTGACCGATTATTCGTTCGACGTGCACGCGCCCGGCAGGATTCTGCAGAGCCCGGAAACCAATATCGGTGGCTGGTTCACGACCCACGCGATCTTCATGAAGTCGCGGGACCGGAAGCTGCGCGTCCACCGGTATCCGCTGGAGAAGGATGGGTTTGTGGAAATGACGTATGGAGAGCGAGTGAAACCGTGATACGGAAGGATCGACGACAGTGGCGAAGAATTCAATCGTGGACTCGATGAACACGAATGCCGGCAGCGCGGATGGGTTTCTTCTGATGGACGGGATCGAGTCGGTCCATCATATCACGCAGGCCGTGTGCGAAGCGGAAAAACACCCGCTGAATCCCGTACTGCCGGTGGGCGACTCGCACGAGTGGGATTCCACGCACTGCGCCCCGTGGTCTTCGCCCACGGTGATATACGACGATGAAGACAGGCTGTTCAAGGCCTGGTACGCGGGCTCGGACATTGCGACGTCCAGGTGGTGGGCGATGGGGTACGCGGTGAGCGAGGATGGGGTGAACTGGCACAAACCCGAACTGGGCCTGTACGAGTACAACGGGAGCAGGAAGAACAACATCGTCCTGGACGGGCGCGGACCGATTATCAAGGACGATACCGAGCCGGACCCGAACAAGCGATTCAAGGGGATCAAGCGCAGCTTCGGCGGACAGAAAGTCTACGCCGGAAAGGGGGCCCGCGCCAACTATTCGCCCGACGGCATCCACTGGACCGAGGGTCCGAACATCGACCTGCCGGAGTGGTTTCGCGGGCCGCCGGACATCGGCGTACTCGTCCGCGACGACCAGGACCCGGATCCCTCGCGCAGGTACAAGTCCGTTTTCCAGGAGATGGTGCCGTTCGACAAGCCCGACATCAAGTGCAGCGCCGATCGGTACCGCGGCCTCGGACGCGCCAAGATTCTGGCGTACGGCCCGGACGTCGAGAACTTCCGGAGGGCTGAAGAGAACCCCCTGCTCTCGCCCGCCGACGGGCTTGAGTACGAGGACCATCACATCATGATGTCGCCGTACGGCGGCGCGTGGATCATCTGCTACGAGTACGGCTGGTACGTGCCGAACGGTTACGGCCGCTACGGGATGTACTCGGCCGACATCCGCCTGGCGGTCAGCGGCGACGGGCTTCATTTCGATCGCGTCAATCCCCACCAGAAGGTTATCGCCCGCGGCGCGCACGGCGACTGGGACGGGGGGTTGCTCATCATAACGGATAAGCCGGTCGTCAGGGACGGGACCATCTACCTGTTCTATGGAGGGGCGGGCGAAGAGTTCACGAGCTGGCCGCCGGAGAACGAGGTCCCCGAGTTCATCCATGAGATGGGGAGCGGGAGCGCGCGAATGGCGCGGATGGGACTGGCCACGCTTCGCGAAGACGGCTTTACCTGCCTGGAGACGCCGGACCGCGAGACGCCCGGGCACGCGACCACCGCGCCGCTGGCGCTGACCGACCGGTCGACCGGGCTGACGGTCAACGTGGGCGACGTCCGGCGCAACCGAAACTGGCTGGAAGTCGAGGTGCTGGACGCGGATTCCTTCGAGCCCATTGCCGGATATGAATGCGGGGAATGCGACGATATTGACGTCGACGGGGTGCGGCGCCCTGTGACGTGGGGCGACAAACGACTTGCCGGCATCGGCCGGGAGCGCTTCAGGCTTCGCTTCCATCTGTACGGCGCGGCCCGGCTGTACGGCTACCGATTCAACTGAAGCAGTGGTCTGTGATGAGTGGCCAGTGGTCAGTCCTCCACCTCCACTCCGGGGAGGTCGGTTGGGACTGGCCACTATCCACTGGCCACCGGCCACCGGCCAATGGCCAATGGCTTTCCTAAAGGTGAATTCTCATGAGTGAGCCTCATACCGCTGACGTTATCGTAGCCAGGGACGTGATGGTCCCGATGCGGGACGGCGTGCGCCTGGCCACCGACCTCTACTTCCCGGGCGAGGTTGCAAGCCGACGAACCGGGCCCTTCCCGGCGATCCTCGAGCGGACGCCTTACAACAAGAACGGCGGTTCGGCCGCGGCGAGCTTTTTTGCGCGGCACGGTTATATGGCTGCCGTACAGGACTGCCGGGGACGCTATGGTTCCGAGGGCCTGTTCTTCCCGTTCAGGGACGACCCGGAGGACGGGTACGACACCATCGAATGGATTGCCGATCATCCGTCGTGCAACGGGAAGGTGGGCATGCACGGGTGTTCTTACAACGCGTGGGTGCAGTTCCACGCGGCCACACAGAACCCCCCGTCGCTGGCGACGATGATCCCGTTCGAAGGCCCCATCAACGCGTATCATTACAGCATGCGCGAGGGCGGCGCACTGCATCTCGGCCTCCTGAACTGGGCGGTCCGGATGTCGGCCACGAGCCACGAGGCCCAGGCGGACCCGACCATTGTCGAAGCCATACAGACCATGTCCGCAGACGGGCAGAACTTTCTGGAGTGGGCGTCCCGAATCCCCTGGCGTCGCGGTCAGACGCCGCTGGCGGCGGCGCCGCAATACGAGGACGCGGTTTTCCAGCTCTATTTCGAGAACAACGACTATACGGAATTCTGGCGCCAGCCCGGATTCGCCATGGACGAGTATTTCGATTCGTTTCCCGACATGCCCATCCTCTGGATGGTGGGCTGGTTCGACTGGTATCCCCGCACCATCATCGACGGGTTCAGGAAGATGGTGAGCATGGGACGCGGGAATCAGCACCTGCTGGCAGGTCCCTGGACCCACGGCAACTGCGAGCCTTCCTGCGGAGACGTGCACTTCGGACCGGAGGGCGGGCTCCATTTTCATCCGGATTTCCTCCACCTCTACCTGCAGTGGTTCAACCGGTGGCTCAAGGAGGATGCCTCGGTGGACACAGGCGGCGCGGTTCGGATGTTCCGGATGGGCGGCGGGGACGGCAGCCGTGACGGGGACGGGCTCCTGCAGCACGGCGGAAAGTGGTTCAGCGTGGATGGCTGGCCGCCGGAAGGCTCGCGGGAGACGCCGTACTATATCCACGAGAACGGTATCCTGTCCTCCGAAGCCCCCTCGGAGGAAGACGCCTCCACAACCTACGCCTACGACCCGCGCAATACGGTGTCCAGCAACGGCCGCTGTATCATCCCGTACGGTCCGATGAAGGAAGGGTGGTTCAAGGGGATGGGGCCCCGCGATCAGATCGAGATCGAGACCCTTCCCGGCCATGGCATCCCCGGCATGCCCATCGCCTCCCGGCCCGACGTGCTGGTCTTTCAGACCGCGCCGCTGACGGAAGACGTGTCGGTCGCCGGGAACATCGGAGGGGTCCTCTGGATATCGTCGGATGCGCCGGATACGGATTTCTTCCTCAAGCTGCTGGACGTGTATCCCCCCAGCCGCGACGATCCGACGGGGTACGCCTTCCCGGTTTCCGAAGGCATCCTGCGGGCGCGATACCGTGACAGCTTCGAACGGCCGCGACCGATGGAACCTGGAACGGTGTACCGCATCGAAATCGACATGCAGCCAGCCTCCAACCTGTTCCGTGCCGGTCATCGCATCCGCCTGGATATCTGCAGCAGCAACTTTCCCAACTACGATATCAACCGGAACACCGGCGATCCGGACGACAGAGACTGGCGCATCGCCCGAAATACCGTCTACCACGAAGCCGGCCGCGCCTCGTACGTTCAACTGCCCGTCTGGATGGCGTGAAGGGGGAATCGATGTCCGACAGCCCGGGATCTGGCCTGAAGACCGCGGAAATCGCGGGCAGAGAGATGCATTGCATGGATGTCCTGGAAGCACCCGTCGAGGTGTCGGGATTCCCCTGGCTGGACCGGGAGCGACGGTTCTGCCGACTGCCCTCCGCCGCCCTGCCGGAAATGAGCGATGCCGTCCGGAGGCTGGCCTGGTGCACTTCGGGCGGGATGGCGCGCTTCAGGTCGGATTCCCGCACGATTGCCATCCGGGTGGAGTTGGCGGAAGTCGTGGACATGCCGCACATGCCGCGATCCGGGAATTCCGGATTCGACATTTACGTGGGATCCGGAACGAAGAAGCGGTTCATCAACGCCGCGAGACCCCCGGTCAACGAGAGGGCATACGAAACGCTCCTGGTGGATGGACAGGACGGCGGCATGCGGGAGTGGACGCTGAATTTTCCGGTTTACAACGGCGTCAACCAGGTTTTTCTGGGGCTGGACACGGGCGCTAGCGTCGATCCGCCCTCGCCGTTCGCCGATGAGAAGCCGCTTCTCTTCTACGGTTCCTCGATCACGCACGGAGGCTGTGCGTCCCGTCCCGGGAATACGTACCCCAATATCCTGTCGCGTTGGCTGGATGCGAACCTGATCAACTTCGGATTCAGCGGAAGCGCAAAGGGCGAACCGGCCGTAGCCCGCCTGATCGCGACGGTGGACATGCGTGTGTTTGTGATGGACTACGACCACAATGCGCCGACGGCCGACTATCTGGATCAGACGCACGAAGCGTTCTTCCGGATTGTGAGGGAAGCACGTCCGGAGCTTCCCGTTGTGATCGTCTCGAGTCCGTCGATCAATGCCAATCCGTCACGCTGGATGGAGCGCAGGGAAATCATTCGCGCGACATACCTGAACGCCGTGAGACAGGGCGACACCAGGGTCTGGTTTGTGGACGGCGAGACGCTCTTCGGCGATACCGATCAGGATGCGTGTACCGTCGACGGAGTTCACCCCAACGACCTTGGTTTCCTGCGCATGGCCAAAGCGATTCGTCCATCGGTCGAATCGGCTTGCTTGGTTTGAAACATCGAACGCGTTTGAATCGAAGCCAGAGGGTCGAAGCCCGTGTGAACGAAGCATTTTGCAGATAAGGAGACGCTTATGGAAACGCGGACATTTCACGGAAGTCCGGCGGAGATCGGCAGGGCGCAGGGTTCGATGTGCCCCGAGGCCGCACGGGACTATCTCAAGTTCTGGCAGTCCCGCCCGCACGATTTCGAGAATGCCTACTTTCGAAAGAATATGGCGTTCATGCGTCGTGAGTTTCCGGATATGATCGATCAGATCGAGGCGTTTGGCGAAGCGGCGGGAATGGGGTCCTTCGACCACGCGTACTTCGGCCACATTCTCTGGACGGGGCCCGTCGGGGATGCCTGTTCCACATTGGGAATCATCCTGCAGGACGACGGCCCCGCGATGTTGTCCACGAATGACGGAGGCACGGATACCGTGCCCGGAACGGTGTCCAATTCCGTCGTCTCGTTCTTCCCGGACACGAAACCTCATGGAATGATGGGGTTCGGCACCAGGCGGCAGGTCACGCTGGGGATGGCCGTGAATGACGCCGGACTGGCGGTCGGATCGAATTCAGGGCATCGGAAGTTCAACTTCGTCTCCAACCCCGAGCACCTGAACCTCTACTTCGTCGTTCACCTGCTGGCGCAGCACTGCGGCGACTGCGACGACGTCCGGCATTTCGTGGAACAGTACCGCCTCTCCGGGCAGAAGGGGATGAACCTGGTCACGGTCGACGCCAGAGGGAATATACTCGGTCTGGAACTGGAATCGGAGAACGTCGCCATTGCGGAGGCGCAGGACGGGATGCTCCTGGAGGTCAACCACTGGCAGCATCCCAGGCTTCAGAATCCGTCTCGCGAGGCAGACCCCAAATTCTGGGACGGACCCTACTTCTACAATTCCCAGGCGCGCGTCATGTATTTCGCGCACTATAGAAACGTCTTCGCCCGGATGAAGACCCTGCAGGAACTGGTCGATTTCTCGTTCGACGTCCACGCGCCCGGTCGCATCCTGCAGATGCATGGTCTGAACGTGAGCGACCTGATCTCCTGCCAGGTGATGTTCGCAACGACGAAAGATCGTAAGATGAGGCTTTACCTGCATCCGATCGAGAAGGACGATTACGAGGAATTCCAATTTCCCCATTGAACACAGAGCGGAATGTTTTTACCTGTCGAAACGAGCTTGTCGAAGCTTCCGTGTTTTGGCGCGCTCTTTGACCCTTCGCCGACCCTTCGACAGGCTCAGGGAGCGGCTCTGGTTCAGGGGCCATAGATATCGAAGCCTGACATGTCGTATATTGCGACGGAAAATGGGTTTCCGATAAGATGGCTATTGCGATACGGACGTGAATATTGTAGAATTAGAGGTGAATTTGCCGTTTCACAAGTGCCGTGGCGGTGGCAGGAAATCCCCCACCGTTCAGGTGCTTTTTTCAGGATTGTCTTCTACGTCTGCCCGACGCTGTCCGGCAGGCCGGGGACGTATCGAAAAGGAGCTGGAGTTGAGCCTCACTAAGGAAATTCCGTACTCGGACGCGAAGACCCCGAACCTCAGGTCAAACGTTAGAATGGCACTCATTCTCATCGCCGCCCTATGTATTCTTGCGCCCCGGGCCGCTTACGCGGGCGCGTGGACCCTTGAAAAGGGCCAGGTGTGGAGCAAGATTACCGGTCTGTACCAGGCCACCGATGAACACTACGACAAGGATGGAGAACCGAGCGGGATCCCCGCAGATTATACTTCGCAGGAGGTGTATCTCGACGTGTACTACGGGGTGACCAAGCGCTTTGATCTCGGCGTTCAGTTCGGGGCGATCAATCGCAAGTTCGAGAATTTCACTTCAAACAGGCACCGGGAGATGTTCGGTTACCGCGCAAAAGAGTCAGGTCTTGGCGACATCCGCGTCTTCGGCAAGGTCAACCTCGTTCATGAGCCCGTCGTGGGC
>CAZKDZ010000207.1:0-12795 GCA_964551635.1 uncultured bacterium | reverse complement strand
AAGAACTCATCGACAGAATTCAAACCTTCACCGACAACTACAACGAGACGTCCAAACCTTTCGTCTGGACCGCCACCGCACAATCGATCCTCGAAAAAGTCGAACGATTATGTAAAGCTATTTCTGGGACAGGATACTAGGGCAACTCGAAAAGGCGATTTTGTATTTTGGGACAGCGATTAGATGCAATCCCAATTTTGCCAATGCCTACTACAACAGGGGGAATGCAAAGCGTAATTTGGGTGACCTTGAGGAAGCTATCGCTGACTACAACGAGGCGATCGAAATCAACCCTCAATCTGCCGATGCCTTCAACAATCGGGGAATTACTAAAGGCGATCTGGGTGACCTTGAGGGAGCTATCGCTGACTGCGACAAGGCAATTGAAATCAACCCTCAGTCTGCCGATGCCTTCAACAACCGGAGAGTTGCGAAAAGCGATCTTGGTGACATGAAACGAGCTATCGCTGACTACGACAAGGCAATTGAAATCAACCCTCAATTTGCCAACGCATACTACAATCGTGGTAATGCTAGAGGCGATCTGGGTGACACTAACGGAGCCATTGATGATTATGACAAGGCGATTGCATTCAATCCTCAATTTGCCAGTGCATTCAAAAAACGAGGGCTTGCGAAACGCTGCTTAGGCGATGAAGCCGGAGCCAAAGAGGATATCGAAGCAGCGAGAGAGATCGACCCAAACCTAAGGACGCCTGAATCTTGACAATCGTGGGTGAATTGTTCTACACGGCCAACCTCTATTTGGACAAGCACTTAATGCCGTGCTCGCTTGCGCGTGAAACGAACTTAGAGACTTGAACGGCAGGTCCTTGTGTCCCTCTGATCCTGCCCTGCCATGTCTAGCGGTCCTGGCGTGACCTGTCGTTGCGGTTTTCGTGACTTTCGCTCTTTTCGTAGTTTCGTAGTTTCGTAGTTTCGCAGTTTCTTCGGGTTTTAATCCTGCTCATCCTGTCCATCCATGTAAGTTGCTTTTGACTTGATCGTGTTGAAGGAGGTCTTGCGATGCCGCATATCGATGTTATTCCTCCGGACAGGGCTACCGGTCTGTTGAAGAGGCTGTATGACGCGGCGATGAAGCGGGCCGGTCGGGTCTGGGGCATCGTTGCCGTCATGAGCCCGAATCCGCCGGCGATGAAGGCTTCGCTGGATTTTTACGGCACGTTGATGCACGGCCCCTCCCCCCTCAGCCGCGCGCGGCGGGAGATGCTCGCCGTGGTGGTCTCGGCCGCGAACCATTGTGTGTACTGAATTCGCTCCCACGCCCACGACCTCCGTGCCGAGGTCGCCGCAGAGTTTGACGTCGAGGACGGCGAGGAGGCCGACCGGCTGGTGCATCAGTTGGCCGCAGACTGGTACAGGGCCGATCTGCCGGCCGCGGACCGTGCGCTGTGCGCCTTCGCGGAGAAACTCAGCCTGGACCACCGCGCTTCATCGGCCGCGGACATCGACCGGCTGCGCGAGTACGGCTTCGACGACCGCGCCATCCACGATGCCGTCCAGATCATCGGCTTTTTCAACTATATCAACCGCGTGGCCGATGCGCTCGGCGTCGAACCGGAGTCGTTCACGAAAGAGTGGGAGGAATCAGGCGAAGATCAGACGGGCGAGGCATGAAACATGGATACACAGGATAGGCAGGATAAAGGCGGAAATGCAAAAAAGGCGCCACAAGCAGGCAGACCAGCAAAGCGCGAAACAGCCCGCGGCGGATGACGAGATGCCGTTGCGCATTACAAGCACGCTGAGTCGTCGCTGCCGCCGTTAGTAACAGCCGTTTAACGTCATCAAAATGCCCCGCACTCGCGAGGACAAATGCAGGGCCGTCTCCGGATCTGGCCGGACGCGCGGCTAGCCGCTGTATGCCTTAATCGCAAGCCCCGCGATGGCCATGATCGTCGTGATCTGCAACGGTACCATCCACCTATACAGCCTGTCGACCTTGGCTTCCAATGACATGCGGTTGGCGTCGATTTTTGCGTCCACCGCGTCTATCTTTGTTTCCATACGCCCCAAACGGACGTTGATCTGTTCGACCAAGCCCTCCAGCCTGGCAATACGTCCCTCATGGTCTAATGGATATGGGCGTTCTTGCGTTCGACGCGTCTCAGCCATCGTCTTCTCTATCTGCACCTACTGCAATTAGACTGGTCAGGGATGTTGTAAGGCGCCTTCAGACTGGTAGTCATTGGGGTTTTCCATCTCAGATCATCAACTATTCGTCTAGCCAGATGTCATCCAGTATGATACGTGACCCCGTCCGTATGCCATTCACCCTCACCTGGGAAGCCCACAAAGGGCGTACAATGTCGTTCATCATTCCTTCAGGAACTTCGATGTTATGCGCCTCACTTCCAGGTGGCTCCACTATGCCGATCATGTGTGGCCTGATTAGGTCGATCCCTGACGCCGCCTGCATTCGATCTGCTCCATCAGGTAGCGCAGTTCCTCGGCAATTTCTGGGTCCGGCTCGTTAGCGAGGGCTTTGCTGGCCAACTGTTCTGCCAGTCGCGGTTTGTTGCAGTCCAACGCTAGCCACCCTGCGCTACGGTGGAGTATCGAATAAGTCGGCTCCACGGGCTCCGACATCTCACGAAGGGCCTGTAGCTGCAAATCCAATGCCTGGTCAAACAACTCCTCGGATCGCTCCTGGTTTCCTCGACGTCGTTCTTGATCAGCCAAAAAAGCGGCTTCCATGGCTTCGTCGTGGAATTTATCAACGGCACTCATTTTTTCTTACCTCTGCGATCGGTGTTCCGAACTCTACGATGACAACGTAGGCGCGATTCCGTGATTTGGATGAGGTCTCCGAGGTTAGAGAATGAGCGGGGCGTGAATGGGTGGGATATCGGGGGGACAACGAACATCGGTCAGTACAATCAGAAATCATTCGTGCGCAACGAGGCGCTCGACGCGTATTTCGTCGGCCTTTTGCATGGCCTGTGCAAGATCGTACGCGGCTTGCATCCGGTACCACGTATGCGCGCCGCCGCCGAACGCCTTGTCCAGGCGAATCGCCATCTCGGGTGAGATGCCAGCCTGACCACTGACGATATCAGACAGGTGTTTTCGGGCGACACCGAGTTTTGGTGCGGCTTCAGCCACACTCAAGCCAAGCGGTTCCAGGCAATCGTAACGCACCGAATGTCCAGGATGCGGCGGGTTTTTCATATGCATACTCTTCTCCCTATGATCATCAGCCAAATTTAGCACTTCTTCGTTCCGTATCAAAGCCCTACAGCCATCGCCGCCTGGCCAGCCGCATTCCCGACGCGCTGTGGCTGTTTGCGCACATTTCCATCACTTCAAAGAAGCATGAAACATGGATGCACAGGATAGGCAGGATAAATGCGTTTTTGTGACTTTCGCTGTTTTCGTAGTTTCCTAGTTTCGTAGTTTCTACTGGTTTCATCCTGTTCATCCTGTCCATCCATGTAAGCAATGGTCGGTAGCGAAAGACAATCGAGGATAGAATCTTAGGAAACATGGATACACGGAAAAGGCAGGAGAAAACCGGGAACCCACCGCACATAAAATCATATATAATACAGGAATCGCTCGAATCGTTGGCAAGCCGGGATGCTTCTCCTTCATGCAGTTGAATCCATGTTGATTTTTCGAGTCGGGATTGCGTGAGTTGGTGATGAGCAGGCAGTTGACGGCAGTTATCGAGCGCGTGGGCGATGGGTTCGTCGCGCTCTGCCCGGAGCTGGACATCGCGAGCCAGGGAAAGACCGTAGCCGAATCCAGGGAAAACCTCAAGAAGGAATTGGCGTTGTTCCTGGACACGGCTTCTGTCGACGAAATTAAGATCCGGCTTCGCGAGTAGATGCAGATGACACCGATGGCGGTCGCGGCTGGCCTCGCGCCATCACCGGGGTGTCGGCCTGCGCGAAGACGTACCAAACATGGATGCAAAGGATTGGCAGGACAAAGGCCGAAAACGAAACGCCGCCCGGATTCCATTTACATCCTGCCCCGTATTCCCCGCCATTATCCCGATCACGGAAAATCATAGTTCGATCGCGAAATTGTCCTATTCGTCCTGTCGATCGATGTTGGAAAATTCGTTGACAGGTTTTTTGTTTCTTGATATAATGACTATGATCATGACTATAGTCATTATATCAGCCGAGGAGTACCCATGCAATCCATCTCTAAGAGCAAGTTGAAAGCCAACATGCTCCGTATCTTTCGCGAACTCGAGAGTTCAGGCGAAGAGTTGATCGTCACGGATCGCAGGCGCCCGGTGTTGCGCATTTTGCCCATTGCACGAAAAAAATCTGTGGAAGAGGTTTTCGGCGCTTTTCGGGGCGGCGTGATCTATCACGAAGACATCAATCTGCCAACCACCGATGAATGGACGGACGTGTAATGGTCCTGCTGGGCACTTCTGCCCTTGTATTCTGGGCGCTGGATCGCGATCGGCTGTCTAACGCAGCGGCTCAGGCTATCTCCAACGCCGACAGGATTGCCCTGAGCGCCATCTCCATTTGGGAGATTGGCATTAAAGTGAAGAAAAATCAATTGGTTATACCGATACCTTTTCGCGAATTCACCAATAGACTCGAGCAAGTCGACCGTATCGAAATCCTTCCCGTCTGCGTCCGGACATGGATCAGAAACCTCGAACTCGAATGGGACCATCGCGATCCTGCCGATCGCACCATCGTCGCAACCGCCAGCCTGAACGCCTGCCCGATCGTCACATCCGATTCGGTGATCCGGACGTTCTATCCGCAGACGATCTGGTAACCCAGGATTGACGCTACCCCCTGCCCGCCCCGAAGAGCAAAACCATACCTAACATGGATGCACAGGATAGGCAGGATAAAGGCGCAAGTGCACAAAAGCGGAACTACTGAATATTGTCAGGCTCTTCTCTGATGACTCACACCCCGATCCGGAATTCGGTCGATTTCCGTGTCCCCGCATTTGCCTTAATCCTGCTTAATCCTGATCTAATCCTGCTTAATCCTGGTCGTTTTTGACTTTGCTCCATACCTGACCGCAGAGTATATTGGAAACAATGACGACTCGGGATTTCACCGCAACCACGTTCGTCGTTCAGGACGGCCGGACGCTGTTGCTGTTTCACAAGCGGCTCCGGCTGTGGCTTCCGCCGGGCGGGCATATCGACAAGGACGAGTTGCCGTGCGACGCGGCCATGCGCGAGGTCCGTGAAGAGTGCGGTCTGGAGGTGGCACTGCTGTCGTCCCGCTACCGCATGGGCACGGTGGACGTGCTAAGCCGCCCCGAGTGCATTCTCCTGGAACAGATTTCAGACGATCACCAGCATATCGACCTGATCTATTTCGCGCGGGTGACGGGCGGCAGCCTCAAAGTGGCGGCCTCAGAGGCCGAGGGATACCGGTGGTGCGGTCCCGCCGATCTGGAGGACGATTCCATCGCGGAAGACATTCAGCGGCTGGGGAAAATGGCGATCGAGGCCGTCGCAGGCCACGAATAGAGCGGGAGGATGGCCACAAAGAGCAGAAGAGTCACAGAAGGATCCGGGGAAAAACGGATGCCGCAGAAATGGACATTCTCTGCCTAAAAGGCTGGCGCGGGCGACAGCGAAACAGCCATTCACGAAAAATCCCTTAATCCTTTGTGTTTTTGTGCCTTTTGTGGCAATTGATTCTGTCCCATCCTTGTAACAAAGGACCGATATGCCGTTGGCCAATGCGGTGGCGGACGATATCCTGGAACTGATCGGCGACACGCCGATGGTCCGGCTGAACCGGATCGTGGAACCGGGCATGGCGGAGGTGGCCGTTAAAATCGAGGCTTCCAACCCCGTAGCCTCGGTGAAGGACCGGATCGCATTTGCGATGATCGACGCGGCGGAGCGGGACGGCAGTCTGAAGCCGGGTATGACCATCGTGGAGCCCACCAGCGGGAATACGGGTATCGGCCTGGCGCTGGTGGCCGCGGCGAAGGGGTATCGCCTGGTCCTGACCATGCCGGATTCCATGAGCCGCGAGAGGCGGGACCTCTTGCAGAGCTTCGGGGCGGAGGTGGTGCTGACGCCGGGAGCGGAGGACATGCAGGGCGCCGTGGACGAGGCGATGCGCATCGCGCGGGAAGCCCCCGGCGACGCGTACATGCCGCAGCAGTTCGCCAATCCCGCCAATCCCGAGGTACACCGGCGCACAACAGCGCGAGAAATCCTGGACGCGGTTGAGGGGCGGCTGGACGCATTCGTGGCCGGCGTGGGCACGGGCGGCACCATCACGGGTGCGGGCGAGGTCCTGAAGGCGGAGTTTCCGGGTCTGCTCGTGGTGGCGGTTGAACCCCAACGCTCCAACGTACTGTCCGGCGGCGCGGCGGGGCTTCACGACATCCAGGGCATCGGCGCGGGATTCGTCCCCGAGGTATTGAACCGCGAAATCTACGACCGCGTGATCTGTGCCTCCGAGGCCGACGCATTCGAGACCGCCAGACGTCTCGCGTCCGAGGAGGGCATCCTCAGCGGCATCTCGGCCGGTGCGAACGTCTGGGCCGCATTGCGGGTGGCGGAGGAGTTGGGCGAAGGCAGGCGCGTGGTCACGGTGATCTGCGATTCGGCGGAACGATATTTCAGCGTGCCGGGCTTTATGGATCACGAGGAATCGTAAACGCCGCGCGGGAGACGGTCGGAGTTCCCCCTGTTTGGCGTGAAACCCGGTAAGTTCGATTTTCGTACTCCTGATTGACAAACAATCTGACATTTCGGGGACCGCCGGTCCACCGGTGAAGGGAGGCCAGAATGCCCAGAGAACCCGAACCCTCCTGGCGCGATGGCATGCGCAGCCTGCATCCAGATGAATTCGAGAGCCTTGCCGAACTGGTCCACACCGTATTCCGGCCCGGACTGGTCGACGAATACCCTCATTTCTACACCCCGGCGCACGCCGGTGAAATGCGGGTGGTTGTGGCGGACGGTCGCGTCGTGTCCCACATCGGAGCGCTTCGGCGGAACGCGTCCATCTTCGGATGCACGGTGCGCGCGTCGTCTCTGGGAGGGGTGGCTACGTACGAAGAACACCGCGGCAAAGGGTACGCGACTGCCCTTTTCGAGGACACGATGCGCGTGTGCCGGGAAGACGGGGTGGACTTCATGCTTGTATCCGGCTATCGCAAGATGTATCACAGGTTCGGCTGCCGGTACGTCGGCCGCGACTGGGATTTTTCCATCTCTGCGGAACGGGCTGGCGATTTCGACGATGACGGCGTGGAACTGGTGGCGGCCGGTCCGGACGACGTGCCTGCAATGGCTTCCGTTTACCGCGAGGAGCCGGTGCGGTGGATGCGGCCCCCGTCCGACTATGCCCACGCGTTCAACGGGTTCGTGATGAACCGTCCCGCGCTGGTGTTCAAGGTGTGTGAAGCGGGCATGATGCGGGGTTACATGATCGTGCAGGAACCGCGAGAGGGGGACGACAGGATACAGGTTCAGGAGGCGGCGGGAGACCGGCGTTGTCTGACCGGCGCCCTTGGCAAGCTGATCCGGACGCTGGACCTCCAGGCGATTGGCCTCCACGTGTTGGGCAGCGACCGGCGGTTCCAGGACTGCCTTCAGGCCAGGGGACTCACCGGGGCGCCGGCCAATTCATCGGGAACGGTCACCCTGATCAATTTCGTCCAGTTCATGGAGCGGATGCGACCCTGTTTTGCCGAGGTGACCGGGGAGACGGAGGCGCAGAGCCTGGTCTTCAGGCAGCAGGGGGACGAAATGATCTTCTCCTACGGAGGCGACGAGGTCGTGGCTCCGGACCAGGGGGCGGCGGTGCAGCTGATTTTCGGCACGCTGGATGGCGCGGAAGAATCCCTGCTGAAATCCGGTGGCAGCGCGGGCGAGGTCCTTGCTGCGGTGTTCCCCATTCCGGCGCTGTGGTACGGCGTGAACTATCTGTAGACGCCAGAGGCGAGGTTGGGAACGATTTACGGCCCCGGTCGAAACACGACGGGGGCCGTCTGCATGTACCGGTCCGGTGCTCACTCGAATGGCGGACCGGTGCCTACCGAGGCATTGGTAGGATTGTCCGCGCTCAGGCAGTCGATACGGTGGGGCGCGCGGGGCGGTACGGCGGTTCGAGCACGGCGCGCTGCCCGGGCGTGAACTCGTCCAGCACTTCCGCCACTCCCTCCGGAACGTGGACTCTCGAATAGGTCAGTGGCCCCGGCGAGTACTTGTACAGAATGGAACGCCGCTCGTGTTCGGCCGTCCACGGCATCGTGCCGTGGGTGAGGGCTTCTGTGAAAATGACGGCCGAGCCGGCCTTCGCTTCCACCTGCCGCACCACGCCGATGTCTCTGTCCAGCAGGGCCACGCCCCGCGGCGTGGGATAGTTCGACTTGTGGCTTCCGGGTATGCAAGCGAAACCGCCGTCTCCAGGTCCGCAGTCCGCGAACATCCAGGCGACAACGGTAAGTCCGCAGCGCATCCTTCCATTGTGAAACTGGTAAAAATGGGTCAGGTCATCCGTTGTGCCGCCTCCGTGCAGCACGTGCCCTTCAGTACCCTTCCGCATGATGATGCCGTAGACGTGGTCCAGGCGGAAACCTTCTCGCAGAAGTTCGTTGAGATACGGTACGATATTCGGATGGGCCAGGAGATCCCGGAAGGGCTGGCACCACGGCCTGGGCCACGTGAGCATGCCGCCCAGATCGCCGCGGCCTTGCTGACCCTTGAGCGTTCTGGATTTCCCGGACAGGGATTGTTCTACCGGACGTTCGCGGATGCGGTTGGCATTCCGGTCTATGGCTTCGTTGCACGCGGCAACTTCCTCGGAGGAAAGGGCGTTCTCTACCACGAGATAGCCATTGAGGTCGAAGAAGTATCTCTCTTCGTCGTCCATTTCGGTCTCCTTTTTCAAATCAAAGGCAGAAAATCGGGTAGACGCAAGACGTAAGACGGGAGAAGAAATCTTCGCCCGGTACAATATTCCTTCTTGCCTTCGGCACGAAATGAAACCTCGCAAGGCAGGAAATCTCTACCCTCTCCCGGCTTACGTCTCCCCACCATATAAAAAGCGACGCCGGAACCCATTCACCTTACGTTCGTGTCTCCCTTCACGAAGAGATCATACCGAGGATGTCGTTCAGTTCTTCCGTCATCTCCGCGGGAATGTCCACTTTCGCGCCATCTTGGAACTGGCGCCTCCAGTTCGCCAGGTGGGACTCGCCGATATGGACGGAGATCGGTTCTCCCCCCGGCCAGCGCGTGAACGGTGGACGGTTTACCCTACCCGCGTTCAGCGCACGCTGGATGCGGTTCAGGATGCGCTCGTCGGAGAGACTGCATTGAAAACCATGGTAGGCGACCTGTACGGGTGCGATATCCATGAAGTCGGTTTCCGGTTGTTCGTTGGATTGCGCCATTCGGAGCCTGTTGAAACTCCGTGTGGCAGAAGATAGCTCCGCGCTTTTTCGCAATCAAGGGAATTGTACGCCGTAACGTAGGGGATGACGTACGCTTTCGAAATGACGACAGGCCCGTCGCCGGCAACACCGGTTCCGGTTGACAGTCCGGAGCACGGAGGCGTATACTGCACACCAATTGACTGGCGGTCCTGATCGTGTTATCAACGCGGAGCGCGTGGTTCCTTACGGAAGACGCCCGCGGTGCGGTCCAGTCATCAACCAAGGCGAAAGGGTTGCCCTATGGCGCTTCTCGGCAGTGGTGAATACCAGTATGAGGAACGAACCGATTGGGCGCGCCTGCCCGGCGGTTGGCGGTTCAAGGAAGTGGTGGATGTGGCTGTAGACTCCGACGACCGGGTCTACGTGTTCAACCGGGGAGAACATCCGGTGATCGTGTTCGACCGGGACGGGCAATTCCTGGAATCCTGGGGCGAGGGCCTGTTCGTGCGCCCCCACGGCCTGACGCTGGGGCCCGACGGCTTGCTGTATTGCGTGGACGACCAGGGACACTGTATCCGAAAATGCACGCTGGAAGGCGAGGTCCTGATGGTCATCGGCACCCCCGGCGAGGGCGCCGCGGCGCAGAGCGGACACCCGTTCAACCAGCCCACCAAGGTGGCTTTCGATCCGGCGACGGGAGACCTTTTCATATCTGACGGTTACGGCAACGCGCGGGTACACAGGTTCTCTCCGACGGGCGAACATCTGTCCTCCTGGGGAGACTACGGAACGGATCCGGGTCAGTTCAACCTGGTGCACAGCGTCTGTACCGACAGCCGCGGCTCGGTGTACATTGCCGACCGGGAGAACCACCGCGTGCAGGTGTTCGACTCCGAGGGCAATTTTCTCACACAGTGGAACAATCTTCACCGTCCCTGCGGTCTTCATATCGACGGCGACCTCGTCTACGTCGGACAACTGCCCACGCAGCTCGAAGTCAATGAGACCTATCCCAACGTGGGTTCGTGCGTGAGCATTCACGACCTGAACAGCGAACGCCTCGCGCGGCTGGGTGACCCCCGTTCCGGCGAGGGTCCCGGCCAGTTCATGGCGCCTCACGGGTTGACCGTGGACTCGCGTGGGGATATCTACGTTGGCGAGGTGTCCTGGAGCGCCTTCGGCTCGCAGATGGATCCGCCCAGAGAAATGCGAAGTTTCCGCAAGCTGGTCCGCGTCTGACACAGGACGTCGACCCCCGGAAAAGGAAACGGCGCGCCCATGCCGACCCTGATCAAATCGAAGCGGCTCATCGCGGATCCCGACGAGCCGCCCGTGTCCGGCGGGATCGTAATCGTCGACGGCGAGCGCGTTCTTGCCGCCGGCGCCCCGGCTGCCCTGAGAGTGGATCCGGCGTGGGAGACGCTGGACTGGTCTTCCTGGACGGTGATGCCCGCCCTGATCGACGCCCATGCCCATATTACGGCCAACAACCGGTTCCGCGTACCGCTGAACGTCCATTTCGAACTGGATGCCGCAACCGCGGTCCTGCGAGGGACGATGAACCTTCGGAGCGACCTGGCCACGGGCGTCACCACGATGCGGACGCTTGGAGACCGTGAGGACGTCGAAAAGCCGTTCCAGGAGGCGATCGACCGAAAAGAGGCGGTGGGTCCCCGCCTCAAGGTTTGCGTGCGGGCGCTGCGTCCAGGCCATGGGACAGCGCCCTTTTTGTCCTTTCCGGCGGATGGCGCAACGGAACTGAAGACCCGGATACGCGAGAACGCCTCGCAGGGCGCGGATTGGACCAAACTGTTCATTACCAACGTGAGAGACGGCGATACCTTTGAGGACTACCTCCGCGGAGACCTCACGGATATTGCGGCTTATTCGAGGGCGGAAATCGAGGCGGCGATCGGCGTCTCGCACGCCCTGGGCATTCCCGTTGCCGCGCACGCGATCGGCGGCCCGGCAATGCGGTGGGCGATGGAGGCCGGGATCGACAGCATCGAACACGCCAATCTGCTCGAGTCCGAAGACGTGGACCTGTTCGTGAAGTCCGGCGCGTACCTGAGCGATCCCAATCTTCAACTGTTCTTTGACCCGGAGGTTGGATTCGAGTCCTTCGAAACCTGGCGCATGGACTGGTGGCGGCGGCGGGTGGAGCGCGCCAGGGTACGCACGGCGCGCCACCTGCCGGAAGCCGTTCGAGCCGGGGTGAAGGTCTGCCTGGGGACGGACAGCACTCACGCGACGTTGTGGCGGGAAGCCCGAGCGCTTGCCGACCTTGGGGTTTCGACCACCGACGTGATCAGGGCGGTGACGACGAATCCGGCGGAGATGCTGGGTATGGCAGACCGGCTGGGCCGCCTCGCGCCTGGCTATCTGGCCGATGTAATCGCCGTGGATGGGAACCCGCTGGATAACGTGGCGTGTCTGAGGCAGATTCGGGGTGTGATGAAGGCGGGCGAACGGGTCGAGAATCTCCTGTCCGGGGCGAGCGAGGTCTTCAGCGATTAGCAGCAGGACTCAAGCCCGCTTTTTGTATCTCTTCGCGTCCTTCCTGGCAACTTCAAAGGCGTTCTTCCCTCGCTTGTTTAGAACCGTCGGATCGGCGCCGGCTTCGAGCAGGGCTTCGGCAGCGGCGACCCGGCCCTCGTACATCGCGCGATGGAGCGGCGTGCGCCCCTTCCGGTCCTGCGTGTTCAGGTCGGCCCCGCGCTCAGCAAGCAGTCGTATTGTCTCCACCCTATTGCCCTCGGCCGCCAGTTGAAGCGGCGTACGTCTCGCCTTGTTCAACGGGTCGACCTGGACGCCGCAGGCCAGCAATATCTCCGTACACGCCTTCGACCCGGCCCGCGCGGCCCAATGAAGAGGCGTCATACCATAGTCGTCTACGGCATTTACGACGTCGGGGTCCCGTTCAATGAGTTCATTCAGCCGCGAGGTGTCGTCGAGGGCGCACGCCGAGTACACGTCGTAGTGTGCCCCGTCTTCGATGAGGATTCGCGCAACCGCCAGCCCGCGTACCCGCCACGATCCGTCCTTCCCCCCGGGACTCGACGCGACCGCCTCCTGAAGTGACGTGGTTCCCCGTTCGCCGTTTCCCTTTATTGGAAGTTCATGGTGAACGCCGGCGCCGTACTGAATGAAGAGTCGGGCGCAGTCCGGAAACCACCCGGCTGCCGCCCAGTACATCAGCGACAGGTTATCGGGCCACCCCACGTGCGGTTTTTTGACCGATACGCACGTCGCGTCCGCCGCGCCCGATTCGAAGACCGCCCTCAGCGTATCGACCATCCCTCCCCACGCCGCCTCGTGCAGCACATTGTAGGACGAAGTGTCAATCTCGAGCGGCACCCCGCGTTCGAGGAGGAACGCAACCGCGGGACCGCACCCCCTCATTCCGATCAGCACCTGTAGCAACCG
>CAZKDZ010000206.1:0-18511 GCA_964551635.1 uncultured bacterium | reverse complement strand
GTAGACGCTGTGTCCCTTGCCGTAGGTGCGGGTCGGCATCGGGACGACGTGCAATTCCCCTTTGCTGAACTTGCCGTCCGCGATGTCCTCAGTGATCCGCCATGCCAGTTCCAGATCGCTCATCCGAAGACCGGACTCAGGGTAGGCCTCCACGTGGATGATCTGCCGGTACCGCCCCCGCCTGCCGGTTCGTTTATCCCTGGCCTTTACCTCCATCCTGTAGTGACCGGGTGGAACGTCCAGCCTGACGACGTCGGGGACGAACGCATCCAGTGTTTGACTCACGTCCCCCTGCCGCCGGAAATGAACGTCGCCTTTCTTGCGGTAGACCTCACCTGTTTCCTTGTTCAGTAAAGCCACTGTTCTTTCGACGTCCAGCGTCGTTGCGTCCTCGGCCGCCAGGTACTGCGCTGCGTGCTGTGGAATACCGGCATAGACTTCAAGAGCCGACGCCGCTTCAGCCGGCCCTCGGAAATCGGCCAGATCGTAGTAGAATTCCAGCGGATCTTCATTCACAGGCGGCTGGTAGTAGTCGGGGTATCGCGCCGCCGTCCGCATGCTCACGTTTCGGGGACTGAACCGGTTGAACGCGGCAAGCTTTTGGATGTCGATATCCACGTCGATCGGCGGCGGCGCGAAGTCGAATTTCCCGTTCAACATCTCATCCGTAAACGTCACTTCCATGCCGCCTCCTGCGCCATTATTGACATAGACCCAGCTTTCCCAGGGTACCGTAGATTCGTCAGGTCCATTCGCAATCACCGGTCTATACGCGGGAGCCATGAATCCGCCGAAGTCGTGCCCCTCGGGGATACTGCGAACCGGAAAGGCAACCAGGATGTCTCCCCAACTCGTGACGTCCGCCGTGCCGTGGATCTGCCCTGCAAGCGCCTCCTTCACACGCTGGACTTCGAGACTCTGCTGGAAATTCACCCAGTCCGACCTTGAACGATGGTCGGGCTCGCCGAATCTCACGTATATTTCACCCCGTGTATCCCACGGCTGCTTCGCTTTGGCAAAGTGCTTCCGCGCGAACCACACCCGCCGGTAATGCTCCAGCCGCCGCTCGTTGGCCGCAGTTGTCAGATCCGGGTCTCGTTCTCCCCAGAATCCCTCCAGGTAGGCGTCTCTATCCGGCGCACGAATAAATGCCTCGTATTCGTCGGGAGAAGCCAGGAGACGGATATCCTCATACAGCAGCCGTTCCGCCGGTTCACATGCTTCGAGGTATCTGTCGTACGCAACCTCCGCCAGGCCAAGGGAATCCTGTGCGAGATAGGCGTTCGCCAGGATGGGCGCCATTTCGATTGCATTGGGATGGCTCAGCATCTGGGTGCGCATCAGGTCGACAACGCGTGCATGGTCGCCGACGCTGCCAAGCGCTCCGGCAAGACGCAAAGTGACGTCCAGATCATCGGGCTGGAGAGAGAGGTATTGTTCGTAGTGCTCGGCCGCGCGCGGATAATCCTCCTTGAATGTCTCATACCATTCACCGAGCAGGCGGTGCGCCGGCGCAAACGCGGCATCCATTTGGAGCAGCTTTTCCGCTTCCCGCTTTACATCGTGTTCCCCCAATGCGTACCTCGCCTCGGCGATATGGTACCGCGCTTCGAGAAAATTCCGATCATATCGCAACGCCATCTTGAAATAGTCGATCGCCGTGTACAGGCCCTTCGGCTTTTCTCGCCACACCAACCCGAGTCCGTTGTACGCCGGAGCGTATTTGTGCTGTCTCCGCCGCGCATCCATAAACGCCCGTTCGGCGGCTTTCAAATCGCCCGCCTTCAGGTATACGTGGCCAAGACCGACGTACGATGGCGCATGTTTGCTGTCGATTTCGATTGCAGCCCGGAAATTCGCCGCGGCCGCGTCCAGGCTGTCGCTTTCGAGCAGGTCCATCCCCTCGCTGTAAAGCTCCCGAATCGACGCATGGCCCCTGGCGGAGATCGACGTCGCCCCGGCCTCCGCATGGAAGAACGTCGCCGCTGTAATGACCAGAACTTTCAAGACCGTCGCTGGTCTCATATCGATACCCCTGGATTTACGTAGTTCGCTCTGCAAACTTGCTGCCGATTCAAAAGAGCCGGCCTGTGCTTACCCGCCTTCCTTGCTCCCCCTCTCCCGCTGGGAGAGAGATCGCCTAAAGGCGGGTAGAGGCAAGAGGGTAGACGGTAGAGATTACCTGCCTTGGGAGGCTTCTATTCCTGCCGGAGGCAAGGGGGGATAAACTAGCGGGCAAGGATATCTTCTCCCGTCTCCCGTCTTGCGTCTACCCGGTTTTCTCACCCTCTTCCCTCTTACGTCTCCCCTCTCCCCGCTTCTGAGAAGCCGAGAGGGAGGTCCGATACTGAGGCAGTTATTCCAATACAAGCTCCACCGACTTCTCGCGCTGCGTGCCCGCGTGGATGTCGCGGACCCTTACGTTAAGCAGAAACTCACCTGAGCCGGCCTTGTTCAGGTCCAGCGCCAGAGATTCCCGTGTGTTGGGAGAATCGCCGATACGCTCCACTGTGACGGTGGTGCCGGGCTTTTCACCGCTGCCGAAGATCCTGAGCAGTCGCTTGATTCCCTTCCTCTTCAGCCGGGTCAACCCGTACGAGACTTCGAAAGACGTCGTGCCGCGCTCGTCTGGCGTCAGATTGTAAAGCTCGAAATAAATGTATACAGGATCTTTGCGTGAAAATCGAAGCGAAGGATTGGGTACGGCATGGATGCCGCGAAGGTTGAATCCGGCGGCTCCTTCCTCGTCGGCCCGGATCACGTGGGCCGGCACGACGCTGCTCATATCAAGATTCGTCTCCGAAAAGTCGGGTATTCGGACATTCTGCTTCCAGCCGCCCAGGAGGTTGTCCCGCGAGGGTCTCAGGAAAAACGCCGCGTGGCCTGAATCGGGGTTCGCGGAAAATCGGAGTACGCCAAAGCTCCGGTCCTCGTAACGCGACCGTTCGACGTGGGATTTACGCACGTACCCGGTCAGGTTCTCGTACCGGTTCCATTGCGTGTCGTGCAGCGCCAGACCGTATTCATAGATTGCAGCCGAATCGGGTAATTCACGGAAGTCTTTCTTCAGTGCCTTGAATGGCATTCCGTAATACAGCTCGACGTCCCCCCTGCCGCTATCGCCCTTGAAATAGGCCAGGTAGGACTCGTAGTCGAGGTCATCCACGTCGTCCTCCCAGGTGTGGCGGTCCGTCTGCAGCCCCGTCTCAACCGACTTGCGCACCTCGCGCCTGAGTTTTTCATTCTCCCACCGCAGCCGCCGTCCATAGTTCCCCGAGCCGGACAGGGACTCCACAAGACGCCAGTTGGAACCCATACTGCTGGGGGTTGCAACGAAATTGAACACCATCTTGTCAAATGCATCCGTCTTCCAGTAGTGCCAGACTTCGGCCATTGAGAACTTCTGCGTATCCGACGGGCGGCCGTGACGTATGTATATGAGACCCGGATCGTTGAACCGGTCGTTCAACTCGACCGTAGTTGGATAGGGGATGTTGTCGCCCTGGTCCGGATCGTAGAACCAGGTACGAAATCCATCGTAAATGTAATATCGTTCGGCATACAGGATTCGCCGGTAGTGCTCCGCAAGCCGCACGTTGGGAGACACGGCGGGGGTGGGATCCCGGCTCACCCAGACCTTCCGGAAGAACTCCCGATAGCCCTCCGGCGATTCGAGCCTGGAAAACGCTTCCATCTCCTCAACGGTTACGACATATTTGACGTCTTCGTACATCAGCTGCGCGTCCAGCGAGTCCCGGATGCTTTCCACAGCCTTGTTGAAATGGCCCTCTCCGATCTCGATTTCCTCGCGTCCGTAGGCGTTGCGCGTCAAGGAAAGATAGGCCGGTATTACACTCAGAGACGGGTCCGACGCCAGCCATGATCGCAGCACCGTATCGGCGCGCGCCGTCCGTCCGGCAAGCCGAAGGGCCTCGCCCTCGAAGTATCGCGCGTACTCGGTGCCATGCCTGCGCAACCACTTCAACGCGTCCTTCGGATCCGTATTGTCCAGGAAATACAGGTACAGACGACGCAGCCTGCGCCGGTGTATGAGTTCATCCGGCTTGATCCGCACCTGACTCTCGCCCAGTCGGATCGCCCTTCTAAACGCCTTGTCATAGCGTCGCAGTACCGCGAACTGATACAAAGCGTCCCGGTATTGAGGCGCCTTATCCAGAAGTTGCCTGAAGTGCCGCTCCGAGCGCCGCCAGTCCAGCCATCTCGCAACCGTTCCCTTGTGCTTGCCGGATTCCCTGTAGGCGATCGCCCTCCTGTAGAGCGCTTCCGGGTTTTGCGGATCCAGGGCCAGAATCTGTCCCGTCCACTTCTTCTGGTCCCCCCAGTCCTCGCCCCGCATCGCCACGTCGCTGAGCGCCTTTAACGCCGAAGGAGACCCGGGCGACCGCTTCAACGCCTTTTTCAGATAGTATTCCGCGTCTTCCCGGTCCCCCTTCTCCATATATGCCCTTCCCAGCCCCACATAGGAAGGCGCGTACCCATCGTCTTCGGAGATCGCATCTTCGAACCGCTGCCTCGCCTCATCGTATTTGCCGGCAACCAGCAGCCCGACACCCTGGTTGAATGCCGCGGGTCCCCGGGGGTCCGTCACCAGCGCCAGGGGAGGCGCCGGGCGCCGGGCGGCACCGGACCAGGACGACACCGGCTCGCGCACTGCCGGCACAGGCAGTACACCGTGCTGTGCCCAGTATCCCTCAAAGCCCGTCGTCCGCTCGAAAGCCGCGGTCCGCTTCCGTGGCGCAGCCTTCAGGCGCTCGAGCAACATGTCGCTGTCGACGAGATCGACCACGTGGACGCCCTCCATGTCCCGAATCGCCACGGGCTCCGCGCGATCCAGCAACAGCCGTTCGGGGCGCGGCACCATCGTGGACGGAAAGACCACCATCCCGCGCGCGGGAGGGTCATCCGTGGTCGCCCCCGTCGGCGCGTACACCCCGGTTGGATCCGAAACCGAAACCACGGTTATCGCCCCGGAGATGCCTCCGCCATGGGCTTCGTCGAGCCCTTCGGTCGCCACGGCTACCGCCGCGGCGCTATGTACGGAGACATCCGCCTTCACGTTCGCCGTTTTCTCCAGCATATTCTGGTCCGGCAAGGCCTCCTTCACGAAACCGGAGAACGCGGGAATATACACCACGCGAATGGTATCGGCGTCCCAGACGTCCGCGGCCAGCTGTCCCCGGGTGCGATTCACGATCAGGATGTTGGGCGTTGCCGTCGTCGGTGTGAACAGGCGCACGGGGTCGCTCCACAACCCGGACAGATCCTCATCCTGCGCAACGCGGTTCATAAAGCCCATCAGGTTCAGGCTCACCCGCGCGTCTATGCGGCGCATACGGATGTCGGCGAGAAGCAACCTGGTTTCGTCGGCGCCAACCGAGCCCGCTTCCAGCGCCGCGTTCATCGCATCGACGTCCCGTTTGAGTTCCAGAAGCGACCTGCGGTTCCGGATACGCAGGTCCTTGAGCATCTCCCTGAAGTCGCCCGCGGTGGACGGTGTCTCGGGCACAGATTTATCCGCCGGAACAGGCCGCCTTCCGTCCCACGTCAGATGGATGCTGTCCACCGATCCCTGCATTCCCTGAACCTGCACGTCCACCGTATCGCCGCCGGCTGAGTGCGTGCCCGCCAATATAGCAAAGCCCAGGACGACTGAAATCGAGTGTCGCATAGCCGCTATCTCCACTGTTGCTCCAGTTCGGCTTCCATATCCAGGATTGATGCCTTGATCTGCGCCAGTTCCTTCCGCGCCGGCGCCGTTCTTCCGTTCCCCGCCGGCGGGTTGGTTTCATACACCTCCATTCCCCAGACCGCAAGCATCAGCACTGTGGCCACTGCGACCGGCGCAAGCACTCCGCGAGGAATTCTCTCAATGAGGTCCTGGAGGCGCCATCGAACCCGCCCCGGCCGCGTCCCCAGCCGTCCGGACAGATCATTCCAGAATCCGGCCGGCGCCGTCTCATTCACGACGGTCGCCGCAAAGTGGCGCCGGACCGCGTCCTCGCTTCGCTGCAGCCGCTCGAACGCGGGCGCGCAGTCCCCACACCGCGCAAGGTGTGTACGCATAGCCTCTTCTTCCAGCGGCGACAAATCGCCGTCCAGATAGCTGTGCATTCGTTTCCCTGTCTTACGACATTCCGGATTCAGCATGTTGCAGCCCTCACTCGTTTCGGTCAATCCAGCAGACCCTGTCTCTCGATGGCTTTCTGCAGTTTTTCCCTCGCCCGGTGAAGCCGGGATTTTACAGTACCTTCCGGGATCTTGAGAATTTCCGCGATCTCACCGCAGGCAAGTTCCTGCAGATAGGTCAACACCACAACCTCGTGGAGTTTTTCCGGCAAACGGTCGATTATCGCCCGCAGGCGGATTCGCGCGTCCCGTTTCGCAATCCGGACGTCCGGGGCCTCCGTCATCGCCGATGCCTGGCCCCCGAACCAGGCGGGCGGCGTCAGTCGCTCGAACAGGCGACGTCGCCTCCGCCTGCGCACGTTCAGGGCGGTCCGAACCGCAATGCGGTACATCCATGCCTGAAACGGGACCTTCCCTGAAAACGAACCCAGCCCCCTGTAAGCGCGAACGAACGCATCCTGAGCGGCCTCTTCCGCCTCCTCCCGGCTGCCCAGAACCGCTAGCGCAACACGGAAAACGAAGTCCTGGTGCGGTTCGATCAACCTCCGGAACGCGTCCTGATTTCCCGAGAGACACTGCTGGATCAGGACCCGTTCCTGTGGCATGCGGGACTCCGGCGTATCGTCGCGCTGAAGAATCGGAATCGTGAGTTGATTTTGAAGATCTACGGATAACACTTTTTTACCCGGAATCGGCAGAAGAAACGTTGTGTACCCAGACCCACACCCTGCAAGACACGGTTATTGTCCGGGAGGTTCAGTATAAATTCGCCAGTTCGTCGGAAAAAGCAACAGTTATTGCCGCGAGAAGAAAGGGGAGCTATTCCCATTTTCCACGCCACGACAGAGCCCGCTGACGCCGAAATGACGTTCATGAGGATTCCAATGTTACCTGTCGGCTTCTATTGCAATCCGCAATACGCTTTATATTTAGTGACTTTCTCCACCCTTGAATTCGTCCATAAGATCCCTTGACATCGACGGTCATCCCCTATATGATACAGGGATGAACGCAGCGACAAAACCCATTCCCATATCCCGGAAAATCAAACCCGAGGGCCGTGTGCAGGACGCGTCGGAGAGTGGACTTACGTAGTGCCGTTATCCGGCCGTTGGTTGTTGCTATTTCGAGGATATTCAACTAGTTTTATATCTAGTCATTCTTTTGGCGGAGGTGACGCTCCATGAGCAAGACATGGCCAGTGCGGGATGCCAAGGCCCGCTTCAGCGAGTTGCTGGAGACGAGCTTGGCCGAAGGCCCTCAGATCGTGACCAAGCGCGGCGTTGAGACGGCCGTGCTGGTACCCATCGACGAGTGGCGGCGGTTGGAGATGCGGGCCCGCCCGGATCTCAAGCAGTTGCTGCTCGCCCCGGGAGCGCGCACGGACGCACTGACGCCGCCACGACCGCGTTGAGGCGCAACAGAGCGAACACGCCCTGCCGCTGTTCACCATCTTCACGGAGATTTGAGCCATGCCGGACCCGAAATACCTTCTCGACGACCGGAAAATGCAGGAATTCATCGCCAATGGGTTCATCACGATCAAGGTGGACCTCCCGCCGGAATTCCACGAAGAAATCTACCGGAAGACCGACGAAGTCTTCCTGAAGGAAGGCAACCCCGGCAACAACGTTCTTCCGCGTGTTCCCGAAATCCAGACCGTTTTCGACCAGCCCGAAGTCCGCGGCGCGTTCTCGTCCATCCTGGGGGACGATCACACCATGCACGTCCACCGGCACTGCCACTTCAACAAGCCCAACGGTCCTGGTGGAGGATGGCACAAGGACAGCTACTGGGGCTACTATAAGCTCCGTTACCACCGCAACCGGTGGGCGATGGCCTTTTATTACCCCCAGGACGTGGAATTGATCAACGGGCCGACCGGCGTCATTCCGCACACGCACTGCTACATGGACCGCCTCGAGAATCCGGACGACGCCGGTGTCTCCGTGTGCGGCGAAGCCGGTACGATCGCAATCGTCCACTTCGACATCTGGCACCGGGCCATGCCCAACCAGGTGGACATGAGACGGTATATGATGAAATTCCAGTTTACCCGCATGTCCGAGCCCACGCAGCCGGAGTGGAACCACACCGACGAGGCCTGGGGCAACACGGACGTGGGCGACAGGCACCCGTTTGTCTGGAACAGCATCTGGGAGTGGTCGCGCGGGTCGAAAGCCAACGGACACGCCGGCAACGTAGACGCGCTTTCGCGTACGCTCCACGACGGCGACGAACATGCCCGGCTCAACGCGGCCTACGAACTGGCCGCAACCGGGGAGCCTGCCGTAGCGTCGCTTTGCCGCGCCCTTCAGGCCGAGGATGATAACGTCAAACTGAACGCCGCCTATGCGTTGGCCGACGTGGGCGCGCCGGCCGTTCCCGAACTCGTGAGTGCGCTCGGTCATGACGATGAGAAAGTTCGCGGCCATGCCGCCTTCGCCCTGGGCGACGCGGGACTGGCGGCCGTGGAGGCCGTATCCGCGCTTGCGGCCTCGTTGACAGATCCATCGGAATGGGTTCGCCACCACGCGGCAGAGGCCCTGGGAACCATCGCAGGCAACCCGGACGAGGCCGTGCCCGCCCTGGCGAACGCGCTGAAGGACAATGACAGCCAGGTCCGTTACAACGCGGCCTACTCGCTGGCGCGATTCGGGGCGGATGCCGAAGCAGCCATTCCCGCGCTCGGGGAGGCGCTTCAGGACGAGAACCGCTACGCGTCGGGTCACGCCGCCGTGGCGCTTGAGTATATCGGGACGCCCGAGGCGCTCAACATCCTCCTGGACCATCTCAACACGGCGCGGTGGTGTCCGATAACGACGAGGGAAGATCTGTTTTAGATATGATCCAAGTCGGGATTTCAATTACACGTTGCGAGTCTGCCTTTCACGAATGGAGACTTGAATCCGTTAGACGCAAGACGGGAGAGGGGAGAGATTGTCTGCCTTGTTAGGCTTCTTCTCATGCGTGAGGCAAGGAAGAATAACATAAGGGGCAAGGATTTCTTCTACCGTCTAACGTCTCCCGTCTACCCACTTACCGGGTGGTGTGTACGCGAGGTGTCTATGCCAGCAACGTTGTTCAAGCTGCTCAACTTTTTCGGCGTACTGATTCTCCTCGCGGCCTGCGGCGGGGAGGAAAAACCCGCCGCCCCGGCGCCCGATCCGGCGCCTGCCGAGACCACGGACAACACCCCCCGGCAGCCCAGGCCCCTGCTGTCGGACAGCACGTTCGGAGCCGACTCGAACCCCACGGGCAATCCCATCGGCGGGGGTGAAGGATACGACCGGCTGGTTGACGAATACGACTATTTCGTAACCGACCGGGCGGAGCTTCTGGACGCGCTCAAGCAGGCGACGAGTGGACAGGTGGTCTATCTGGCGGACTCCGCAAGCGTGGATCTTACGGGCGACCAGAGAATCGAGATCGCGGGCGGAGTCACGCTGGCCAGTGGACGCGGCAAGCCCGATACCGAGGGCGGCCTGGTCTACTCAAAGGAACTGGAGACGATCCCACTCTTTGTCGCCACCGGTCCCGGCGTGCGCGTTACCGGACTCCGGCTGGAGGGCCCGGACACGATGAGGCGCACGGAGCAGATGAGGCAGCTCAGTGCGGAAGGTCGGTACTACAGCATCCCCAACTCCCGGGGCATCGAGACCTTCGAGCCCCGCCTGGAAGTGGACAATTGTGAACTCTTTGGCTGGAGTCACGGCGCGATTTTCCTGAGGGCCAATTCCACGGACAACCACATTCACCATAACTATTTCCACCACAACCAGCGCCACGGTCTGGGGTACGGCGTGGTGATGGACCAGTCGGAAGCGCTGATCGAAGCCAACCTCTTCGACTGGTGCCGTCACCACATCGCAGGCACGGGGAGGCCCGGCACGAGTTACGAGGCCCGCTACAACCTGGTCCTGGAAAACGCCAACAGCCACAGCTTCGACATGCACGGCGGCAGGGACCGGGGCGACGGTACGGACGTCGCCGGCACCGTGATAACCATACATCACAACACGTTTCTGGCGATCGACGTGGCGGCTGTCGTCATCCGGGGCGTACCCGAGGAATACTGCGACATCTACAACAACTGGTTCATCCACTCTGTCCCAAGCGTCGCCGTCAAACAGACCAACGCCAAGGGCAACGTCCGCCACTACTCGAACCAGTACACCAACGATCGGGTCGCCAAGGACTGAGAGAAGTGCGATGGACGATCTGTTAAAGAATTGTACGTTGGTGAGCGGGTCGATCTTCGCCACAGGATGAGGTCAGAAATGACAACATCCGTTCACAGGCTGCTTGTCTGTCTCACGGCGCTGTTCCTTGTCGCGTCCTGCGGCGGCGAGGAAACGCCCCCTGCGCCCGAACCCGAGCCCACCGAGCCGACGGGCGGACGGGACTTGAGCAACCGTGCCCTGCTGTCTGACGACAAGTTCGGGGCCGACTCGAACCCACGGGCAATCCCATCGGCGGCGGCGAGGGATACGATCAGCTTGTTGAGGAGTACGACTACTTCGTCACCAGCCGGGCGGAGTTGCTGGATGCGCTCAAGCAGGCGACAGGGGGGCAGGTGGTCTACGTGGCGGACACCGCGAGGGTGGACCTGACCGGCGACACCGACGTCGAGATCCGGGCGGGCGTCACCCTGGCCAGCGGCCGGGGCAAGCCCGATTCCGAGGGAGGCCTCATTTTTTCGGAACAGCTGGATACGGCCCCGCTGTTTGTCGCCATCGGTCCGGACGTTCGCCTTACCGGCCTCAGGCTGGAGGGACCGGACTCGATGAGGCGCACCGAACAGATGACGCAGCTCCTGAGGGAAGGGCGGTTCTACAGCATACCCAACTCCAGGGCCATCGAGACCTTCCAACCGAGGCTGGAAGTGGACAACTGCGAACTCTGGGGCTGGAGCCACGGCGCGATTTTCCTCCGGAGGAATTCAACGGACAACCACATCCACCACAACTATATCCACCACAATCAGCGCCACGGTCTGGGCTACGGCGTGGTGATGGACAACTCCGAAGCGCTCATCGAAGCAAACCTGTTCGACTGGTGCCGGCACCACATCGCGGGCACGGGCAGGCCGAATACCAGCTACGAGGCCAGGTACAACATGGTCCTGGAGAACGCCAACAGCCACAGCTTCGATATGCACGGAGGAAGAGACCGCGAGGACGGAACAGACATTGCCGGGAACGTCATTCTCATCCACCACAACACGTTTCTCGCAGTCGACGTGGAAGCAGTGGTCATCCGGGGCATACCGCGGGATATCTGCGAAATCTACAACAACTGGTTTATCCATTGGCTCCCGGCTACGGCAATCAGACAGGTCTACGCGACGGGAAATATGAGAAACTACTCAAACCAGTACACGCACACCCGGGTCGTGAAGGACTGAAAAAAGGACCGTCGTTCCACGGTAGTGAAAGTGGGCGGGACGTATGCAGCCGGCGAACCGGAGCGAATCCGGGCCGGGAAGCACGCATTCAGGTCGCGCCCGATCGCATACAGGAGTCCGGAGCATGTCGAAGCGGTGGAGGGTGTACCTGGCAGGCGAAATCCACAGCGACTGGAGGGACCGGATTGTAAACGCCGCGGCGCAGATGGAGCTTCCGGTTTCCTTCACGGCGCCGGTCACCGACCATGCCGCAAGCGACAACTGCGGCGTGGATATCCTGGGCCCCGAGGAATCCTCGTTCTGGAAGGACCACAAGGGCGCGAAAATCAACGCCATCCGGACCCGGACGCTCATTGGCGACGCCGACGTGGTGGTGGTGCGCTTCGGAGGCAATTACCGGCAGTGGAACGCGGCATTCGACGCCGGCTTCGCCGCTGCCCTGGGCAAACCCATTATCGTGATCCACGAAGCCGGCATCGCCCACGCGCTCAAGGAGGTCGACTCCGCGGCGCTGGCGGTGGCGGAGTCTCCGGAGCAGGTTGCGGACGTTCTCAGCTACGTGATCCGTGGGACCTGAACGGCGCATTCCGAAATCGGTATTCCGCCGCATCTCCCGTGCCGGCGCACAAAAAACACCTTGAAAGATGAACAAAGATGCACTATATTATAGTGCTGTCTTTCCCCTTTATTTCCCCACAGTTAGCTTCTTTTTAAGCCCCATTCAGACCTGATTCCGCGTCAGGTTCGTCTGTCTCCCCGGTTACACGTTTGCCGCGCGGGGTTGCGGTTTCAAGCGATCCCGAAAAGGTGTGTTATGCCTGAATCGAAATCGACAGTGCGCAGTCCGGATCAGCTTTCGCTTTCCATCAATGGAAAGGCCGCGCGTGCCCGAAGGTCTTCCCGCGGGAACGGCAACGGCGCATCGCCCGAACATGGGTACGACGAATCCAAGGTTAAAACGCTCAGCTCGCTGGAACACATTCGCCTGCGTACCGGCATGTACATCGGCCGGCTCGGCGACGGTTCCAATCCGGACGACGGGATCTACGTCCTGCTGAAGGAAGTCATCGACAATGCCGTAGACGAATTCATCATGGGCTACGGAAAAAAAATCGACGTCAGCATCGAAGACAACCGGGTCCGGGTCCGTGACTATGGCCGCGGCATTCCCCTGGGCAAGGTCATCGACTGCGTATCCATCATCAATACCGGCGCGAAATACAACGATGACGTCTTCCAGTTCAGCGTGGGCCTCAACGGCGTGGGTACCAAGGCCGTCAACGCCCTCTCTTCCGACTTCAGTGCGGTTGCGTTCCGGGACGGAGAGTTCTTCGATGCCCGCTTCGAACGCGGCCGATTGAAGAAGAAGATGAAGGGCCTGAAGCCGGGCGAGCCGGACGGCTCCTGTTTCGAGTTTCTTCCCGATGTTCAGATCTTCGGCGATGACTTCGCGTTCAACTTCGATTACGTCCGGCAGCGGCTGTGGAATTACGCGTGCCTGAACAGCGGTCTCTCGCTCGTCTTCAACGGGGAACGATTTGTTTCCAGGAACGGATTGCTGGACTTCCTCACCCGCGAAGTCGGCGAGACCGCCCTCTATGAGCCATTGTATCACAGGACCCAATACCTCGAGTTCGCCTTCAGCCACACGGTCAGCTACGGCGAGACGTATTTCTCTTTCGTCAACGGCCAGTACACCAGCGACGGCGGGGCCCACCAGAGCGCCTTTCGCGAGGGCATCCTCAAGGGCGTAAATGAATTTTACAAGAAGAACTACAACGGCATCGACGTGCGCGAGAGCATCTCCGGCGCCGTCGCCGTCAAACTCAAGGCGCCGGTCTTCGAGTCGCAGACCAAAAACAAACTGGGAAATACGGATATTCGGGGGTGGATCGTCGCGGAGGTCAAGAGCGCCGTGGTCGACCTTCTTCACAAGAACCAGACCGCTGCCCAGCGCCTGTCCGAGAAAATCGCCCAGAACGAAAAGCTGAGAAAAGAACTCAACGCCGTCAGGAAAGAGGCCAAGGAAGCCGCACGGAAGATCGCAATCAAGATCCCCCACTTCAAGGACTGCAAATTCCACGTGGGCCACAAAAAACATGGCGAAGACTCAACCATCTTCATCACCGAAGGGCCTTCGGCGGCGGGGTCGATGGTCGCCGCGCGCGACGTCCTCACCCAGGCGATCTTCGGCCTCAAGGGCGTTCCATTGAACGTATTCGGAAAGAACAAGGCCGCGGTGTACAAGAACGTGGAATTGTACAATCTCATGATGGCGCTCGGTATCGAAGACGGCATCGAAAACCTGCGTTTCAATAAAATCGTCATTGCCACCGATGCCGACCACGACGGATACCATATCCGGTACCTTCTCCTCACGTATTTCCTGAATTATTTCGAGGAACTGGTGCTGGCCGGCCATCTTTATATCCTGGAAACACCGCTCTTCCGCGTCCGGAACAGCAAGGTCACGCGCTACTGTTACACCAACCGGGAGCGCGACAGCGCCCTGGAGGAGGTCAAAAACCCCGAGATTACACGGTTTAAAGGGCTCGGGGAAATCTCGCCGAAAGAATTCGGTCAGTTCATCGGGGATGACATGCGGCTGGTCAAAGTCAATATCCGCTCCATATCCGAAATCGCCAACACGCTCAGCTTCTACATGGGCAAGAATACCCCCGAACGCAGGGATTACATCATCGAAAACCTGATCTGAAACGCGGGTCAACGCCTCGTGATTAACGGTGTCAGGAGCGTGCCGCCCGGACCCTGAAGGTTTGATGTCGAACGGTAAAGAGGAGAAGCCGTGGCATACGTCGATACGCTTTACGACAAATACTATCTCGAGTTTGCGTCCTATTCCATCAAGAACCGGGCCATTCCCAGTATCGACGACGGCTTCAAGCCGGTCCAGCGGCGCATTCTGCACGCCCTCCACGAAATGGACGACGGCAAGTACCACAAAGTCGCCAACGTCGTGGGGCAGACCATGAGGTACCATCCCCATGGGGACCTCTCCATCTTCGGCGCCCTGGTCAACCTGGCCAACAAGGAGCTGTTCATAGACAGGCAGGGTAATTTCGGCAACATCTTCACGGGCGACGAGGCCTCCGCGGCGCGCTATATCGAGTGCCGGCTCACGCCTCTGGCAAGAGAGGTCCTGTTCAATCCGGAGACGACCGAATTCGAAGATTCGTACGACGGCCGCAACCGCGAGCCGCTGGCCTTTCCCGCGAAGATCCCGGTCCTGCTCTCCATCGGCTCAGAGGGTATTGCCGCGGGCATGACCACGCGGATCCTCCCGCACAACCTGATCGAACTGCTCGAAGCGCAGATCGCCTGCCTGCAGGACAGACCCATCCATCTCTATCCCGATTTTCCCACGGGCGGGATCGTGGATGTCTCTCAATACGACGACGGGAACGGAAAGGTCCTCGCCCGGGCAAAACTGGATACAAAAGACCCGAAGCGCATCATCGTGCGCGAACTGCCTTTCGGTACGACAACCGAGACCCTTATCGCCTCCATCGAAGACGCCTCCAGAAAGGGCAAACTCAAGATCTCGGGTATCAGCGACTATACGACCGACCAGGTGGAAATCGAAATCCAGCTCGCCCGCGGGGTGCATACCAGGGATACCGTTGACGCCCTGTATGCGTTTACGGACTGCGAAACGTCAATCGCGGCGAATCTTCTGGTTATACGCGAGAACCGGCCGCAGATCACCACCGTAACCGATGTGATCCGATACAATACGGAGCGCCTGGTCGAGCTGCTCTGGACCGAACTCAAGCTCGAAGAGCGCCGGTTGACCGCCCGGCATCACGCGAAGACGCTCGAGCAGATCTTTATCGAAAACCGGATTTACAAGAGCATCGAGGAGGAGACCACCTCCGAGGACGTCTACCGCGCGGTGTTCGACGGGCTCGAGCACTTCAAGGAAAACATCCGCGCGGAAGTCTCGCGTGAGGACGTGGAAAACCTGCTCAAGATCCCCATCAGACGCATCTCGCTCTACGATATCAACAAGGCACAGGAGGAAATGCAGGAAATTCGCAGGCGTCTGAGGGAGGTCCGCGCTAACCTCCGCGGCATCCAGGCCTACGCCATCGGGTTCGTCGAAGGGATCATAGAGAAATATCGGGCCGATCACCCCCGGAAGACGGAGATCGCAAGCATCCAGAAAGTGGACGTCCGGGAGGCCGCCCAGCGAAATCTCAAGCTGCGCTACGACAGGAATGCCGGTTATCTGGGTCACCAGGTCAACGGCGTCTCCATTCTGGATGTGTCTCCGTACGACCGTGTTCTGGTAATTCGCAAGTCCGGGACCTACTCCGTGGTGGACGTCCCCGAAAAGCTCTTCGTGGATAAAGGCATGCTTTTCTGCGATTTCATTGACGAAGACCGCGTCTTCAATATCTTCTACAAAGAGAACAGGACCGGATTTCTCTACATCAAACGGTGCAAGATCGACAAGTTCATTCTGAACCGGGGATACGAATTGGCGCCGGAAGGATGCCGCATCCTCAAGCTCACCACCGATTCCAGTCGCACGGTCCGGGTCTGCTTCAAACCCAAACCACGCGTGCGAATCACCGAAGAGGAATTCAACATCGGCGACTATGCCGTTCGCGGCAACAGGGCCCGGGGCATCCGCCTGGCCAACCGGGAAGTCCGGAGCGTGAAGTTCATCTGACCGCGGGAGACAGACGGGATCTGTGGACACCGTCGAAGGCGTCTTTCATCTCCCCGCCTAAAGTAAAAAAGAGAACCCTATGCCCCCGAACCCCCTTGCCGGCCTTCTGGATCTGTCCGGACAGGTTGCAATCGTCACCGGCGCAAGCCGTGGCATCGGCAGGAGCATCGCCGAGGTCTTCCATCAGGCGGGCGCAGGTCTCACGCTGGTCGCGCGCAACGGGGGCCCATTGATCGCGGTCGCCGATGCGCTGTCTTCCGGGGGGGATGTTCTCGCCGCGCCGGCCGACGTAGCGGACGAGGAACAGGTCAACGCGTTCGTCCAAAGGACTGTGGACCGGTTCGGGCGCGTCGACATCCTGGTCAACAATGCCGGGGTGTCGAGCCCGGGACCCTATAGCGGCGTGGACCATGCCGAGTGGCAGCGGGTGATCGGCGCGAATCTCACCGGCGCGTATCTCTGCTGCTTGGCGGCCGCCCCGTACATGGAAAAACAGAAGAGCGGCCGCATCATCAACATTTCCTCCATCAGCGGCCAGACCGGAGGGGTCGCAGGCGGCGTCCACTACGGAAGTTCGAAGGCCGGGATGATCGGGATGACAAAGACCCTCTCGCGCGACCTGGCGCCGAGCAATGTCACGGTCAACGCCATAACCCCGGGCGTGATCGAAACGAGTATGCAAATCCCTCCGGAGACCCGCAGCCGGATCAACGAACTCATTCCTCTGGGTTACGTCGGCCAACCCGAGGAAATCGCCTACGCCGCCCTCTTCCTGGCATCGAGGATGGGGGCGTATATCACCGGCGCCACGATCGACGTGAACGGCGGGATTTTGAAACGATAAAAGACAGCAATCAGCTGGAAACGAAAGGCAAGATCCACCGCTCTCCACCGCCCAGACCTCTCTCCCGCGGGAGAGAGGGAGGAAAGGCAGGTTTCGCGTGCCGGTCACCGAAAGACACTCTTATTGACTGGATGTCGACATCCCGGCACGTCTTAAACCCTGTACATCGACTCATCGCCGATCCCCCTTCCTTCAGGAAGGGGGTCAGGGGGTAGGTCTCGAGACAGTGAGGAAAACCAAAGGAGATTGATATGGCAGGTCGAATACCGCAATGGAAGCCAGGTCCCGAGACGATGGAATCTCTGTCCTCGCTGATCCGGTCGACACCCGAGGAAGTGCGCTGGACGGAGATCGGCTGGGAGACAGACCTCTGGGCGGCCCGTCTCCGCGCGGCCGCCGTGCGGAGACCGCTGTTTATCTGGGCGATGAACGGAAACCCGCTCGGCTGCGTCTGAAACAACGGCATCGCGGGCCGTGAGTCCGTCTTCTCCCATCCCGAAATCATCCGGATCCTGAACGAATCCTACATTCCCGTTGCGGACAACTGCAGCTATACGCAGACGCAGGAAGACGCCAAGGGCGAGTTCTTCCGCCAGGTGGCCGAACAGGGCCATTACGGCGGCCGCACCGAACCCACGGCCACCCGGCAGGGCCTGTACGCCTGTACCTCAGACGGCGAGTTGCTGGGGTCCATCAACACGCGGGAGGCCGCGCCGCTCCTGGAACTGCTCGAGCAGAGCCTGGAAAAGTGGCTGGAACGTCCTGACAGCGCCGAGTCGCACGACATCCCCGAATCCTATCCCGTCGATCCCAGGCTCGGATGGTCCTATCCGGGAAACGGCCTGACGCTCAAAGTCACCGTTCGCGACCTGCCGCGGGATTCCAATGGCGTCGATTCCCGGCACAACATCGACTTCGCGTGGTTCACCGAAGAGGAGACCGGGTCTCTCGTGCCCCCGAATGCCGCACCCGGCCAGACCTGGCGCGCCCCGGATTTCTTCACCAGGCGTCTCGCCCTGCGCCATTTCATCGACACGGCACGCGGTCAATCGCCGGGCTGGAAAGAAGGTGACCTGAAAGAGGGAGAAATCAGCCTGACCGTCGAATCCGTTGACACCGACCGCATCCGGCTCCGCATGGAGGGACGCATCCACCTTGAAGGGGAACCCAGTTTCGAATCCAATCCCCACAGCGGCCTGACGGTTGACAAACCCCGGGGCCTGAAGCTGGATCTGTATGGGCGTCTCGCGTACGATCCGCTGCGGCGGAGCTTCAATGCCTTCGATGCCGTCGCGACCGGCGACCGCTGGGGATGCACGACGTACAATGTTCGCTTCGACGATCCCGGACCCGCGCCCATCGGTTTCGCCTTCGAACTCGCGTCGGACAATCCCATCGAACGCACCCCTCCCGCATC
>CAZKDZ010000205.1:0-7416 GCA_964551635.1 uncultured bacterium | reverse complement strand
CTCATCCGGAGAGGTCGCGCAGGCATGGCGAGAAGAGGTGGGGGTGCTTCCCTACGTGCGCGGCGTCACCTTCAGCGGCGCGGTCTTTGACCTGGGCAACCCGGTCGAGGCCGTACTGTCGCATCCGGATCCGGAGCTCCTCGCCCGGATTGGGAATGCTGTGGTCGACGGTCTCCGAGAAGTGGCAGGCGTCCACGACATCCGGTCGGATCACACCCCGGGCATTCCGGAAATGCAGCTTGAACTACGGCCGGAAGCGCGTACCCTGGGTCTTACGCTGGAAGCGTTGGCCGGACAGGCGCGCGCGGCGTTTTTCGGCGCGGATGCCGTCCGGGTGCAGCGCGGCCGGGAAGAGGTCCGCGTCTACGTGCGCCTGCCCGCCGATGAGCGGAGTTCTATAACCGATATCGAAAGGTACCTGGTCCGCACGCCGGGCGGGGCCGAGGTCCCGGTCGTCAGCGTGGCCTCGCTGAACCCGGGCGTTTCGCCGCCGGCCATCCGGCGGAAGGACGGCCAGCGCGTCGTCACGGTCTCCGCGGACGTTGACGCCGCGGTGATCTCCGGCGACCAGGCCAACAGCATCCTGGAGGATGCGATCCTTGCCGAATTGGCCGCCGCGTACCCGGACCTGACCTACACTTTCGGAGGTGAACAACAACAGCAGCTCGATTCTCTGGATGCGCTGTATCGTGGGTTTGCGATCGCACTGATCATGATTTTCGCACTGCTCGCCATCCCGCTCCGATCCTATACCAAGCCGTTCATCATCATGGCGGTGATCCCGTTTGGATTCATCGGAGTGATCCTGGGCCACTGGGTCCTTGGTGTAGCCTTGAGCGCCGTGTCCTTTTTGGGTATCTTTGGCCTGAGCGGCGTGGTCGTGAACGATTCCCTCGTGATGATCGATTTCATCGATCAGAAACTCCGGGAAGGCACCCGGCCGCGGGCTGCGATCATTGAAGGCGCCAAGGGACGCTTTCGTCCGATCATGCTCACTTCCGTTACTACGTTCCTCGGCTTCACGCCCCTCATTCTGGAGCGCGCCATCCAGGCCCAGTTCCTGATCCCATTTGCCGCCTCGCTCGGTTGCGGCATTCTATTCACCACGGCTATACTCATGATGGTCGTTCCCGCGCTTTACACCATCCATCTGCGTCTGACTGCTTCGTGGGGCCGTGTCGGCGCCGGTACCGCGTAGTGCACTTCAAGGTGCAGGGAGGCGAATACCGATGACTGATACTACCGAGGATCTGACGACTCAACCGCTGACTTTGACTCAGGAACTCATCCTGATGCTCCTCAACGAGGAGACCGGCTACTTCCACCAGGTGCCCGGCTGGGATTTGAACTGCGCGCTGGTCGGCGCCGTGCTTGCGGAACTTTCACTCAGATCCCGCATCGACACGGACATGGAATCCCTGTTCCTGCTCGACTCCACGAAAACTGGCAATCCCACGATCGACCCCATTTTGAATGAAATAGCGAGCGAAACGAACCAGCATAACACCCGGTACTGGATCGAACATCTCGCGCCTCGCGCGGAGTCGATCATCGATTCGGTGCTGGACCGTCTTGTCGAAATGAAGATCCTGGAACACCACGACGGCGAGTTCTGGACGCTGGCCCGCACTGACTGGAAGATGGAGTTGTACAACGACGCCGAGGCCGGGACGGCAAGTCAATTCATCAGGACGCGGATCAGCCGGGCGATTTTCATGAACGAGATCCCGGATCCAAGGGACGTAATCGTTATAAGCCTCATCAACACGTGCGATGTTTTCAGGTTTATTTTCCAGCTTGACGACGAAACGGAGGCGCGCATCCAGACCATCTGCCAGATGGACCTGATCGCCCGGTCCATAGCCGCAGCGGTCTCTCACAATCTCGCCGGCCCGACGCTTCGCCGTTCCGTTTTCGTCAGGAAGATACCGACGGTTTCGCTGCGCAAACTGCTGCTAAACCCGCATATTCGAGACGGCAACCTCAACGCGCTCTTTGCGAACATCGTACAGGAGTACGGCCCCGTGTTCAGGATCCGTCCTCCGCTTGCCCGACCTATGATCTTCATGGCTGGGCTCGAGGCAAACCGCTGGGTACACAGGCACGGACGCATGTACCTGAGAGCCAGGGATTACTTCAGCGACTTCGAGAAGGTCTACGGGGCGTCCGGCCTATTGCCCTCCCTGGACGGCGCCGATCACTTCCGGCTTCGCAAGACCTTGTCGCCAGCGTATTCTCGCGCCAGACTTGGAGGACAGTTGGATCAGCTCTACCATCACGCGCGGAATTACATGGCAGGCTGGAGAGTTGGAGACTCCTATCCTGCTACGACCATGTGCCGGCAGCTGGTGAACGCTCAACTCTCACCGCTGTTTATCGGCGTCGACACTCAGGACGTGATGGACGATCTGATGAAGTTTAAGGAACGGGCGCTCAGCGTGCATATCGCCAGGGTCCTGCCCAAATTCACGCTGAACACCCCGGGTATGAAACGCCGGGCGAAAGCCCTCGATACGCTGATGGAACGAATCGAGAGGGTCCATACCCCCGCTCAACGTGCTGGTTGTCCCCGGGATCTGGTGGACGAGTACCTCAGCCTGCACGCGAGCGACCCGCAATTCCTCCCGGAATCCAACCTGCGTTTTGCCTTTTCCGCTGCGTTGATTGCCAGCGTGTATCTTGGCGATACGTTCAGTCTGGTCGTATACGCCATGGCGTCGCAGCCTGCGCTCTACGAGAGAATCCGGAAAGAAGCTGATGCCATGTTCGGGAAAGGCGATCCGGATGTTGAGGCTTTCACACCATCCGCGATCGACGTCACGCATCGATTCCTCATGGAGTGTATGCGCATGTACCCGATTGTTCCCATGGCTATTCGAAACGTGATGAATACGTGTGTGTTTGAGGGTTACGAACTGCCCCTGGGGGAACGGATTCATATCGTGCCGACCGCCACGCATTACATGAGCAATGTCTTTCCCGACCCATACACCTTCGACATCGACCGTTACCTGCCGGGGCGACATGAGCAACGCGGCTCCGGATACGCCCCGTACGGGCTCGGCACGCACATGTGTCTCGGCACCCGATGGATGGAACTACAACTGGCTGCCAACTTGCTGATGTTGGCGTACTATTTTAAAATCGAAGTGTCGCCCGCGAACTATAAGTTGCGGTTCAATCCGTTTCCGTCTTTGAAACCGAGTAAGAAGCTTAACTTCGTCATCTCCGAGCAGAGACGCGAAATGCGCGTCTGAAGCCGTGCAGACAAAAAACCAGTAAAGGTGCCACAGAATTGCGACTGGGCAAACTAGCCAGAGATCTGCGAGAGGCGTATCAGGGAACGTTCGTCCAAGGTCGCGTTCGGCACTTCGAGGGCTGGACCGCACGGGCGGAACCGCGCGCCGATGACGCGAGCGGGTACGACCACGCGAAGACTGTGAAAGAGTACTACGACCTGTGCATCGGGTTCATGGTGTGGGGTTGGGACGAATCCCTGCACTTCGTGCCACTCACACCTGATGAGAGTCTGGAGGATTCCATTGCCCGGCATCACCGGTTGATGATATCGAAACTGGAGCTGAAACCGGGCATGACGGTGGTGGACATAGGTTGTGGAATCGGTGGCCCAATGCGCAGCGTCGTCCGTGAGGGCGGTGTTAAGGTCGTTGGAATCAACATCAGTGAAATCCAACTGAAAGAGGCAAGGAGGTTGAACGCTGAGGCGGGGCTCGGCCACATGGTCGAGTATAAAGCTTGCAGCTTCATGGATATGGGTGACATAGAAGACGAGACGTTCGACCGGGCCTATGCGATCGAGTCAACGTGCCACGCGCCGGACAAGGAACGCGCGTTCTCGGAAATATTCCGCGTACTCAAACCTGGAGCCCTGTTCTGGGGGCAGGAAATGTGTCTGACCGGCAAGTTCGATCCGAATAACAACCGACACCTGGTCATGGCGCACGACCTCAGGCACGGCATCGCACTGAACGATATCGCCACGTTCGGGGAAGTGAATCACGCGCTTGAAGCTGCAGGATTCCATGTTATCGAAGGGATGGACCGGGACATCCAGGAGGGACCATCCACACCCTGGTATCAGCCCATGGAGAGTCGCCACGGCACGATGCGGAACGCCTTTCGCAGGCTTCGGTGGGGTCGCAAAGCGGTCTTGGCAGGATTGAGGCTGGCTGAAGTACTGCGGCTCTTTCCGAAGGGCTCCCGGGAAGTCGTCCGACTTCTCGATCGAACCGCGGAGGCTTACATCGCGGGCGGCAAGACGGGTATCTTCACGCCGCTGTACTGTTTTCTGGCTCGTAAGCCTCTTTAAGCCCGCCAGAAGCGCCTTCACGCAGGACCCTCAGCCCGGGCCACTCCGGAACCGCCAGCCTTACATGATGCGTCAGCAGTAGTTGAAGGAGCGCCTTGTCGCGGCATTGAGCGGTTTGAGGAAAAATCTTCCAAACCTTGGGTCCGTCCGGGAAATGAGTCGTTGCCTGCAAGCCTGTCGGAATACGTCTGACAGGGTTTTTTTGTAGTTTGCACACACTGTCACCCGGCCCGGCAGACCTCTCTCCCCGGCCCTATCGGATAAAGCTGTCAGCTATCAGCCGTCAGCCATCAGCTAAAAGCGAAAGGCAAGAGCAAAAGCAACCCCTCAACCGCCCAGACCTCTCTCCCCGGCCCTCTCTCCCACCGGGAGAGAGGGTGCAAGGCAGGACGTCGTCTCACCGCCTTTGGGGGAGTTGATCTAAAACGGCATTCAGCAGTCGGCTCTTGGCTGACAGTACAACAGGATAAGGGGTTACTGTGGGAAAGCGTGACGGGTTGCGGCGAATCGCCATTATCGGGGGAGGGATTTCGGGACTGGGGGCCGCCTGGGCGCTGCATCACCACCCGGACCGGTTTGATTTCCGGCTGTTCGAAGCCCAGGACCGGATTGGAGGGAATGCGGTTACCGCCGATATGCCACAGGACGACGGCAGCACGATTCCATTCGACATTTCCGTCACGGCCTGTATCCCTTCGGTTTATCGGCACGTCATGTTGCTGATGGAAGCGTTCGGCATCGACCTGATCGATACCCGGTTCAGCTACAGCGTGAAGTACCGCGGCCGTGTCTATGCCCACGATTTCGAATCGGATATCCGGGATCAACTCAAAATCGAGATTGCGAAATTCCAGCGGGTACTGAAGCGTCTGCATCGGTTCGGTTGGCTGACCCGTTCCGAATCGAAGCTTCTGAACGCCCTCAATCCGTTCAATTACATCAGCATGGGGACGGTTCTGAATCTGGGCGGTTTCTCCGCGGACTTCAGGTATAAGGTGCTGAAGCCCATGTTTGTCAACTTTCTGATGGCGACCAACGTGTTCGATATGCCTGCAGCGCTCTTCGGGAGATATCTGGAGTTTTTCGATATCGAGACCGCCACGCCGATGCAGACGTGGGACCGGGGAACTCGACGCATCTACGAAAACCTGTCGGCCGGTTTCCGGGACAGGATTTGCCTCAACCGTCCTGTTCGAAAGGTGTACCGCCGATCCTCAAACGTCGTGGTCGAGGACGAGGACGGCATCAAGGAGACGTTCGACGAGGTGGTCTTCGCGTGCAATGCGAACCAGACGCTGATGATGCTGGACAAACCCACCATGCTCGAACGCTGCATTCTCTCCTCCATACGTTACGAGAGCGAACTCCACAACCATACAATCGTCCACTCCGACGCGTCGGTCCTGCCGGACAACGAAGTGAAGCCCCTGACCACGCGCAGCAATCACATCGAACAATACGGCGTACGACCGGACAATTATGAAATCACGTACATCATGCACAACCAGCAGCCGTGGGCGAAGCGTTCCAAAAGGCCCTGTCTGGTGACCTACAACCCGATCAGCCGGATCGATGAGCGGAAGATCATCGGAAGATGGTGGTTCCAGCACATCGTACACGACGTGCGCCACGTTGCACTGCTCGTTCCATTGTTTCGCTTCATTCAGGGCAGGAAACGGACCTGGCACTGCGGGGCCCACACGCTCATCAACAGCCAGGAGACGTGCTTCGTCAGCGGGCTTGCCGCCGCAACGCAGATCGGCGGGGACTATCCCTTCGACGACGCCGAGTCGAGGCGGTCGTTCAACTACTACGGTAGCATTCTGTATGGCTGGAGGTTCAGGAAGGCGAGGGGCTGAAACGGCCGCGTTTGGAGCCTGTTTAAGCCATCGCCGACCCTTCGACAATCCTTCGGCAGGCTCAGGACAACGGCTCAGGGACCGGAGGCTTGCTTCGACAGGCCACTTCGGCAACCCTTCGACAGGCTCAGGGCCGCGGCTCAGTGCAAGCAGCACAAAGCAGGACAACGGCTCAGGGAGCGGCTCAGTTGGCGCGCGCCGGTCACGGTGCCGGAGAATCCGGATAGAACTGACGGCAGTAGCGGCGGTACGTGCCGATGGGGCCATCGGCGCGGCACAGCCTGGGAGGCGACCGATGCCGCTTCTTTTCCCAGATCACCACGTCCTGCATCACATCCCGTTTCTGCTGTCCGAGCAGAATTTGATTCATCAACCGCTGGCGCAGCTTCATCGGTAAGAAGCCAAGACCCGTGATGAACCGCCCGGGCTTGCGGATTTCCATCAATTGGCCGGCCAGAACGAGATCGATGACGGTGCCGTCAACAGGCGTGGGAAGCACCCACAATCTCGCGTGCATATCGATGGTTTTCTCGTGAATCTCGACGTAGGAGTAGCCGAGTCCGTGGATGTGCGTGACGGCGGAGATTTCGTACACGAGTTCTTTCACGCCCAGTAATCTTCGGATGCGTCTGAAGTCGAAGCAACTCTTCAAATAGGCGCCGTCCACGGTAACCGAACCCACCGGATTCACCGTGTCGTAGCCGTGGACGTAGCGCAGGTGTCCCAGGTCCACGGCGTTCTCAGCCGTTTCCTGGGGATGGCTGCGGAAGCGGAGACGCCGGTATCCCATTTCGCCCCACTCGGCGCCCGCGGATGGCTCATCCGGAAGGTCCCAGTGAGACGGCCTGCCGCCGTTCCCGAACCAGGCGAAAACGAGGCCGAGGATCTCTCTTGTTTCGTATACCTTCAGCTTCGCGGCTCTGGGCGCCGGGGCGTTCGGCGTCGCAACGCATTGGCCGGTCGCATCGAATTCAAATCCGTGAAACGGACAGACCAGACGCCCGTTGCAGACCTTCCCGCCAACGTCCGGACCCAGGGATGAGCCCAGGTGCGGGCATATGGAGTCGGCCACGCAGACACGGCCCTCCTCGTCGCACCATGCGACGATTTCTTCTCCCATCCAGGCCTTTTCGATCAGTTTCTCCCGCAGAAGGGACTGCCGCGTCTCTACCAGGTACCATCCTTCGGGAAACGGGGGCAAATGATCCGTACCATCCGCGCCGGGTC
>CAZKDZ010000204.1:0-26251 GCA_964551635.1 uncultured bacterium | reverse complement strand
ACGATCTTCCTGGTCCACTATCGCAACATCATCGGGGGACAGTACAGCTTCCGCGAGTCTCTGCCCGATGAAGGAGACATGGACTTCTATCGAGCGATAAAAGCCCTCAAGGACACGGGTTACCGTTACGGCATCGATCCGGACCACGTACCGTGGACTGACGACGATCCCAATCGCTCCTATCAGTCCTATGCGTACTGCTTCGGTTACATCAATGCCATGATTCAGGCGGTGTACGGCTAGTGTATACGCAGGCGGGCCAGGGCAAAGGACAACGACATGGAACCAGTTGAAATAGCACGCCATATCAGTGAAAACGGCTACTGCATCGTCGAAGGCGTGATCCCCTCGGGGGAAGTGGGCAGGATCCGCGAGCGCCTCCTGAGGGCGCAGGCCGTCAACGACGCCGCCCACCAGGCCAGGGAAAGGGCGACTCGCGCCAGGGGCCACCGCGTGGGGGCCCGCGGCGTTGGCGTACTCAAGCAGGCCATCAACCACGACCAGTCGTTCGCGCCGTATCTGGCCGACCGGCGGATCGTCGGGACCCTCGAGGTCATCTTCGGTCCCTGGATCCGGATCTCCTGCACCGACGTCGTGGTGAACCATCCGGGGAACGAGCGCGGCTACTGGCACGCGGACTGGCCGTACAACCAGACGAACGCCTCCAATGTCCGCGCCCCTTACCCGGACGTGATGATGCACGCGTCGTCGCTTTGGATGCTGACGGATTTCACTGCCGCCAACGGAGGGACGCTGCTGCTGCCCGGCACGCACCGGAAGGACCGCAATCCGGCGACGGGAGACCTCCCCGGCTTCGACAACGAGGCGCCCCAGCCGGCCGAGATCAACGCCGAGGGCATGGCGGGGTCGGTACTGCTCTACGACAGCCGCCAATGGCACGCGGTTGCCCCCAACCTGAGCGGCAGCCCCCGCGTGGCCCTGATCGTGCGCTACGCGCCCTGGTGGCTGAACCTGAATCCGACCCACGTTGGCACGCCGGAGCACGAGATGATGGTGTTGGAGACCGGCGGGAAGAACTATGAGATGGAGCCCCTGCGCCGCGACGTGTACGAGGGCCTTGCGGAAGACGTGAAGCCGCTCTTCCGGCACTTCGTGGCCAGCAAAGCGACCGGGGAGTTTGAGGCTGAACATGCGGATTGATGAACGCGAGGAGGAATCATGAAGTATAAGATCGCGCTACACAGATCCGATGAAGGCTACAGTGTCTCGGTACCCGGCCTGCCAGGTTGCTGGTCGCAGGGAGCCACCGAAGATGAAGCGATTGCCAACATCGAGACAGCCATACTCGAGTATCTTGAAGGCGTCGACGATTTACTGGATGGCGCGGAAACACGAGAGATTACGTTGAGCGGGTAACGACAGGAGGTAACCGGTTTGGAATGGTATGAGGATGAGTCGTTCTGGAAAGCGACTTATCCGTTTCTTTTTTCCGAGGCAAGGTTTGAGGCTGCCGAGACGCACGTTGAGAACATCCTGAATCTGGTCGGCATGGAGTCGGGGGATGTCCTCGACCTGTGTTGCGGTCCCGGCCGCTTTGCGGTCCCCCTGGCGCGGCGCGGGTTTCGGGTCACGGCGGTGGACAGGAGCCCGTTTCTGCTGGACAAAGGGCGGAAGAGCGCGGCGCAAAAAGGCCTCGACATCGAGTGGGTTGAGAACGACATGCGTGAGTTTGAGCGACCGGAAGCCTTCGATCTTGTCCTCAACCTCAATACTTCCTTCGGGTACTTCGATGCCAAAGACGAGGACGTAAAGGTTCTGCGGAAGATCTTCGACAGCCTGAGGCCCGGCGGCCGTCTTGTGATGGACCTCATGGGCAAGGAGAAGCTGGCGCGGATTTTCCAGCCGACGGTCTCAGAGAAGCTCGAGGACGGCGCCCTGCTGGTCCAGCGCCACGAGATCTTCGACGAATGGTCCCGCATCAGGAATGAATGGATCATCATCAAGGGACCGGAGGTCCGCACCTTCGAGTTTCACCATACGGTATATTCCGGCCAGGAGTTGAAGGACAGGTTACTCGCAACCGGCTTTCAGGATGTAAGACTCTGCGGCAGTTTCGAGGGAGAGGAATACGGCAGCGAATCCGATCGGTTTGTCGTCGTCGCCGGGAAGCCGAAACTAAGAGATGGCTGACCACACGGCCGGAAACGCTTCGGCCCGGCGAAGACGTTAGACAACACATACGGTGAAGGTTTCCATGGACACACGCGACCCCGCGTCAATCAGATACCAGAATACGCTTAAGGGGTTCGGCTCGGATAATCTCGAAGGTCACTTCATGGGTTGGCCCGATCCACCCTCCCCGGACGCGCATCTGAGAATTCTTCAGGGCAGCGATTTCGTCGTCCTGGCTGTTTCGACGCAGGGAACGGTCATCGGCTGGATTTCCGCCGTCTCGGACGGCGTCTCCTGTGCATATATTCCTCACCTGAGCGTTCTTCCGGAATACCAGGGGTTGGGCATTGGCGCCGAACTAGTCAGGCGAATGCTCGAACAGGTCGGACATCTGTACATGATCGACCTCGTATGCGACAGGGACGTGGCTGATTTCTACGTCAAGCAGGGTTTTTCCGAGTGTGTGGGTATGGTGGTCCGCAATTTCGAACGGCAGAACTGCGAACATATTGGCAAACCGTGATATATATTGCTCAGATCAGGCCAAATCATCGCGAATTTATACCATATATAATATGGAACATATCTTATTTAATATATATAAACTGCATTGACCATTCGGAAACGTCTATAATGGAGATGGTGACGTGAGCGCCGTCGATCTTGACAAAGCAGTTGCTTTCATTCTCGACACGAATGATCCCGTTCTTTCGAGTCTCGCCCTGTATGCAGGCGGCGATATGGGTCGCGAAGACGCGATCAACGCCCTGGCGACCTGTCAACGGGACGATGGGGGCTGGACGAGAACGGACAAGGACTTTCTGGGAGACCTGTCGATCGTCAGCGCAACGTGGGTGGCGGTGCAATGGTTGAACTGGATCGAAGATCGAAACAGTGCGGTACTGACGGACACGGTCGATTATCTTCGAAGGACCCAGCGTGAAGAAGGCAGCTGGGACGAGCCGGACGAGATCGTCAACTTCAACCCGCCTTTCTGGATGCTGCCCGGACGGTACGAGAACCGGGTGTGGCTCACTTCCGCGCTGTGCTGCAAGCTGAAAGAGGCCGGCCGGGAACGAGAGGTGGATTTTCCGAAAGCGGTGCGATTTATCCGGGAGGCATGGGATGGCGAGAAATTCCCGGTCTACCAGCATACGCACTGGATGGCGATGCCTCTGTTCAGTCTGATTGGGTCCGTCGACGGAGTGAACCGGGGAATTATCAACGGATGCAAGAGGGTCCTCTACGATGCGGTCGCAGCAGGCACGGCGGATCCGGGAGACACGATCTCGATCGCGTATGCCAGCCACCTGGCCGGTGAAATTGCGGAAGACGTTTTCGATATGTCGCTCGAGAAGGTAAAAGGCTTTCAGCAGGATGACGGGGGCTGGATCACCAACCACGGGGACGAACATCGCGCGGCATTTACGGTAGAAGCGCTGTTTCTGTTCAGGAGAATCGGCGCGTATTAGGTTGTGACACATGCCGCGCGCGGAGAAATCCCACGTGAAACCGCCGCGGTAAAGGAGTTCGCTCCAGGGATTTTTCATATGACGCCTCATTCCAGCGATGCGACGTCCGATGAAACCGCCCGATACTATGCGGCGCGCGCTCCGGAATACGACCTCAGCGCCGGGTATCTGACTCGTGATAGAGAAACGCTCCGCATCGCGAAGAAGAAAAGATATCAGCAGCTCTTTCGCGGACACGACGTGATCGAGATCGCGTGCGGAACCGGATACTGGACGGAGGTCCTCGCGAAAACTGCAAGGTCGGTTGTTGGAATCGACGTGAACCCGGAAATGATGGCCCGGGCGCAGTCGAGGTGTGAACACTTGCCGCACGTGAATTTCCGTTTGGCTGACGCCTATAATCTCGGCCCAGAGGCAGGCGCTTACACGGCAGGGTTCGCCGTCTGGTGGTGGTCGCACATTCCCAGGTCCCGCATACCGGAGTTTCTGGATTCGCTTCACGGACGGCTGATCCCAGGAGCGCTGGTGCTGTTTTCGGACCAGCTCGAATACGACGTGCCCAGGGTTGACGGAATGGCCACACGACGGCGCGAGGATGCCAACGGTGATACCATCGAGCGGCGGATCCTCTCGGATGGGCGGGAGTACGACATCGTGAAAAACTTCCCGACCGAACAGGAACTCTTTGCAGCCGTCAGTGAATTTGGAACGGACGTTCAGTACAAAGAATGGCCCGGCGAGGCGCATTGGGAGTTGACGTACGACGCCGTCCGGATGGCGGAAACCGAATAGGGCAGGGTATATCTGATGAGACGATCATTGGCATTGCTGGCAGTTGTGATGGTGAATATTCCTGACCCCGGTTGGACGAAGCCTGAAGACCATCTCCACATCCGAGAGCGGACCGGCTACTCTTCCGAGCCTGTGAGTAATGCGCGGATTGACGAATTTATCCTGGAGACCGCGTTACGTTATCAGAAATTTGGTGCTGTGGCTGCGCGAGGCGGGTTTCACGACATTGCGTTTCCAAAGGATAGCAAGGAGTTTCACCGTTTTAACGGATATGGGCTCCTGGTCGTCACAGCCGTCTCGCAAGATAGTTCTGAGCTTCCACTCGGGCGCGTCTACGTGCAAGGTGAACATGGACCGGAAGTCCTGCAGCGGCTTTTTTCGATCTCATCGGCGGTAGAACCTCCCGACGGAGCCGTTGCACAGGTTTTCGGTCCATTCCGGGCCGATGCCATGTATCTCTTTCCGGTACATTGGAAGTTTAAGGACAGCAAACTTCTCACTGATTTCGCGCAGAATCGAAGAGGCTTTCAACTGGCAACCTTCCCCGAACGTATTCCGCCGGCCTTGAAGACACTTCCAACGGAGAAGCCCAGGTCTATTCCGCCATTAAAAGAGATTCGACAGTTCGCGCTCAGAGAGTATCCTGATCTCGGTCGTTTTCTCGAAGAATTGCAGGGGGAAAGCAGCAAGGAGGATTGAAGTAAGCCGTTTTTGGCGGGAGTGCGTGACCTGGAATGGAATCTGCCAACTCCCCGAGTATAAAGAGATCGCGTTCTCTTTCCGCGATATTCCGCGGGAGGTAGACGTTCTGGAGGAGGCCGTTCTCTACGGTCTTTGCGACAAAAAAAGACGGTACAGATTTTGGTGGTCATCGCTATGATCAAGCCAAGTCACGAGTGGGTACGGCGGGCGCGCACCTTTCAGATAGAGCAATACCACCCGCCCTTCTGGCCCGACATCGACTTTGACGCGAAACAGCTCGTCGATGTCGTGCGGAAATACCACGCCAACGCGATCTGGTTCGGCAGCGCGGGTAAATGGGCGGTCTTCCCCAATGAGTTCTTTCCCCCGCACCCTCAATTAGGTGAGCGCGACCTGCTCGCCGAGACGATCGCCGAGGCCCATGCGCGGGAGGTGCGCGTCATCGGGTACATTCCCGTGGGGCACATTATTCCCGAAGATAACATGCTGATCCATCATCCGGAGTGGATGTACCGCGCCAGCCCCGAAGGCAACGCTCCTGTCCTGAGGCACCACGGCGGCGGATTTCACCGGCACGTCTGCTTTAACACACCGTACCGAGAGGCTATCTGCGCTTTCATCGCACAGGTGGTGGACCACAACGTCGACGCGATCTACACCGATTCTGCCTGTCCTTACCATTCGCACCACACCCCGCAGTCACCCTTGTGCTACTGCGACTATTGCCTCGAGAAGTTCGAAAGGCAATTCGGCTGCCCAATGCCGTATGCGCCCGATCCGCACAGCCTGCCTCGGAAAGACCGGGAGATGCTGGAAGCGTGGAGCCTGCAGTACGGCAGGATCGTCGGCGATGTCTTTCTCGAATTCGCCGCCGCGACGCGAAGGAAGAAGGACATCCCGGTGCTGACGCACGGCCTGGGTGTGGGCAACTGGCCCGAACGCAGGATCGTGGAGGTGCACAATGGATTTCTCTACGAGGCCGGGGGCGACTTCCTTCATCGGCTCGAAGCGGCCAGTCTGGCCGAGTCGTCGGGTTGGGCTATGTGGCAATACGTCGGCGCCTTGACGGGCTGGTCGCGGACGCAGTGCTTCGGCATGGAACTCGTCGAGGAAGCAGCAGCCAGCTTTGCTTCCGGAGGGGGCGTCCTGGTGGCGTGCGGCGTGAACCTTTGGCTGTCGCCTCCCCACAAAGCCAATCGTGAGCTGGTGGAGTTCCTTGAGATCCTGGAGACGAATGAATCGCTCTTCGAAGATCTCCACCCGTCACCGTTTGTTGCTATTCCATTTGTTTTGCCGGTGCGGGTGTATGAGATGCTCGAGCGCCTGCGGTTCCGCGCCGAGCCCCTGGTGATGCGCGATCGTCCGCGCGATGTCATCGGCCAGTTCAAGCAGGACCTCGCCGACCGTCCTGGGGAACTCGAGGCCCCGCTCTCCGAGGCGGGCTATCTCGTGCGCACGCCCCCCCAGCAATCCTGCCGTCGCGGGGCTTTCTCGACCATGCTGGCCAACCATTTGCCGACGTCGGTGATCGAGGAGCGGGTTCTCTCCGATCCAGCGGCGTTGGCAAAGTATCCTGTTCTGTTTCTGCCCAACGTCGGCCATCTCGCGCGGGAGGAAGTCGAGGGCATCACGGAATATGTGAAGGTGGGCGGGCGGCTCCTGGCAACGTACCGGACGAGCCTGTACGGCGCCGAGCCCGAGGAGATGTGCGATAACTTCGCCCTGGCGGACCTTCTGGGCGTGGACCGCGTGGACCCGAACCCCAACCAGTTCGCTGATTACGAACAACACCTCTGGGCCGCGGGGACGTTCGACACGTACGGCCGCTGCGTTCCGGGTCAATGGCTGGCCGAGGGGTGCTCGCATGAGCTGTGGCCGCTCAATCGGTTCGAGTTCGTCCAGGCGCGGCCGGGAACCGACGTGGTGGCGAACATCGTCTTCGGTGGGCGCGCGGACGACGCTCTGTGTCCCGCCGTCACCTGCCGGACGGTCGGCAAGGGGCGCGTCGTCTATCTGGCCGCGCCGGTGGAGGAGCTTCATTTCGAATATCGCCTGCTGGTCGTCCGCGATCTTCTGGGCGCCGTGGTGGATTGGCTCTACCCGGAGGGCCGGCCTCTGATGACCGATGGCCCGAACCAACTCGTGATGATTCCGAATGAAAAACCAGGAAGCCAGGTGTTGTTTCTGATCAATCACACCGGCGAGCGCGTCGAACATCTGCCGGAGATCTGGCCGCGCTTCAGCCCACAGTTTGACTATGTGACCACGATACCCGAAGTGAACCTGCGCTGGAGGCTCACGGAGCGGGGCACTCCTCGTCGCGTGTGGGACGTTTGCACGGGAGATGACCTGGAGGTCACGTTCGACGGAAACCACCTGGAAACCACATTAACGAACATCGGACAGTACGCGATGATTGCCGCTGAGTTCTGATTCAATGATCGATCTGGCCGCCCAAGAGAATCTCACTGCGTTCTTCTGTAGCGGAGATTTCGCTTGAAGAACCTGATTAAGGTATTTAGTTTTATAGCAGGTCAACAGGTGACCGGTCGCAGCTGGATTGAACCGTCTTTACCATATTAAAAACAATACGATATATAATGATCTCTATAGTCGACATCGAGACATCCATTCCCAGTTTCCATTACGAAACACGTACAGAACCCAAGATGGCTGCAAAGCGGACCTGAACACGCCAATGGTAGGACGAACGGCGTGAGGGTTGTGAGATTTTCACCTGTGAAGCGGTTATCGACGATCTGTGAGAGAAAGGGTTGCCTTATGACAGAAACGGAAAAACACCTCTTTGATGTTCCACGGAGCGGGTCCATGGCGCTGATGACCGAGGAGCAGAGGTGGGCTTTCGAACTCGACGGCTATATCCTCCTTCCGAGCCTGCTCGGCGCGCGGGCAGCGGCGCGCGCCACACCCGCCGCTCTCGCTGAGCATCCGGACTTGCTGGCTGCGATCGATCAGCTGGCTGGCGGGGAGTTACCACTGTGGTACCGCGCTGCGTACGACGGTACTGAAGGGAAGGAACAGGAGTTCCACACGATCAGGTTTGAGCTGGACCGGCCGCCGCGCCGCCTGACCAAAGAAGGGCAGTGGGCCAATGATCTGACGGTGGATGAGCAGCGCCGGCTGGGCTACGACACGACCAGCCGGCCCGACCGGGTGTGCGTCTGGGGGCTGCGCGCGCTGTGGGCCGTGGGCGACAGCTGCGTGGTGGTGTGCCCCGTGTCGCACAAAGCCAACGTCCAGCCGCCCCCGAGCATGGCGCGCGCCGAGGAGCTCGGGGCGACGGAGCGCGTGCAGCTTCGCGCTGGCGACTGTCTGCTCGCGGTTGCCACCACGCTGGTTGGCGCCGCCCCGGGCTCCTCTCTGCAGGAGTGCGTCTTTTGCGACGACACCCGCTACCCTGGGGGGGCCTTCGGCCACGGCGCGACGGGTGTGGACAGCTGGCTGGATGAGCTCACGCCGGCGCGCCGAGCGCTGGTGGCCGGACCACCACGCGGCCTCGGCCACGACGGCCAGCCCCTCAGCAACGAGCAGCAGCTGGCGCCGTCGCTGCTGGACGTCAACACGCGGCCTGACGCTCCGAACCACGAGGAGGTATGGTTCTGGGACCTGAGAGGCTACCTGGTTCTGCCTGGCGTGATGGAACGCGAGTGGTTAGCGCAGTGCAATGCAGCGCTCGACTCGCCCTTCGCCGAAGCCAACCGTCGGCCGGTGGGCTTTTCGAGCAGTGTCGTGGGCGAGTTCCCGGACTACGAGGGCTGTTCGCAGACGATTGCCCCGGCCCCGGGCACGCGCTGCACCGAAGAGCGCGTCTCGCAGACCTGGACCCATCCTTCACCCTTCAGCGACGGCTTTCGACGCATGATCGACAATCCGCTCGTGAACGCCAGGCTGAAGTGGATGATCGACCCGGGCTTCGTCATGACAACGTGCTACACCATCGTCAGCCGCGACGGGGCGGCCGGCCAGGCCCTGCATGGCGGCTGGTTTTACGGCGCCGGCCCCAACTATCAATTCCGGGACGGACAGCCTCGTACGGAGCAGGTGAACATCGGCTGGCTGCTCCAGGAAGTCGAGACGGCGACGGGCGACGGCGGACTGATGTTGGTCCCCGGTAGCCACAAGGCGCGGCTACCGCTTCCGCGCCCGAAGCAAACCAGCTGCGACCTGCCTCAGGTCAAGCATATGCAGGGGGTTGCCGGGACGGTGATCATGTACCCGGGTACGACGACGCACGGCGTGCGGAGCTGGCGCAACCCCAATCGCGAGCGGCGCTTCGTCAACACCAAGGCGGGACCCAATATACGGCGGCCGGAGCCCGAAGCGGCGCAACCGAGCCCCTGATGACCTTTGGCGATCTATATCGCGAGAAACGTATAGGAAATTTAAAAGCGTCGGGCTGCCCTGAGCCGGTCGAAGGGAGGCGAGACCGGCGTTTCGATTGCCGAGCCTTGGCAACTTATTTCCGGGACAGAACGCTGGTTCATGCAAAAGGCGAATGAATAGTGATCCTATTGCAGCTTACCGAAACGCGATTCGTTGACATTCATCACCTGGACTGGGATCTGAAGTGGTCCCTCCAGTTTCCGGAAGTCATCACGTCTATGAACGGCGTGACGATGATGTGGCAGAAGATCCGCCCTCGATGGACCAGGACGGGAGACAACGCGTGGGCATACGAATGGGAGACGACGCCTGAGTACATCAAGGAGCAGTTGGCATTCCGTCAAACGGATCCCTCGGGGAACGTCATTCGACACAACTTTGTAACCGGTCTTTCTCTTAGAGCAGCGTTGGCCGGACTCGAGGACAGTGTGGAATTGTCGTTGACCCTCACGAATCAGTCATCCGCGAGATTCTATGACGTCGCTTCCGATGGTGGATGTTTCCAGGCCAAGTCATCCGATTTCATGGATCACAACGAAGTCGAACGATCCTGCATCCTGGTGAAAGGAAAGCCGGAAAGCATGGGCGATCTTCACAGAACCGTGGATATTCGGACCGCGTATCATTCGGATCCTATGGACTACGAAAAAGAGTGGGTCAACAGGTCCGCATGGTTCTGGGGACGAAGCAATACGGCCATAGATACGCCGGCCATCCTCGGCGCCGTTTCTCATGACCGGTCCCGGGCAACAGCGCTCGGATATGAGTGCGCAACTTCGGCTCTTCAGAACGCTGACGGCCATCATTGCCTGCACAGCAGACCTCATTTCGGCGATATTGAACCGGGGCAGTCGGTAACCCGCAGGGGCTACATTCTGTTTGGCAGTGGGTTCCCTGGGCTGGCAAAGCGACTCGGCGATAAACTCAACAGATTTGACACCACCGCGTCGGTTCAGAGTTAGGGCGCGTCCCGGTCTAACCTTAAATCAAAGGAAGACAACCGTTAATTTACCACAAAAAGCACAAAAGGCACAGAAGGTGGCAGTGCGAAAACGCGGCATTGAAGTCGTTCAGACGGACAAGACCTCCCTTCACGTCCAGTGACCTCAAGTATCCGGGACCGTTGACGTCAATTCGCCTTTGTTCTTCTGCATATATTCGACATTCAGTTGCCCGAATAATCGCGAATCAGGGCTAAGCACATTTTCGGCTCTGAAGTCGCCAAGGCCCTTGCCAGCGTCTTTGTCCATAGGTATAATTCCATATCACTGCTGTCCAAGATAGTTTGAAAAAGACGATCTTGGATGCGTAAGTGCCTGGTTTTCTTCAAAGTCGTTTCGAAGTGCTAACGCAGGTCCCTTTCTTTTGACCACGGCTGTCCAAGACAGAAACCGATATGGGACCGGCGCGGTTGGCGTTCCCGGGAGCGAGGGCATCCTGCCCTCGACATCGGATAACTCGTTGCACACGGTGTTTTCCGCGAACCGGTGTCGGATTGAATGGCCCCGTCAGTCTCTCGACGCGAATAGGGGTCGGCGACGCGAAGTTCGAGGGCAGGATGCCCTCGCTCCGGTTACAGGTGGATCATGTCGTGATAGCGGTTGGAAAAGACGATTTTGGACAGGTGTGATTCCATATATATACCAAGAACCTGCAATCCGCTCGAATTAAAGCCCTTTAGGGATCGTCGTGTGATTACCATCAAGCCGCTTATTTCCGAATTTACAGATCTGGACGCTGAAGTTCTCGACGGTTGGAATCTGAATACTTACATCGAATCTCTTTGAGCTCATTATTGAGCAGTACGCGATGATTCAGGATTCCCGGAGGGTTGGAAATGAGAAATGAATTCACGGCGGTGATCGAACAAGACGACGAATGGATCATAGCCTATTGCCCCGAGATCCCCGGCGCCAATGGACAGGGCAAGACCAGGGATGAAGCGCTCGCAAGCCTGCGTGATGCGATATCGCTCATCCTGGAAGATCGTCGGGAGGATGGACTTCGCGCTGTTCCTGCGGAAGCGGAACGTGAAATTGTCGTTATCGAATGAAACGTCAAGCGTTGCTGAGGCACTTGCGTCGTCACGGTTGTCATCTCAAGCGCGAAGGGCGTTCGCACTCTATTTGGACAAATCCTATCGCCGGAGCGATTGAGGCGGTACCGCGACATACCGAAATCTCAGACCTTCTTGCACGAAAGATCTGCAGAGAGCTTGGAGTGGCCGATATGGGTCGATAACGGTGCGGAGGATTTTGCGCTGCCGCTTCTCGATAAAGGACAGTGATTGGTCTTTACTTGTCTGACGAGAGAGGGATGAGTTCGAACGGAGGCGTCAAAGGTGAGAAGACATCACGACGTGAGCGATCTTCATTTTGATGGCGACGACATGGTCCTGACGATCGACAGCCGCGTCAGGAGGTTCAAGATTCGCGATATATCGTCCGTACTCTTGAACGCCACATCCAGAGAGAGAAATACATACGAGGTATCGCCGTCCGGATACGGCGTTCACTGGCCGTTAATCGATGAAGACCTGTCGATCGACGGATTGCTCGGAGTTACTCACGGCAAGAGGGCGGCCAAGCTTGCGTAAGGGATGCGCAGCGCACCAAGTGGCAGAAGTTGCCAACGGTCTTGCCAGCGTCTTCCTTTGTAGGTATAATTCCAAGTGCCAACGGCACATCAAGTTTCAGTAAGACGACTCGTGTTTGACTGTGGAATTGCGAACCACAGAAACCGGTATTCGTGGTGAGGAAGCTGCCACCTGATGGATTTTGAATGGGATCCGGAAAAAGCGAATGCCAACGAGCTGAAACATGATCTCAGTTTTTCGGAAGGAGCCAGTGTTTTCGGCGACCCTCTGGCGATAACTTTTCCCGACCCCGATCACTCATTGGATGAAAGGCGATACCTTACTTTTGGTCTCTCGAGACTGGGTCGATTCGTAGTTATCTCGCATACACAACGGTCTGCAAAGACGAGAATAATTAGTGCGCGTTTCATGACGCGTCGGGAAAGGAGAATCTATGAAGAACGCTAGTTCGGACGAACTGCGTCCGGAATACCGTCGCGGAGATCTCGGTCCCGGCGTCCGGGGAAAGTATTTTGAGTCTTTTCAATCCGGGACAAATCTCGTCTTGCTCGAGCCGGACATTGCCAAGGCATTTCCCACAGAGGAAGCCGTAAATAACGCGCTTCGGTCATTTATTGAGGGGGCCAGAGGTACGGCAGACTCGAGTAAGAGCACTAGTTGAAATAGAAGAGGCTCGGTGGTATATTGGATATGGCATTTGACTATTGTTTAGCCTTTCTGGTACAACAACAAGGGCTTGGTGAAGTCGGCAAATGTTGAAATACTTGTGAGTATCTTGTTTGGGTTGGAAGTGCGGATCTCCATATTGGTAATTTCACTAAAGGAGGTTCTCGTGGATAATCCATTCGTTCATTCATGCGTATGGTGCGGTGTGGCGTTTCTGCGGAGCCATAGTGGGACACCCCAATCCAGACGAGAGATTAACACGTACGTAGGCATTTGTCAGCCGAGAGAAACGTAGAGAGGTGCAAGTCCTCTCCTCCGCACCAAATTTCGTAGTTTCCACCGCTGTCGACACGTCCATATTGTATGCCGCCTGCACGGGTTCGAAAACAACGAAACCGTGAGTTGATTTCCGAATCGAGTCGACGCGGAGCGATTCCAAATAAAATTCTTGATGTTATGAATTCGGGGTCGTATATTCCATATTCACAGACTGCACGTCGCCAACGTTGAGTGAGTGGACAGATCTTGACAGCGGTCATTCCTCAGGAGGACTTTTCAGATTTAGATAACGCAGCACTTACATAGATATTTCGGATTCAGGTTACAAAACAGGGAAAACGGTGAAAATCCGTTGCGGTCCCGCCGCTGTAACTGGGGATGTTTCCCGCAGAGATGCCACTGGTTAATTACCGGGAAGGCGCGGGTAACAGATGATCCAGGAGCCAGAAGACCTGCCTGAATCTCAGACCTTATATATATATTTCCTCGTGGATTTGGGAAAAGGTGACATAAACGCGTGCTTCGGCCGCGTGGTTGGCAATTGCCCTGATTTCTACATGGAAATCGGGGTTTTTTTTGGAAACAGTCAGCCAAAGAACGAAACGTAAAAGGCAATGTCCGCGCCGCGATTGCATATGTAGGGGCAACCCTTGTGGTTGCCCGTGAGAACCGGGAGTCATCGACGTGCTGAATTCTTGGAAATGGATGTACGCAGTTTTTTGCATCGGCATCTGCGTAGCGGCGATACCTGTCTGCGCGCAAATTTCACTGAAATATGCCGAGGGTTTTCGCGTCCACTATTTCGACGGGTACAAGGTCGTGACCGTCGTCGTGCCGGGGTCCGAAACAAGGGAAACCCTCCGGTACATCCTGGTACAGCGCGGCAGAAAATCACCCGGCGGTTATGAAGGAGCCCCGAGGATCCGGATTCCCGTACGCGCGATGATCACCACGTCCACGACGCATCTGCCGCATGTCGAAAAGCTGGACGAATTGGAAAGCCTGGTTGCGGTCGACAACGTCAGATTCGTCAATTCGGAAGCCGTCAGGCAGCGTTTCGCCGACGGCGGGATAGCGGAAGTTGGCAGAGGCAAATCCATCGACATGGAGCAGGTCCTCGTACTCCGGCCCGATATCGTCATGATCGACGCCCCGTCACAGGACAACGCGTACCATTCTCTCCGGCAGGCCGGCGTGACCGCCGTGGTCAACGCCGCCTACGCCGAACCGACGCTGCTCGGGCGCGTGGAGTGGCTCAAATTCGCGGGCGCCTTCTTCAACAAGGAGAATCTGGCCGCCGCGCAGTTCGACAGTATTGCAGCCAGGTACGACGCGCGTAAATCGTTGACAGCAGGATTGCAGTCTGACAAAAAACCCACCGTCTTCGTCGGATCCCTCTGGCGGGGGACCTGGTTTATGTCGGGCGGAAAGTCATATCCGGCGCAATTGCTGGAGGACGCGGGCGCGAACTATCTGTGGGGGGACAACGATTCGCGGCGGAGCCTGACGCTGGATTTCGAATCGGTCTACGAAAAGGCGCACGATGCCGATTTCTGGATCACCATGAGAAACGAATGGCGGTCCATTGGCAACGTTGTCGCGGAAGATGAACGATACGGAAAATTCAATGCGGTCAGAACGGACCGGGTCTTCAACGCCAATGCGCGCCTCAATGAACACGGCGGCAATGACTACTGGGAGACCGGACTGATCGAACCGGACGTGCTGCTGGCCGATATCATCAAGATGCTTCACCCGGACCTGGTTCCGGACCACCAGCTCAAGTACTATCGGAAGCTCAATCCATAGCCCATGCGATACATACATCTTCTGATCCTTTCCAGTCTCCTTGCGGCCGCGCCGCTCGAGGCGGCCGAGATTGCCGGCCGCGTTACCGATGCGGAAACGCGCGTGCCCATCGCCAATGCCCGGGTTCGCGTTCTCAACGCCAGCCTTGCTACAAAGACCGACCTCCACGGCGAATTCCTTTTCTCCGATCTGAGTGCCGGCACCTATACGATCGCAATATCCCATATCGCCTATCTGCCCGCGCGGCGCGCGGTCAGCGTGACCGGAACGACAGACGTTGTCATCGAGCTTCCGCCCAGGACGTACCCGCTCGATGACTTCCCGGTGATCGCCGAACCCTTCGGCGCCGGCGACGTTCACGGGAATCCGGCCTATGCCACCGTGATTACCCGCGAGAGCTTCGAGGGCAGAGAGACAACCCTGCCGGACGTCCTGGCCGAGGCCACGGGCGTCCACGTGAAGCGCCTGGGCGGATTGGGCGCATTCAGCACAATTTCTCTGCGGGGTTCATCCGCCGACCAGGTTGAAGTGTATCTCGACGGCATCCTGCTCAACGCCGCCTTTGGCGGAGGCGTGGACCTCGGCAATCTGCCGCTTGCGCACGTGGGGCAGATCGAAGTGTATCGCGGGGCGGGGGCCGGCGGCAATGGCATGGGCGGCGCCGTGCACGTGCGCACACGCCGGCTGCAGAGGCGATGGCAACATGGCGTTCGCGGATCCTGGGGGGCTTTCGATACGCGATTGCTCAGCGGCGTGGTCTCAGGCACACGGGGCGATTCCGAGTTTCTCATGGTGGCGGACTACGCGCAAAGCGATAACGATTTCGGGTTTATGGACGACAACGGGACCGAATACAATACCGGTGACGACGTATGGAGCAGACGCCGAAACAACGACCACCGGTCCATCAACCTGCTGGGCAAATGGCGACGCGCATTAGGGGAAAACAGCGGCCTGTCCGTCCACGAGACCATGTACTGGAAGGTCCAGGGCATGCCCGGTATCAGCAACAACCAGTCGCGGAACGCACAGCTCGATGCCTTCCGGACCATGACCGAAGTCACGTACGAGAACCGGGCGCTGTCGAAAGGCATGAGTACGAATCAGTCGGTCTACGTCACCCACACAGCCGAGCGGTTTCGCGACCCCGACGGCGAAGTGGGAATCGGTCGCCAGGATAACGACTATCGCACGCATACATACGGATGGCGGGGCCGTTTGCAGACGGTTCTGCTTTCACGCTGCAATACAACGGCTGTGATCGAATTGCGCCGGGAAGCCTATGCGCCCACAACGCGAATCCGGAGCATCGCGAATTTCTTCGACAGCCGGCGATGGTCTCTGTCCGCGCGCGGGGGCGTCGATGTCTCCCTGCCCTGGGACATTGGCGTCTGGACCGCGGACGCCGAACGGCGGTTGATACACAGTTCGTTTACGGGCGCGAACCCGTTCGATTTCTCGCCCCTTGCGCCGGATTCGGCGAATACCCGCAATCTCACGAGCGCGCGTACCGGCGTTCGGCTCGACCTGGTATCCCGCATTGCGTTCAAGGCCAACGTCGGGCGTGTCTTCCGGATTCCGTCTTTCTTCGAGCTTTTCGGGGACCGCGGCGGCGTGGTGGGCAACGTCAATCTCCGGCCCGAATACGGGTTCGCGTGGGACGGGGGCCTACGTTATTCGGATGGGATGAATACGGTGGAACTGGCGTACTTCGATCAACGCTATGAAGACCTGATCCAGTTTGTCCACACGTCCCAGGCCACGTCGCGGCCCGTCAACATCGGCAGAGCACGTGTGTACGGACTCGAATTAACCGCGCAAAGACGCTTCGGTCGCCGCTTCAGTCTTTCCGGGAATTACACGTTTCAGGACGCCAGAGACCGATCCGCAATTCCGTATCTGGCCGGCAACATTCTTCCCAACCGTCCGCCCCACGCGCTGTTTGCGCGCGCGACGGCGCGGCTCGGACGCTGGACTCTGGCTTACGATTACAGCCTCGAAGACGGCAGCTTTCTGGACCAGGCCAATCGACGCCCGCTAACGGCGCGCCAGATTCACAATGCCGGCGTGAAGGTGGATACTGCGCTGCGGTTGCAGATCGGGTTGGAGGCCAGGAACATTTCCGGTGCGCAGATCGCCGACACCTGGGGTTATCCATTGCCGGGGCGCGCAATTTTCGTGAGCGTTAAAGCGGAATAAGCAATGACGGAGCGTAACCACATCCGTTTAACAATCCAGCGCTGACTGAAAATGAGGTCGGCGACACTCACACATTTCCCAAGGGGAGGGTTAAATGAGGTGGTTTCTGCTGGCTCTGCTTCTCGCAACCGATGCACTGGCGAACCAGGCGGTAATTACCACGACGGATTACAGCAGCGGCGGATTGTCAAGCCTGGACCTCAGCACGAATGCGGCAGCAAACGACCATCTGACCATTCATTCCGACGCCGTCGTTCGCGTCTATCGCGACAGGGTGTTCGTTCTCAATCGTCTGGGCCAGGACAACGTGATCGTCCTGAACCGCGCGGATCTCGCGACGCCATTAACGCAATATTCCACGGGGAACGGCTCGAATCCGCACGACATCGCCGTTGTCAGCGATGAGAAAGCATATATCTCATTGTATGAGCGTACGGAGTTACTCGTCGTCAATCCCGTCACGGGCGATTCGCTGGGTTCGGTAGACCTCTCCACGTTCGCGGATGCCGACGGCCTGCCCGAAACGTCTCAACTGGCGATACACGGCGGTCATTTGTTCGCGGCTTGTCATCGGCTGGACAGGGAGAATGGTTGGGCGTCCACCGGGTTTTCGTCCATCGCGGTCGTAAACGCGACGACAGATCAACTGGTGGATGCCGACCCTGAAGCAGAGGGCGTGCAGGGGATTGTGATGGCCAACAGAAATCCCGCGGGCGCAGCTCAGCGCGGGAGCAAGTGGCTCTTGAGCGCGGTGAATACGTACACCGATCTGACCGACGGCGGCATCGAGGTAATCGATCTCATGACGCTGCGGAGCGAAGGCGTTGTGCTGGACGAGGCGGCCGTGGGCGGCAATCTGAGTTCTCTGGTGATGACTTCCGATAACGATGGATACGCCGTCGTAACCGACGAGAACTTCGTCAATACCGTCAAGCGGCTGGATCTGGCGATGCAGTCCGCCTCCCCGGGGCTGAGCGGTCTCTCCGGCGGATTCGTACCCGGTCTGGGCGTGTTCGGCCAGAGGCTGTATGTTCTGGATCAGGGGAGTTTCGGCGATCCGGCTTCCGCCGGCGTGAAGGTTTTTGACGTGAATACCGATCAACTGGTGGCCGGCCCGATCGGCACGGGCTTGCCGCCGTCCGGCATCGCATTCGTGGGCAGTGTGGCTGACTTCGATGGTGACTGCCTGGTGGATTTCAGCGACTTCGTGATGTTCGCCTCCGCGTTCGGAGGGACAGCCGGCGACGATGACTTCGATGCCCGGTTCGACCTGAACGGCAATGATGAGGTCGATTTTCAGGACTTCCTGATCTTTGCGTCGGAATTCGGAGGGGGACCTTCCCCCTGACCCCCTTCCTGAGAGGAAGGGGGAACGGTGATGGGTGGTTGTACCGGGAATACAAATGTGCCGGATGGCGATTTCCTTTTAAGAAAAGTATCTTTGGGTGACCGGCACGCGAAACCTGGTTATCCTCCCTCTCTCCCTGTGGGAGAGAGGGCCGGGGAGAGAGGTGGCTGACGGCTGATAGCTGATAGCTGATAGCTTCCTTTACTGCTTATGGATGAATATCTCGATCGCAATGAACATTACGATCTGAAGCGCGATGGGCGCTTCCTGATCGTCGAATTGCGCACCCCCCACCAGGTGCTGAGTACGTCGGCGCATCGTGGCGGCCTGTGTACGGGCATTCGATATCTGGTGAATCACCAGAGTTGCGAGGGCACGGGACATGACGCGCGTTTTGCCTTGATCAGGCAACTCGGGCTGGTGGGTTATCATCGACACGTCTGTACGGAACGCGGCCTGCCTCCCGATGAGGTCGCCGTGATGGGAACCGCCGCGAATATGAACTGTGCGGCCCACGTCTTGGAAACCCACGCGGAACTGCGCGTGTGCGCGGTTGTCACGGCGGGGGTGGAGGGCAATGCCGGATGTGCAGGGGACCCGGCAACCTGGCACGAAGAGGATGCGGAATGGATTCAGGCAAATCCGCAGGCGGGCACGATCAATACCATGCTACTCGTCAACTGGCCGCTCACGCCTGGCGCCATGGCTCGGGCGGCAGTCACGATGACCGAGGGCAAGTCCGCCGCACTGCGTGATCTTGCGGTATCCAGCCGCTATTCTCAGGACCTTGCGACGGGAACCGGAACGGATCAGTACTGTATTGCGGCGCCGCTGGACGATTCGAGAACACCCAAGACCAACGCCGGCCATCACGCGAAACTGGGGGAACTGATCGGCAGTGCGGTACGCCAGGCCACACTGGAAGCCCTGCGATGGCAGAACGGCCTGGAGCCATCCCATACGAGGAGCGTCTTCCACGCGTTGAAACGGTTTGGTTTCGGGCGCGACCGGTTCCTGCGGGCGATGGACATTCGACTAAAGGACGAAGAACGCGTATTGCTTGAAAAGAACCTGGAGTCCGTCGTATATGAGCCGCGCGTCTCGGCGGCGGCCTATGCGTTCGCGGCGGTCTGGGATCGCGTGCGATGCGGTGCGCTTTCACATTCGCTGGCGGAATCGGTACTGCGGCAGCAGGCGGCAACGTTGGCGGCCTCACTGGCGGCGAAACCCGAAGCATGGCCGTCCTGTTACGCCGGGCTTCAGGTGAGGGAAACCGATCTGCCGGAACTCATCTACGACGCGTTTGCGCTCGGATGGCGTTTGAAATGGACCTGACCATTCTTGCGCCGGATCCGTATCTGCTCCTCTTCGCGGTCTTTCTGGACGGCCTGTTCGGGGACCCCGTCTTTGCATGGCACCCCATTCGGCTGATGGGTGCGACGCTTTCGATCTTCGAGCGGATGCTGCGCCGTATGGGCCTGGACGGCTACGCGGGCGGGTGCATTCTGATGTTGCTCCTCTCCGCATTTTGGCTTGGGATTGTCTGCGGATTGGCCATGATCCTGAGTCGCGCGCAGTACGACGTCGGATGGATCTTCCAGGCATATATTATATTTAGTATGATTGCGCTGAAGGACCTGTGCGGGCACGGGATGGCCATCGATCGCGCCGTCGATCCGGATAGCGCGCGAACGGCGGTTTCGATGCTGGTCGGGCGGGATACCGACAGGATGGATATTGCTGCCTGCCGGCGGGCGGGCATGGAGAGTTTGAGCGAGAACGCGGTGGACGGGTTTGTTTCGCCCATCTTCTGGTACGTGGTACTGGGACTTCCGGGGATCGTATTCTTCAAGGTCGTCAGCACCATGGACTCCATGGTGGGATTCAGGACGCCGCGATACAGGCAGTTCGGCTGGTGCGGCGCCCGCATGGACGACGTACTCAACTTTGTCCCGGCAAGATTGACCTGCCTGGGGATGGTAGCAGTCGCCTTTCTCCTGCCAGGATGTTCGGCGCGCAAGGCGCTTCGGGCCGGATGGCGACAGCACGCGCTCGTTCCCGGACCCAACTCCGGCTGGAGCGAGGCGACGGCCGCGGGCGCGCTGCAGCGGCGGCTCGCGGGTCCGATCTGGCAGGACGGCAAGATGATTACAGACGTCTGGCTGGGCGAGGGGTCCGACCCGGAAGGCGGACAGCCCGGCGATATGCGCCGCGCGTGTACGTTTGTCATTGTCACCTGTCTCCTGGCGACGGTCGCGGCCATTGCCTGTCTATTCGTTTTGTGCCCGCGCGGGTTGACTTCCTGATGCCCCGCCGCTATCTTGATCTGCCAAGCCCAAGCGATCCAATAAACAAGATTCCAGGAGAAGGCGATCATGAAATCTCTGTTTGTCATTTTGAGCCTGGCGGGTATCTGCTTATCTCAGGATCCCGCCTCTGCGCAGGACAGTAGAACGACAGCAGGCGACGTGATGGACCGGGAGACCCTGATGGCCTTTGTGGATGGGGCCAGGGACTCCCTCGAGAACGCCGCCGACTACGCCGTCGTCGGGCGATTGGTGGAGGCATTCAGAACCGAAGGCGACTGGAAGGCCGGCCCTGTCTATCTCGTCATTCTGACCCCGGAAGGCGTGGTGAGTTTTCATGCGGCCGATGTGACCTTCGAAGACAGGAATGTACTCGATCTCGTGGATGACAGAGGTACGAAGCTTGTCCGGGACATGCTCGCCGCGGCCGATGACGACGGCGGGTTTGTCGAGTACTACTGGGACGATCCAGCGGTTGAGGATGACGAACCATCCAGACTCGCCTACGCGGTACCCGTTGCCATTCGAGGGGATGACTTCATCCTTGTCGGCGGTTTCCATATGGATCTGTCGGACGTCGACGCCGAGGCGAACATCTTCGAACTGCTGGAGGTGACGGCGCGGGACGTCAAGGACAGGGAGTCGCTGAAGGCCTTTGTGGAAGGCCTGAGGGTGCTTGTACCCCTCATCGAAGAAAAGGGCTATGGCTACCTGGCAACCGTCCAGGCCGCGATCAGGACCGAGGGCGAGGATTTCAAGCATGGATCGATCTACATCTTCGTCATAAGCTCATCGGGCTACCTGATCTTTCACGGGACCGCCGACCTCAGTCTGATCGGCGAGAACATGATCGACGTCGAGGACGTTAACGGCCTCAAGATCGTACAGGAGATCATCGCGAAGGCCGAAGCCGGCGGCGGGTTCGTCAAATACTACTGGGACAATCCCGCGATCATTGGAGACGAGGACACGAAGTCGCCCAAGCTCAGCTACGTGATCCCCGTCAACGTATTCGGTCAGACCTTTATCGTGGGAGCGGGCATTTATCTGGATAGCGATATCGCATTCGAAGACGTCGCCCAGGTGGAGGTTCAGATAGTCGGCGATGGAGACCCCGGGGGCCTGACCGTCGAGGTTTCGCGTTCGATTTCCGGGCGCGCGCCGGTCTACGCGTGGCACAAGACGACCGATGAGACGGGGCGCGCCGTGGTGAGAGTGACGCCGGACGACCAGCGCCGCGTCAACGGCATGTACCGGGCGCGCGTGCGTCGTGCGGAAAGTGAAACCATTGCAAGTTGGAGCAGTATTCCGCTGATGCCCGGAAGGCGCGTGTCTTTCGAGGTCAATCTGAATGGCGACGTTAACGCCGTCAGCCGGCTTGCTGCCTCGTTGGACGCCAACCGTCCGAACCCTTTCAACCCGGCGACGACCGTACGCTATTCCCTGGAAGGAGCGGTCGAGGTGGAATTGGCCGTCTACAACCTCCTGGGCCAGCAGGTCCGGTTGCTGGTTCGCCAGTTTCAGTCCGCAGGGAATTATTCCGTCGTATGGGACGGGCGCGACGACGCCGGACGGCAGGTGAGTACGGGCGTGTACCTGTATCGGCTTCAGGCGGGAGCGGACGTGGTTACGCGCAAGATGGTGCTGGCGAAATAACCGTAGCGAGGGAAGACGAAATGAGAATGCCTGCCAGTTCGTTATGCTGGCAGGCCATTGACAATCTTGATCGTAGCGGATTGTTTATTGCTCTATCGCGTTGAGTCTTTCTTCGTTTTTGGCGATGCGTTCTCCGAAGGAATCCAGACGTTGGTCGATACGCTTGATGTCTTGCCTTAGTTCTCGAATATCAGCCTTTAAATCTGTTCGCAAATCTTGAATGTTGGCTATGAGGCTGAACATCGTAAGGAGAATAGCCGCAAGTGCAACGAGATTGAGCGTATTTACCTTGAGTACATCACCCCATGAGATGGTTTTGCCGTTCATCGTCTACCTCCAATCTGTACGAAAGAAAAGTACGCCAAAGAGGATCATCTTGTCAAGCGGAAATCCGTAGACGAAGCGGTAGGTTTGCATGTATTTTTAGACTTGCTTAAATGTGACTCTTGGCGATGATTCCCTTAAATATAGACGGGTTTCGCGAATACAGAAGGAAAGGCGCGACCCGTTTTTTTGTGCACGCGGATGGGAGAATGACGACTGTCCACCTCCACAACATGAACCAGACCTTTGCAGTGGGTACGCTCAAGTCAATCGTCGAGCGTCAGGCTCAGTGGGAAGAGTACGACCTTGAGCGCCTTGGGTTGTTAAAGTGAAGCCTTTTGATTCTACCGGAGACGTGGTGACTAAGGCGATTCTTACGGCGCGGGATCTGTCCATCGGTTACAAGAGTGGTCGCCGTCCGCCCCGCGTTGTGGCCAGCGAAATCGACGTGACGCTCGATCACGGTGAATTCGTCTGCCTGCTGGGACCCAATGGCGCGGGAAAATCCACGCTCATGCGCACGCTCGCCGGGATGCAGGCGCCGCTGAACGGCCGTGTACATATCGCGGGGAGAGATATCGCGGAGATGTCCGCGACGGAAGTCGCCCAACTGCTCAGCGTTGTACTCACGGACCGTGTCAGCGCAGGTGCCATGACGGTCCGAGATCTGGTCGGTCTTGGAAGATATCCCCATACCGATTGGATCGGCCGCTTCACCCCGGAAGATCAAGGGGCCGTTTCCTGGGCGATTGACTCGGCGGGCGCCGCGGACCTGGAATACCGCAACGTGGCCGAACTCAGCGATGGCGAACGCCAGAGGGTGATGATCGCGCGCGCGCTGGCGCAGCAGCCGGACCTGATGATCCTGGATGAACCCACGGCCTTTCTCGACCTGCCCCGGCGCGTGGAAATCATGGCTTTGTTGCGAAATCTCGCGCATACGACCCGGAAAGCCATTTTCCTCTCCACGCACGATCTGGACCTGGCGCTGCGCTGCGCGGACCGGATTTATCTCCTGCCGTCAGAAGGCGTAATGCAGACCGGCGCACCTGAGGACCTCGTCCTGAACGGAGCGTTTGAAGCCGCGTTCGGGAGCGATGGCGTTCGTTTCGACGTTGATTCGGGCGCGTTCAGGCTAACCCCCGAGCGCGGCCACGCCGCGGTCGAAGTTGCGGGAAAGGGGCGGCATGCGTATTGGACGAAGCGGGCGCTCGAGAGGGCGGGATTTCAGGTGAGCGGCGGGGCATCCGGGCGCCGCGTCGACGTCCTGGACGGCGAAACCGTCACCTGGCGTTTCGAACGTGGGGAAACCACGATGGAGTTCTATTCCATATACGACTTAATCTCAGCGATTAGATGCAAAATGGGAATAGATGCTCTGCGCGAGTCTGGAAAAACGGGATGAGACCGGAACAGAGAGACAAAGCGTCCGAACATCCGCGGCGCACGATCATCGTGCCGGGATTGTTCCTGCTGTTGTTGATCGCATTCGGTCTGAGTCTGTCGCTCGGATCGGTCCGCATTCCGCTGGCGGGACTGTTCGACGTTCTCCTGGGACGGGAGACGGGTTCTCCCGCCTGGCCCATCATCATTCACACCATCCGTCTGCCGCGTGCGATCACGGGTGTGATGGCCGGCGCCGCGCTGGCCGTCAGCGGCCTGCAGATGCAGACGCTGTTCCGCAATCCGCTCGCCGACCCGTTCGTGCTGGGCATCAGCGCCGGCGCCAGTCTGGGCGTTGCCATCGTGGTGTTGACGGCGGGCGCGGCCGGTAGCGCGCTGATCGCCGGACTGGGCATTCTGGGAGACCTCGGCCTGGTTGTTGCGGCAATCCTGGGCGCGGCCGTCGTACTGGGATGCGTGCTGTTGGTGTCCCGCAGCGTGAGCAGCGTGATGACGCTTCTCATCCTGGGCCTGATGTTCGGATACGCGACAGCGGCATTCGTCAGCATTCTGATCTACTTCAGCGTTCCCGAACAGATCCAGTCGTATATCCTGTGGACGTTCGGCAGCTTCGGCAGTGTGACATGGCGGCAGATACCGGTGCTGGTCTGCGCGACTCTGATCGGCCTCATGCTTGCCCTGCTGTGTATCAAGCCTCTCAATGCGCTCCTGCTGGGAGAAAATTACGCCCGAAGCATGGGGCTCAACGTAAAACGAGCGCGTTTGTGGATCCTGATGAGCGCGTCCGTTCTCGCGGGCGCCACCACCGCCTTCTGCGGGCCCATCGCGTTCCTGGGCCTGGCCGTGCCGCACCTTTGCCGCAGTCTCCTGCATACGTCGGACCACCGCGTGCTCATGCCCGCCGTCATCTGCCTCGGCGCCACCCTCGCGCTGCTGTCCGATCTGTTCGCCCATCTGCCGGGGAGCCAGTACGTACTTCCCCTGAATGCGGTGACCTCCCTCATCGGCGCGCCAGTCGTCATCTGGTTCATCCTGCATCGGAAGAACCTGAGCCAGACGCTTTAGCGAATTGAAATCAACAACCGACCAGGATTAAGCAGGATTAAGAGCCAAGAGCAGAACCAATCAGGATTAACAGGATTAGAGGCCAGTGCAAGATCAAGACCTATCAGGATTAGGCAGGATTAGAAGCCAGTGCAAGATCAAAAACGCCCAGGATTAAGCAGGATTAGAACCGCAAGTACAAGATCAAAAACGATCAGGATTGAGCAGGATTAGAACCTTAAGAACAAGATCGGAAACGAACGGGATTAAGCAAGATTTAGTGCCAAGAGCAGAACCAATCAGGATTGGGCAGGATTAGAGGCCAGGGCAAGATCAAAAACGACCAGGATTTATTGGATTACAAACCAGGGCAGGATACAAACCGAAAGATCCGCCTATTGCGGCAGCGGACCGGCGGGCGTCCACAACTGGTAGCTTCCGGCACTCGATAGAGCGCATTCACATCCCGATCACTCCCACCTTGAGGGGGAGTCGCAGAAGCGGAGCCTGTACTCTGAACATACGCCCTGCGCCTGTCTGCATTGAGCTTGTCGAAACGTCTTGGGACAGGCGACGGCTGATGCGGTGGGGGGTCCGACTCCCAATCATCTAAAAGCAGATTGAAGAGACATGAACGCAATTTGCGTCGACGCGTAGGTGAAAGACTGCAATTCAGGGGAATGTCCTGACCAGCAGTGGTCCGTAAATTATAAATCATGATATAACACGAGCAGAGGTTTGACAGGGTGGAGCGGACATTCCTGTCTGCTCACGTACATTAACCCAGGGGCCACACAATCCATAAACCTGACATGTCCCGACCTGCTGCCGTTACCTCCATAGGTAAAATACAAGGCGCTATCTGACCGCAACGTGGGACGGTCACATTGAACCGAATCCCGTCGGCATATACTGCCAAAATCAGAACAGGACAATACACTTGCAAAGCGTATTGTCCTGTTTGCTCGTTCAGGGTGAAAGGTACTCAGGAAATGGAATTCATCCCGATTCTTCATCCAACAATTGACCGAACGCGTCCAGACCGGATACCTGAACCGCCGCGCGATGCAACGCCTTGAGATGCTGTGCGTCATCCACGTTCGCTATGCGTTCGGCG
>CAZKDZ010000203.1:0-72944 GCA_964551635.1 uncultured bacterium | reverse complement strand
GAGAGCCTGGTGCGCCACGGCGTCAATAACGTGCTGATTCTCAACGGGCACGGAGGCAACGAAGCGCCGATGATGGGCATCCTGCGGCAGTGGCAACTGTTCTTTCAGCTCACCGCGCCGGAAGCCAACGTGCAGTTTCATTCCTACTGGAATCTGAGTCGTGAGATTGCCGAGCAGCACTGCACGAGCAGGGTGCCCGGCCACGCGGGCGAGTACGAGACCGCCATGGCCATGGTCATCTGCCCCGAGAACATCCGGCACGAAGCCATGCGCGACCAGGAAGACCAGCAGCCCATGAAAGCGACCGAAGAACTGGGGCAGATTCTGGTTGAGGCAGCGGTCGCGAAAACGGTCGAATTCCTTCAGGGCATGATAGGCGCCGCGAACCGCGAAATACAGCCGCACGTCTACTCGAAGGAAATGTACGCCGCGCAGGAGAAGAAGTAACCCTCCTCCAGCGCGAATTGTTGGAAAGGACCAATCATGACCGTCGAACGCGCAAGATACGGCGCGGATGCCGCAGCGGGGCTGGCGGGCACGTTGCCCCAGCCCTTTCCGCGCACCATCGGACCCAATGCGATGACCTATCTCCAGGAAGTGATCGACTCGGGTCTGACGTGCAACATGATCGGGCGATTCGAAAACGCGTTCGCGGAAGAAATGGGCGTGGAACACTGCATAGCCACGCCCGGCTGCACACCCGCTCTGGCCGTTCTGGCCTGCGCGCTGGACTTCGATCCCGGTGATGAGATCATCGTCAGTTCGGTAACGGACTACGGTACCGTCCAGGGTATCATCCGGGAGAACTACATCCCCGTTTTCGCGGACACGGACGCCGGTACGATGATCAGCAGCGCCGAGACCATCGCACCCTGCATTACGGACCGTACCCGCGCCATTCTGGTTGTGCATATGACCGGTACGATCTGCGATATGGATCCGATCGTGGAACTCGCGGAAGCGCACGGTCTCATCGTCTACGAGGACGCCTGCCAGGCCGTCTTCGGAGAATACAAGGGACGGTTCGCCGGGTCTCTGGCCACCGCCGGCGCGTTCTCCTTCGACTCCGAGAAAACCATGGGTTCGGATATCGGCGGTTGCGTGGTGACCAATGACGGGGACCTCGCCGAGCACATGCGTTTCATCGGCCACAGCCGCGGCGGTCAGATGCTCGAGGGATTCGGGCGGCAGCACGTCGTGCCCGGGTTCGCGCACCGTATGCCGCAATGCACCGCCGCCGTCACCCTGGCGCAACTCGAGATCATCCGCCCCAACGTGGAACAGCGGGACCGGATGATCCGTCTGCTGGCCGAAAAACTGGAGGAAATTCCGGGCATCACCCCGCTGCCGATACCGGATTACATGGACGTTTACTCCTGCTGGATGGCAGGATTCAGCGTCGATCCGGATGCATTCGCCTGCACTCCCGATTCGTTTGCGCAGCAGGTCGCGGAAGGCGGTATCCCCGGCGCGGGCACGGGCCGCTATTACCTGATGCCCCCTGCCCTTCCCTTCCTTGCTGAAAAAGCAGAACGGAAACGGTTTCCTTTCTCCACGCCCCCCGCTTCCAGGGAATACGAGTATAGCGGGGATACGTGCCCCAATGCAAAGCGCTTTCTGGAATCGTTCGTGCGCTGGTCGTCCTTCTGCGAACGCTATGAGCCCGAACACTGTGAACTCGCCGCGCATATCGTAAGGGAAGTGGCGGATCGAAACCGCGTATAGACGCCGCAGACCTCTCCGCCCGGCCCCTCGCACAGAGCCATCAGCCATCAGCCGTCAGCCGAACCAGGTTAGCGGTTGGGTCTGGCGAAATCAAATCACGGTTGCCAGCGCTATTGTTCGGGCGCCCACAAGGGACGCCCCTACAAGTACAACATCGGCGCGGGAACCCAAAGAGTTCAATTCGTGGACCTTTGGTTTTGTAGGGGCGTCCCTTGTGGGCGCCCGGCCATCGGTGTTACCTCTCCCCTCTCTCCGCCTTCAGGGTTCCAGGAGGTCCGAATGTCAGACACACGATACCGTGAGATCGAAGTCGCCGGTTCGCCGTTGGAGATGGGCCGGCAGATCGGCGAGGCCGCCCGGGAGGAAGTAAGGGGCTTTGCGGATATCGCCCTCGAGCGTGTGAACAAGAGCGTCAGCGTCTCCGTGGAACGGGCGAAGGCCGTCGCCAGGGACTGCATTCCGTACGTGGAGGGATACGCGCCCCACATGCTCGACGAGTTGCGGGGCACATCCGAGTCCTCGGGTGTCCCGCTGGACGATCTCATGATGCTCCAGGTCCGCAATCAGCTTCATGCGGAAGCGGATTCGGGCTGCACTTCCTTTTCTCTCACCACGCCCACCGGAACGGGCAACATCGTGGGCCAGAACTGGGACAACGACCCGGGCCTCAACCCCTTTACGATCGTTCTCACCCGCCGCCCTGAAGGCAGGCCCGCCGTCCTGAACGTCACCCAGGCCGGCATCATCGCCTACATCGGCCTGAACAGCGAGGGGATCGGACTTTGCCTGAACACCCTGCCCGCGCCCTCCCGACGGGTGGGCGTGCCGCACTATTTCACGGTCCGCGGTATCTACGAGACCGGCACTCTTGATGACGCCGTGCAGGCCGTGCGAAGGGCGCACCGCGCCATCCCCGCCAACATCATCCTCTCAACGCCGCAGGGGCCGGCGGACCTGGAGGTGACCCTGGAAAACGTACACGTGATCCGGGACGACGCCGTGGGCCTGGTGACCCATACCAACCACTGCGAGCACCCGGAACTGGTACACAACAACGACGTCTTCCCCGAACTCATCCAGTCGGGCGGCCGAAAGGTCCGGATCCAGAAACTCTTCAATGAAATGGAACGGCCCTTTGCAATCGAGAGCCTGAAGACCGCACTGAGCGATCATGAAGACCATCCCACCTCCATCTGCCGCCATCCCAACGATCATCCCACAACCGGGTACTGGGCGACCGCATTCTCCGTGATCATCGAAACCGATGCAGGCCGCATGCACGTGAGCAGGAACAACCCCTGTCAGAACCCGTATGAGACCTATTCCCTGAACTGACCCGCGCGCCGGAATCCCTCGCGCCGGTCTCCCCGGAACCCTCTCCATGTCTCTCACGTCCAGCCAGATCGCGCACGCGCTTTCGCGCAAGCTTCTGCGAAACCGGCATACCCGCATCATGATGGATTACTATGCGGAAAAGCTGCCGCGCCTGAAACCGCCCGGGTCCCCAGCGGAATGGAAGAAGCGGACTGCCGGGATTCGCCGGGACCTCCTGAAGAAGGTCTATCTGACCGGACTCGAGCCGGGTGTCAACGATCGCCCGCCGGACGTCCGGTGGAAGGGCGTCCTCAAGGGCAACGGGTACCGCATCCGGAAATGCCATTATGAAGGGTATCCGGGCATGCGGATTCCCGCGCTGCTGTACGAGCCCGAGAATCTGCGGGGAAGGGCGCCTGTCGTACTCAATCCCAACGGTCACCATCGGGGCGGCAAGGCCATGGACTACAAGCAGGCGCGGTGTATCAACCTGGCCAGACGCGGCATGCTCGCCCTGAACTTCGAATTCATTGGCATGGGCGAACTCCAGGGCTCGCTCAACCATATGCAGCAGGCGCATATCGACCTGTGCGGCGTTGCCGGTGTCAGCGCCATGTACCTGGCCATGAACCGCGGCCTGGACGTTCTGCTGGCCCACGAACACGCCGACCCGGACAGGGTGGCCATGACCGGTCTCTCTGGCGGCGGGTGGCAGACGGCGGTGCTCACCGCAATCGATGAACGCATCGGCGTCTCCGTGCCGGTTTCGGGGCACTCCCCGATCTGGCATCGCGCGACCAGGCGGTGGCAGGACCACGGCGACCTGGAGCAGACACCCGTGGATCTGTGCACCGTGGCCGACTACGATACCCTCACGGCGATGTTCGCGCCCCGTCCGGCGCTGCTTGTTCACAGCGTCAACGACGGTATTTTTCGCCCGGAATTCATGCGGCCCGCCCTTTATTCACCCGCTCGAAAGGTATACGGGAAGCTCGGCGTTGCCGAACGCATCGGCTTTTACGCCAACAAAGACCCGGGCACCCATAACTATGAGAGAGACATCCGCGAGCAACTCTACAAATTCCTGAAGAATGCCTGGGACCTGGACATCTCCACCGAGGACATCCCGTGCGACGACGAAATCCGCACGGAATGGGAACTCAACGTAGGGCTGCCGCCGGACAACCCCACGTTCCTTTCGATCGCCGCCGATCTCGCCGGGCGCCTGCCCGTGAAACGATCGACCGCCAGTTCAAGGCAACGGGACCGAAGACGTCTTTCGAGGGTCCTGCGCCTGCCGTCCGCGTACACGGTGGAATCGCGACCGGCCCTCAAGGCACGAACGCTGGCGGGTGTGAGCATCTCGCACCATCTACTGAAAATCGACCGCTGGAATGTCCCCGTCACCGAATTCGACTCCGTGGACTCGAGCGACGTTCTTCTCATACTCCCGGAAAACGGCCGGGCCGGCGCGGCGAGGGCTGTAAAGAACGCGGTCGAGGCCGGGAAACGCGTTTTCGTAGCCGACCTGCTGGCATTTGGCGAACAGGTTATCGCGGGCGGCGACTATCACTACCTGTTTATGGAGTGCATCGCCGCCGCCGGAGACCGTCCGCTGGGCATCTGTACGGGCCAGTTGCTGGCCCTCCGGCGTTGGATCGGGTCCACCACCGGCGGGGATTCCCTCAGCATCAACACGCAGGGTCTCTCCACCGGCCTGATCGCCCTGTGCGCGGCGGCCCTGAAGCCCAGGGGCATCGACGCATTGAGCGCAAACCTGCCCGATACCCTACGCAGGCTCATCGACTGGAACGTGGACTACACACAGGAACCGGTTTTGTTCTGTTTCGGCCTGCTCAAGCAGTTTGATATCGAAGACCTCGTCCTGCTTTCCCATCCCGTAGACATTCTGATCGACGGCCGTGGACCGATGCGTTGAGCCGGCGTATCCGGTCCCTCCCTCCCTTTTCGTCGACGCACCTGAAAGGCGATTGCGATGTCCGATTCCGCAACGATCCATCTGGATGCGCGCTACTATCGCGCTCTGCCGATCGACAGCCCCGGGTACGAGTCGGTCAGGTTCGAGCTTCCCGTCCGGCGAACGGCGCTCATCGGCATGCACTGCTGGAATATCGGTTGCCCGGACGGTCCTCCCCTGAACATGGACTACTGCGTGGACCTGGGCTGGCCCGAGGCCACCGCCGAAGGATACCGCATCATGTGCGACGTGATGCGCCCGGCCATGGATGCGGCGCGGGCGATCGGGCTTCCCGTGGTGCACGTGGAAGCGGACTGGATGGACGAACAATACCCGCACATCCCGTCCAGGCGGGACAGGACGAACGTCTGGAAACCCGCGGGCCGCCAGAAGGAAATGCTGGACCGCGCCCACGGTCCCGACTATATGAAGCACTCCCCGCTCGCGAAGATGCGCAGGGCGGAAATCGTGTCGCCCGTCGGCGACGAGCCCATGGTCTTTTACACCGACGTCCTGGACGCGTATCTGAAAGACAACGACGTCGACACCCTCATCTACACGGGTTTCGCGGCCGATATGTGCGTTCTGGGCTCCGAAGGCGGCGGGCAGGCGATGCTCGCACGCGGGTACCGCTGTATATTGATGCGCGACGGGACCGTGGGCGTGGAACGTCCGGATACATTTGACGAGCGGCTTGCCACGCGCTACGGCATCCACATATTCGAATGGAAGATCGGGTTCAGCACCACGTTCGAGGCGTTCATGGAGGCCGTGAATTCGGGACCGAGTTAGTCGGTATGACAAATGGTGGGCCGCGGTATCGCTATAGCGTCATTCGAGCTCTGCATCATTGCCTGGCCGGAACGGGGGAAAGCAGGCCGGTAAGCCTGAGAAAGGGTGAATCAATGGCAATCAAAATCTGTGACTGGAAACACGGAAAGAAATGGGTCTATTCCATCACGTACGACGAAGCCCTGATCGAATTGCATGAACGCGCGGTGCCGATCCATGAAGCGTTCGGCATACCGGGACACATGGAGGCGGTCGCGGGCCACATTGGCGAAGTCCGGCGACTCGGCGCTTCCAGCTACAACGGTTTCCGGCATATGACCGGTAAGGAAATGAAGGAGATGGTCGACCGCGGCTGGGGTGTGGGCAACCATTCCTGGAGCCACGAAGTAATCCGGCCGGATATGGTAGACCGGGAGTTGCGGGAAGCAAAGGAGGTACTGGAGGACGCCATCGACGGTCCCGTGGATCTCTATTGCTCGCCGGGAAACAACACGAACATGGCCGATCATGTCCTGGAAGCCTGCCGCCAGTACGGCTACCTGGGCGCGATGAGCCTGACGGATGCGCTCAACCGGCCCGGAGACGAACTCTTCTGGCTGAACCGAACGGCCCTGCATGACCAGTTCTACGAGCCCTTCTACAGCGAGTTCGATCCGTACAGAAACATACGCCACGCACAGGCGGACAGCGGATGGATCATCGATTATTGCCACTGCCCGCTGGACGAGGCGGTCCATCGAAACAAGGACTGCACCGCGGACCAGCTTCGGCGCCGTTTCGCAGCCGTCGTCGAGGAAGGCGGTGAGGATGTGTGGTGCGCCGTGCCCGAGGAAGCCATCTTCTACCATCTCACCCGACGCCACGCCACGGTAACCGCCCTTGCCGATACCGCCGACGAAAAGCGCTATCGCCTGAACCTGGACGGGTTGTCCGACCGGGTCACGTGCCGGGCGCTCACCCTGGACGCGGACGTACCCGCGGCGTGGTGCCGGTATCCCCGCGTCCACGTTAACAGCCAACCCGTGCCTGCTACCCTGGTCGGCCCCTGCGTTCTGCGAATTACGGTGGACGTCGAAGACGGGATGGAGTTGTCGTATTCGGCTTAGAGTTGAGACCCGCCACGGACCTCGACGTCGGGAAGGTAGTAATACGGAGAATGGACACCTTCGCCGGTCACATCCTTCACCTGGTGCCGTAGCGGAACCTTGTCTCACACAAAGGCACAGAGCCACAAAGGCACGAAGAAATGCAGGCGAGGGGGAACGTTTGGTGTCTCGATAGGTACTTTGCGGACATCGCCGATAGACCTCGTTAGACCATATCGCTCACTAACAGAGACGCATTAGGTTTTCGTGCGCGAAGTTACTCGCGAGCATTTCCAGAGCAGGGCGCGTTGTTCCGTTCAGCAACGATTTACGGTAACCTCCAGGGTTGGTAGGCCGTCGTATCAGGTGAGTACTGAGAAGGTATTCGCGCCATGCCTGTGGCAGGCCCCGCGCCCAGCGGCGACTTTTGGTTCCTTTTGGTCGCTTCAAAAGGAACACGCCGTAGGCAGGGAATTTGGGGAAAAGGGGTTTTTGTGTCTTGTTTTCGTCGTTGCTGACGGCGGATAGCTCCATCCGAGTGGGCAGGGGAGATAGGTCTCGTTACGCCGTCATTGAATTTGTAGGGGCGACCCTTGTGGTCGCCCGGCTTTCCTTTGTGCCTTCGTGTCTTTGTGTCTTCGTGTGAGATAATTTCAGGTGCTTGCTCCCACCCCTGTGATCGCCGGCAGGACGTATTCATCCCCCGGATTGACAAGGTACGTGTAGCCGCTGGCGGGATCGGTACCTTCCCTGAGTCCCCTTACAATTGTAATGTCGCCTGTCGATACCCCGTTGGACGTGACGGCCGCGATTCTGTAGCTCGTGTCCATCGGCAGGTCGTTAAGGAAGTGGATGGTGCGGCCGGCGAGGTCTGCATCCCGCGGCAGAGGCGGATCCAGGTCGACCCGATTGTTCGCGGGGTCGGACGCGTCGATCCGCGCCACCTTCCCGCGCCAGGCAGCCCGTTCCGACGTCAGTTCAATGGCCCCTGATGCGAGCCGCGTGCCGCCGATCATTCTCATCAGTCGAACCTCATTGCCCGCCTGCCGGATCATTCCGAACATCCCGTTGAATCTGATCCCGCCTTCCACCTCGACTTCCATCGGCTCCTCGCAGCTGATCAGAATGTCCCTGCGACCGTCGGCCAGTTCCACGGCCACGGCCGCCGCCGCGCAGGCATCTCCCCCGTGTGTCACCTCAAGTTCGCTTACCCGAACGATAAACGGATTGCTTTCATAGGGTTCCAGGACGTTGACGAACCGGCTCTGTACTTCCTCTCCCAACCTGCTTTGGATGAGATATCTGGGCCGCTGCAGCCGCCGGGGCGAGTCTCCCGTAGCCAGCGCGACCTCGTCACAGGGCGTGAGCGCGTGGAGGCGGAGATGGGGTTCGCTGCCCTCCGGGATCCGGCCGTGGATATCTTCGATCTTCCAGTCTACGGTGTAAGGTTGATGTACGTCGCCTGTCGAGCGTGCAACATCGTAGAGGTACGTGAAGCCGCTCTCCCTGTAGAAGTCCTCATTCTCGCCCTCCAGCGTGGCGAACGGAACGCCCGGGCTCGCGAAGGTGCCGCCGTCCTGACCGGCGAGTTCAACGCCGGCGGCCTGAGCGGTTTCCGCGGCCCCGTGCCAGGACAACCGGTGGTTGGCCCCGCCCCGCGCGCGGAACACGTCCAGTACGTAGCTGTTGTCCTCGTCCACGTCCAACAACGCAACCGTACGCCTGTAGGTTCGCATCCCCTCATAGGCGTTGGGCGCATCCACCTGGATGGCGCGCAACGGGGCTTCAACGCCGAAATATCCGATCTGCCCGCCCGGACTGTATGCCGAACGGGTATCTCCCACGAGCAGCGTATTGTGACTGATCGTGTTGGCCGTCCACGCGTGCCGTTTCGGCCAGGTCCCGGTATATTCCGGATAGCCGAGATCCGGAATCATCGCCACGTTTTTCGCCAGCAGTCCCAGGTTGAGGCAATCGTGGTGAGAGTGACCCTTTCCCTGCCCGTAGTGGATAAACACGGCGCGACCGTTTTTCGGACCTCCCGTCTGCAACTGCGCCTGCCCGTACCGGCCGAAGTGTTCGCTCGTAAGGGTGCCCGCCCCCTGTTGACCGACTTTCCGAATCTCCCGGATCAGCGCATCCGGGTCCTCCAGGAATATGTCGTCGTCCAGACGCAGCGTGGACCCGTGATCGGCGTGCTCCTGCCAGGCCAGCGATGCGAAACGCGGGTCCCCGTACAGCCTGTACGCCCGCGCATAGGTCGCGGCATCGCCCTGCCTGCCCCATGCGCCCACGGCGCCGCTGTCACCCGTATTGGGCATCATGCCGTCCAGCACGTTCAACCGGGATTCCACGAGAAATGCCTGCTTGAGCTTGGGGTAATCCGCCACGAGATTGTGTTTCGTGTACTCAGGATACATGGACAGAATCTGCGCCAATTGACGCATGTGGCGGGTCCAGATGAGACCGTAGCCGCCGCACTCGCCGCCCATGCCGTCTCTGTCGAGCCCCTCGGTCAACACCCAGGTCACCGGGTCCTTCTGAGCCGCGTGTTTCCCTGGAAAACCTGGATCGAACAGCCAGTCCAGCCACTCGGGAGTCAAATCCGGGTGGTCCAATGCGATCGCCGCGGTTGCAAGGGAGGAATGGTTCATGCCCGTATTGCCGCTGATCCGGCCATCCTTCACCGATGCGAGCGCCTCCAGCAGCAGATGTTCTTGAATATGTCCGCAGATTGCGCCAATGCTGCTCTTGTCCCCCAGGTCGAATCGCCCGGCTTTGTCCGAACAGAACGCCACCAGATCATCGTCGTCCTGGATGCCGTCAAATATGAGATCGTAGCTTCGGGCGAGACTCTGTGCGACGAAGGTCTCCCAGATGCACCCTTCGATACGGCCTCTTCCGGAGCCTCCCTGGCTGTGTTGAAATCCCAGTTCGTGCAGCGGCAGGTAGTCCATCTCCGGGTAGACGTCGGCGATCCTGTCCAGCAGCACGCCGGCCTTGTGGGCGTACCGTTTAGTGCCGGTGAGCGAGTACGCTTCGGCAAGCGCGCCAACCCCTCGCTGTATCCGTCGCCATACCGCTTCGAAATTGTAGTACGCGATCATGTCGTGACGGTTTCCCCGTTCGTCGAACATCCCGTATCCGTCGTCAACGTAGAGTTCGTGCAGAGGATCCGACGGTTCCGGGTGGTCGGCGTTGAAGAGAAGCGACCGGTCGCCCAACTCACGCCTGAACATCCCGTGCGCGTCCAGGGCAGTCACGTAGAACGCCCCGAAGTCGTTTTTCGGATAGACCTCCTTGCAGTGTTCGCACCAGATCTTCCACGGTTTTGCTTCGTCGAACTCCCACCATTCGCGCCCCGATTTCGCCGGCGCCTCCTCGCCGCAGCCGGGGCAGTATGGCTGCTGGCCCTTATAGGTCACGCCTTCGTTCGTGTAGACCGTCCGCGGCAGTTCCTGCGCGCTAACCATTTCCCATAGCGCATCGTCCGAACGGCCAACCCACTCGCCGGCAGCCGCAACCGCGCGTTCCTGCTGCTCGCGCGCCCATTCGTGCTTCGCCGCATTCACTACCGCGTTCGACCGCATCGCCGCGCTGACAAACCGGCTTCGCTCTTTCGCAATTGACATCGTGTCCACTCCTTTCAGTTCACGAGAAAAGGTCGCGAATCATCTCGCGTCCACGAGTTCCCAATTTTGCCGAAAGATCCAGTCTTCCGCAACCCGTAAACGGGCCGGTGGACGAGCGCCGTGTCGCGGTATCAGGTTTGTATTCTGTGCCTGAGAGTTTATATTATGCGGGACGCTTACATTTCGAATCATCAGGGCAACCTGAAAGACTCGGGGCACATATTCGGAGGTAATCGCAATGGAAGATTCCACAGAGGCTCAGGACGTGGAAAGTGGAGAGGAGATGGGTATCGTCAGCCGGATGATCGGAGCCTTGATCTCACCCCGTCGGACATTCGCCGCCGTTAACGCGCACGTCGATCACCGGGACTGGTATCTCCCCATGTTCATTATCGTGGTCGTGGGCATGATTTCCGCGTACCAGCTCATGCCCGCCGCGCAGACGGCCGGTATGGAAGCCGTGCAGGAGCAACTGGCGAAAGATGAATCCCTTTCGGAAGAAGAGCGGGCGCTGGCCCTGGAGAGCGCGGAGAGGATGATGGGCCTGGGCGCCGTTATCCTCCCGTCCATCGGGACTGCCGTGACGATTTTCATCCAGGCGGTGATATTTTTCGCGCTCGCCAATTTCGTATTCGGTGGCGACGGCACGTACAAAAAGACCCTGGCCGTCGTGAGCTACAGCTCCCTCGTGGTCATCCCCGCCGCCATTGTTACCGTACTGCTTGCCACGGCATGGGATTCGCCATCGGTACAGCCCGGTCTGGGCCTGCTTGTACCTGAATCCATGAAAGGGGGTTTCGCGGACCACGCGCTTTCCATGATCACCGTCTTCGCCGTGTGGAAATACCTGCTGATCGCGGTGGGCCAGGGCGCTGTCGCGGGGATACGGACAGGGCTCGCGGGGATGGGCGTTTTCGGGCTGTGGATCCTCTACGTCCTCGCCGCCGCCTTCGTACGGACCGCTGCCACCGTCTGACGGCGGGGTACAGGTATCACATCGCAACGCGGCCAGATCGTTGAACGCCGAAGTTATCCGGCGTATTCAACTGTCTGGCCGCGTTGCGATTCTACGTTTACTCTCTTGCAATTGTCTCCAGTTGCTCGATTAGCGGTCGCATGTCCTTGGCCTACACAAACGCAACCAAGAGGCTTACACGGTCGTCACGCCTGCTCATAGACCGCCTCCGCTGAGTTGAGTATCTCCTTCCCAAGCAGCCAATTCGGGTTGCTTTCGACCCCCCTGAAGGTGTGAAGATCGACTCTTCTCCCGTATATTTCCGACAACTCATCCTGCATAGTGAGGAACTCCAGTCCCGGCGTCTTGCCCGGCTCGAGCTCCACGATCACATCCACGTCGCTCTCCGCAGTGAAGTCGTCACGTAGCACCGAGCCGAGCAGCGCCAGCCGCTTGATTCCGTTCCGCAGGCAGAATGCGGCGATCTCTTCTCTTGAGATGTCGATTTTTGCTCTCACCAATTGCATTTATCTCCCACTTGAAGGCACCCGAAACGGCCTGAGATTCAGCATCGTCTCTTTATTGGCGACGTAGCTATTCCCCTCACGCCTGATCCAACGCTTATCTACGAGCCATTGTAAATCCTTCGTCATATTGGATGGATTGTTCTCGTACAACGGACCTAAACTCTCAGCCGACAGAATAAGCGCTAATGCGCTTACTGTTTGATCGTTTTTTGACAGTTCCAGCAGCAGGTCGCGCCGCCGTTTGCCGGTGACGGTATCCTGTCTCGGGAAATGTTGATATACATGATGCTGCCAGACAATGTCCAGATGCTGTTTCCAGATCATCTCCAACTGACCGTTAAGCCCGTCGAGGAATCCCTGAACGGCATAGTACAGAAACGGTACGACTTCCCCTCCGGATTGGCTGGTCCGCGCGAGTTGGCGTGCGTATTCGGCGCGTGTTGCACTATAATGACTACTCAACAGGTGGCAGGCGGGTACCGGAATGCCAGCCCCCAACAAGATTGCGAGTTCCAGCAGTCTCGCTGTGCGGCCATTTCCGTCGCCAAACGGATGGATCCATGCGACGTAGAGATGAGCTATCGCCGATTTTATGATTGCAAATGTAATCTCCTCGCCGTTGGGTACATCGAGTTCATTTCTCAACCATCGGCACAGCCTCTGCAGCAGGTATTCGCAATCTTCTGGAGGTGCTCCTCGATACCGTCCGCCCACGCCCACGGAATGGGTGCGAATCGCACCTGGTATGGAACCCTCTTGTTGTTCCAGCTTGTCGAGAACAGCCCGATTTATCTCACAGATCCATTCAACATCCAGGGGCTCGACCGAACCTTCCCGCATTCCCTCGATGGTGGCGTTGATCGCATTTATAACGTTGTCCACCTCCTGCGCCAGATACTCACGGGAGGGGGGCAATTCCAGTTCGCCCGCCATATGCTGCAATACGTCCTCTTCGGACAGGGTATTACCTTCAATCGCGGTGGTGGCATGGACGCCCTTGGCCAGATAAATCTTATAGAGGTCCTCAGCCGAGTCATGAACCAATGGTACCCTGGAGATGTGCTCGATCTTGGATGTACATTCGCCCAGTTTCATCCAAAGCGTATAGGGCATTTCGCGCAGATCGATTTGGAAGGTGATCCAGGGATGGGTCTTTTCGTATTGCCTCATCGCTTGCCTATGTGCGCAAATCGTGCGCATCGATTGTGTTGCTTGTGGTCCTTTTCACAAAGAGCGCGATCTCTTTATCTATGTCGTCTACGTCTCCAATCGCCTTTACCGCCTCGTCGTGACCCTCGATATCCAGATGATCGCGCATCGACTTCCCGTGCGCGGTAAGTCCGTGGAGGATCAGACTTCGCGTCTCTCCGAGGGTGAGACTGTTGCCTTCTATGGCATTGGAGTGATAGTTCGAATCGATCCGGAGTTTCTGTTCAATCCGCCCCACGACATCCGAAGGCAATGGCCGCAATGCGTCCAGCTCCGCTTTTAATAGATCGATATTTTCAGTAACGTCGTTCACGGTCCGTTCTCGCAAATCAGTGATTCCGCCCAACTCAAGACTGTCTCGGCGATAACGATTGATTGCCGGTATTCTGTTTCGTCAATAGGCTCGATGTTTCCCGGATATCGGGATGCAACAGCGTAACCTGTCAGCTCCGCAGCTTCTTCCACCACATGCGGAATATCCACGCGCTCTGCCAGGAAATCGAGCAACGTACGAATATTGTGGGTTGTAGGATAATGAATCTCAAGAAAGACAAGGACTGCCTTTAGCGTCTTCTCTACCGCTTGTTGAGCGTGGAAACAGAGATTCTCCAGCAATACACCTTCCGGCTTTTCGATGCATGCAAGCGCCAGGTCGCTCCTGGCGTAACGTAGCCACTCCTCAGCACTCCCTGGTACTCGAGCGTCAGACTCCATAAACTTCGATACCTTCCTTGAGGGCGTTCTTATAGATCAAACCGTCATTGTCCTTGTGTTTCTCCAAGTCTTGTGCAGTTGCAACGACAATATCGAAGGGCACGCGTAGTCCCTTAATCTCACGGTAGAGTTTCTGGGCCGTACGGCGGCGGTGTACCCCGTCGGGCATGACGACGAGCAGATCAATATCGCTCTGCTCTTCTGATTCATCTCTGGCCGCCGAACCGAAAAGCACGATTCGCAGGGGGTTTACGCGTTTTACGACCTCGCCGACGAGCCTGTCTATTGTCGAATCAGGCATTCTTCTTTTCTTTCGCGGTTGCGCCGGGTGATTTGTCTCTAAATGTATACGCAATGACGTGGAGATCGTCAAGGGGAAGGCAGGCAGGATGGGATTTCAGCGACGCAGCCGGAAGCCCTGGGCCGTGAGGAATTCATCCAGTTCGGCGCGGGCGTGAAACTGCCCTGTGCGGCCAGCCATCACCTTGGTCCACCGCTCGTCGCCCTCGTGCATCCCCTGCGAGGCATAGAACTCCACCATCGTCCGGTCGTATTCCTCCATGGCCAGTTGATGCGTCTCGTCGCACAGGTATCGCTCGCGATGAAGGACCGCGTCGAGGGGCAGGCGCGGCTTGACTTCCGGCGTCTGGTCCGGATACCCGATGCAGAAGCCGGCCACGGCCACAACATACGGGGGCAGGTCGAGTAACCTGCCAACCGCTTTCGGGTTGTTCCGCATTGCGCCGATCATGCAGATGCCCAATCCGAGCGACTCCGCCGCGATCGCCACGTTCTGCATCATCAGCGCCACGTCCACGGTGGCAATCATCAAGGCCTCCGCATAGTCCCCGTCGAACCGCTCCGCGTCGTGCATCCGGTTGGCCATCCTGTCCCGGTGCAGATCCGCGCAGAAGGCCAGAAACGCCGCGCTCTGGTGAATCTGAACCTGGTCGGCGCACAGTTCGGCCAGTCGCTTCTTCCGCTTCGGATCGGCCACGTGAATAACGGTGTAGGCCTGCACATTGCTGGACGTGCTCGCCTGCTGCCCGCACCGGATCAGTGTTTCGAGGACGCCGTCGGGAAGGGGCCGGTTGTGGAACCTGCGAATGCTTCTGTGCGACATAAGAAGATCGATAGTAGGATTCTTCATATTGAAACCCTTAAGAAAAGGAAGAAGGAAGAAGTAAAAAGGAAGAAGGAAAGCCAGGTGCTATAACAGCAATCAACCAAAAAAAGGCGACAACCAGAAGCAAAGAGCAAGGAATCCGGTAGTGATGCCCGGGTCCTCACCCCCAACCCCTGTCCCAGAGGGAGAGGGGAGCGGATCGAGGCTGACACGATACAGCGGAAACTAGCCGTACCACGGGGGGTCATTACGGGTTTATTCCGGCAAAAAAAATGGGCGGGTTTTGTAACCCACCCATGCGTTAACGCCGCTGACGCGTTGTGTTTCGGGGCTTCTATTGTTCCCCGGTCCGCAGCCGGTTGATCGCCCGTGCGAGGGCCAGTCTCGCACGCGTCTCGTCAATCTGCTGATCTTGCTTCAGCGCCAGCCTCTCCCTCGCGCGGTCCCTGGCGGCTTCAGCCCGTGTCACGTCGATTTCCAGCGCGAATTCCGCTGTCTCGGCCAGCACGGTGACGCGGTCACGCTGGACTTCCGCGAACCCGCCACTGATTGCGACCGACTTCGGTCCATTCTCCGGTCCGGAGAAGACCATCTCTCCGATGCTCAGGGAGGCCAGCATCGGATGGTGTCCGGCAAGCACGCCAAACCCGCCTTCGGTTCCCGGCGCCCGCAGTTTCTCAACCTCGCCCGAGTAAACCGTCTTTTCCGGGGTTACAATTTCAAGCTGAAACGTAGGCATTGCATTCCGTAAACTAAAGTGTCTTCGCCTTCTCTATGGCCTGCTCGATCGTCCCGACCAGATGGAAGGCCTGCTCGGGCAGATCGTCGTATTCACCTGCGGCCAATCCCTTGAACCCCTTCACGGTATCTTCGATCTTGACATACTCGCCCGGGTAGCCCGTAAAGCCCTCGGCCACGTGCATACACTGGGTAAGAAAGGCCTGGATCTTGCGCGCCCGCGCCACCACCAGCCTGTCTTCCTCGGACAATTCGTCGATTCCAAGAATGGCGATGATCTCCCGCAGGTCGCGATAACGCTGCAGGATCTGCTGCACCTGGCGGGCAACCTCGTAGTGTTCCTCGCCCACCACGCGGGGGTCGAGGATACGCGAGCTGGACGCCAGCGGGTCCACGGCCGGATACATCCCCTGGTCCGCCAGTGCGCGTTCCAGTACGATTCGGCCGTCGAGGTGGCTGAATGCCGTCACCACGCCAGGGTCCGTATAGTCGTCAGCCGGCACGTAGATGGCCTGCACCGACGTGATCGAACCGTTGCGGGTGGTGGTGATCCGTTCCTGAAGGGCGCCCATTTCGGTTGCCAGCGTGGGCTGGTAACCCACCGCGGATGGCATCCGCCCCAGCAGCGCGGACACCTCCGCGCCGGCCAGGATGAAGCGGAAGATGTTGTCGATGAACAGGAGCACGTCCTGCCCGGCCTCTTCGCGGAAGTGTTCCGCGATGGTCAGTCCGGTGAGGGCGATGCGCTGGCGCGCGCCGGGCGGTTCGTTCATCTGACCGAAAACCATCGCCGTCCGGTTGATCACGCCCGAGTCCGACAGCTCGTGCAGCAGGTCGTTCCCTTCGCGGGTGCGTTCTCCCACGCCTGCGAAAACCGAATACCCACCGTGGCTGCTGGCGACGTTGTTGATGAGTTCCGTGAGAATCACCGTTTTTCCCACCCCGGCGCCGCCGAAGAGTCCCAGCTTGCCGCCTCTCGCGAACGGACAGATGAGGTCCATGACCTTGATGCCCGTCTCCAGCATCTGGTCGGACGTGACCTGGTCCGCGTGAGCGGGCGGGTCCCGGTGGATCGGCAGCAGCGGCGTATCCTCCGGCACGGGCCCCTTGCCGTCGATTGGGTCTCCGATCACGTTGAACAGGCGTCCGAGGGCGTTTTCGCCCACCGGCACTTGAATGGGGAGACCGGTATCCGTTACCTTCGCGCCTCTGGAAAGGCCGTCGGTTGAATCCATTGCCACGCACCGCGCCAGGTGTTCGCCCAGGTGCTGCTGTACCTCGAGTACGAGGCGGCCGCCTCCGTTACGCGAAACGTCCAGCGCGTTGTATATGGCCGGTAATTCACCGCCGGTGAAATCCACGTCGACCACGACGCCTACGATTTCCTTGATTACGCCTTCGTTCATGTAGAAACCTTTCAAAAGAGCTGTCAGCTAAAGGCTGTGAGACGTGAGACGTGAGAGGGTAGAGATTACATGCCGTGCAAGATTTCTTGTCATGCCGCAGGCGATTCGGAGGAACATATTGGCAAGGATTTCATCTACCGTCTACCCTCTTACCTCTACCCGCCTGTTTTCTACCGGCTCACCTCTAACGTCTCCCCGCATTCCTTCTACCGTCTGACGTCTCCCGTCTCACCACGGGAATGAAGCTGTCAGCTATCAGCCTAAAGCAAAACCAGGCTACTCAGGATCGACAGGACCTCTGCAAACAGCTTGTCGCAAAATGCGACAGTAGCCAGCGCTACGCCACGGCTTCCGCGCCGCCAATGATGTCCATCAATTCCAGGGTAATCGAAGACTGGCGCACCTTGTTCATCTCGCGCGTCAATTCTTCTACCAGGTCTCCGGCATTTCTGGTCGCGTTGTCCATCGCCGCCATGCGGGCGGCCTGCTCTCCGGCATTGGACTCCAGAAGGGCGCGCCAGACCTGGAAATTTACGTGTCTCGGAACGAGCGTCTCGAGCAATTGCTCCGGATCGGGCTCGAAGATGTACTCGCCGCCGGCGCTCTTTTCATCTGTTTCCTGGGGCACAATCGGCAGCAGCCGGTTGATTGCCGGCTCCTGGCGTCCAAGGGAGAGGAACTCGTTGTTGGCGATCCAGACCTGGTCCACGTCACCGGACATAAACCGGCTCGTCAGGTCGCGCGCAATGGCAACCGCCTGGCCGAGATGCAGATCGCCGAATACGTCGAGGTATTCGCGGCTGATCGCGAATCCGCGCTGTCGAAAAAAATCCCTGCCCTTCCTGCCGACGGCGACAAGCTCGACTTCACCGTGTTCTTCGAGTTCCGACAGCACCCTCCGGCAGATTCCTGCGTTGAACCCGCCGCACAAACCGCGGTCCGCAGTCACGACCGCGACCGAGATTCTGCCGGATTCGCCCTGCCGGAACAGGGGATGCCGGTCCGCGTCTATACTTGCGGTAAGCCGTTGAAGAATACGGTCCAGTTGTTCGGCATACGGCCGTGCAGCCAGAATCGCGTCCTGGGCCTTGCGCACCCTGGCCGCGGCCACAAGCTGCATGGCGTGGGTGACCTTCTGGATATTCTTGACTCCGGTCACCCGGTTTCGGAGTTGACGCAATGTCGCCATCGACTACCCCTCCGTGCACCTACTCCGACGCCTGAAAGCCGCGTTTGACATGCTCGATGGCGGCGTCTATGACGCCACGCGCCTCGTCGCTCAACTCTTCGCTGCTCGAAATCTCGTCCACGACATCCTGGTGGTGATCGCGCATATGGGCAAGAACCTCGGCCTCGAATCGTCTGACGTCCACCGTGGGCAGTTCATCGATGCTTGCGCCAACGGTTAGGGACACCACCTGGGCTCCGAGCGACATCGGCATGTACTGCTCCTGCTTGAGGATTTCGATCAGCTTCTCGCCGCGGTTTAGCAGATTTCGCGTTGCCGTGTCCAGGTCCGAAGCCCCGAACTGCGCAAAGGCCTGGACTTCGTTGTAACGCGCGATATCTCCGCTCAAGGTTGCGGAAACCGCCTTCATCGCCCCGGTTTTGGCCGAGCTGACCCGGGAGACGGAAGCGCCGACGTCCATTGCCGGACGGATGCCCGAATAGAACAACTCCGGCTTCAGGAGTATCTGCCCGTCCGTTATGGAAATGACGTTGGTTGGCACGAACGTTGACACGTCCCCTTCCAGAATCTCGATGATGGGAAGCGCCGTGAGAGACCCCCCGCCCTCTTCGTCGCTCAATTTGCAGGCGCGTTCCAGAAGACGCGAGTGCAGGTAGAACACGTCACCGGGATAGGCTTCCCGCCCCGGCGGCCGGCGCAGGACCAGGGCCATTTCACGGTATGCCCAGGCCTGCTTGGAGAGATCGTCATACACAATCAGTGCGTGTTCGCCCTTGTCGCGGAAGTACTCGCCCATCGAGCAACCGGCATAGGGGGCCAGGAACTGGAGCGGCGCGGGGTCGCTGGCCGTGGCCGAAACCACGATGGTGTACGCCAGGGCGCCGTTCGCCTCGAGCTCGGCGACGACCTTGGCCACGGACGATGCCTTTTGTCCGATGCCCACATAGATGCATTTGACGCCGCTGTCCTTCTGATTGATGATCGCGTCGAGACCGATGGCGGTCTTCCCGGTCTGCCGGTCGCCGATGATCAACTCGCGCTGTCCGCGCCCGATGGGCGTTGCGGCATCCACCACCTTGATTCCAGTCTGCAGCGCCTCTTCCACCGGCTGGCGTTGAATCACTCCGGGCGCAATCCGTTCCACGGGCAGCGTCTGTGAAGTCTGAACCGGCCCCTTGCCATCCAGCGGTTCACCCAGAGGCGTAACCACGCGGCCAAGCAATTCGTCGCCCACGGGCACCTCGACGACGCGTCCTGTCCGTTTGACCTGGTCGCCTTCCTTGATTGCCGTGTCGTCTCCGAAGAGGACGCACCCGACATTGTCCTCCTCCAGGTTGAACGCCATGCCCATGATGTTTTCGGGAAACGCCACCAGTTCGCTGGCCTGCGCGTTGCCCAGGCCGTGAACGCGCGCCACGCCGTCGCCCACCTGCAGCACGGTCCCCGTTTCGTAAACGTCAATATCCCGTTCGGCCTCCAGAATCTGCTGCTTGAGAATATCGGAGACTTCATCGGGGCGAATCTGCAAGTTCATCGCCATAAGTGTCTGCACCTCGGTTATCTGCCGTTGAAAGAGCCCATCCGTTCTGCGGCGCGCCCGTGTGGCCGAATGACCGCGCTGCGTTCCCTGTCCGAATCCACGGATCCGGCCCGGTCGCACGCCTTGCCGTCGGTCCTGATTGTCCGGCTTCGCCTGCAAAGCAGCTTTTCCAACGGACTGCTATGATAAACCCGAAACCAGCCTCTGGCGCATCCGGTTCAGCTGCGCCTCGAGGGTTGCGTCGAATACGTGGTCGCCCATCCTGGTTACGAAGCCCGCCCTGAGTCCCTCGTCGATTTCGACGTCCAGCCGTACCTGCTTACCGGAATATCCCGCCAGCCGCTGCGCGAGCCTCGAGCGCTGGTCCTCCGAGAGATCCTGCGCCGACCGCACGTATGCGGTGATCAGGCCCCGTTGTTCATCCAGGAGCATCAGAAACGCCCGGATGATTCCGTCGAGCCCCCGCTCGCGTCGTTTGTCGCACAACAGCAGCAGGAAATTCAGGGTGAGATCTCCGATCCGGCCGGAGAAAAGCCTCCGCACCGCGGTCCGCTTCTGTTCCGGATAGATCAGAGGGTCGCTTAGAAAGGCGCGCAGGTCTTCCGATTCCCGGATCAGGTTCAGAAGGCCCTCCAGGTCCTCGCGCACCCGGTCGAGCGCGTCCCGCTCTTCGGCCGCCTGGATGAGCGCCCTGGCATAACGCATTGCGACGGGGGTTTCGTTCAAGCTCCGCTCCCGAAATCAGTTTTGTGCATTGTCAGGAATGCTGTTTATAAACTCGTCGACAAGCTTTCTGTTTCTGGCAGTGTCCAGGTTTTCGTCCAACACCTTGCCGGCGGCTTCGATGGCCAGACCGGCGGCGTGCGTACGAAGTTCCTGGATCGCCTGCTCCTTCTCCTGCCGAATCGTCCTCCGGGCCTGCTCCAGCATCTGCCGGGCTTCGTCCGACGCGCGCTGACGCACTTCCTGGGCTGCACGCTCGGCCGCCTCCCGTCCCTCCGAGATGGACTGTCGCGCCTCGGCCTGGGCCTGCTCCATTGCGAGCCGGTTTTCCTCGGCCGCATTCTGGGCTTCCTCCCTGGCTTTCTCCGCCTGGTTCAGGGAATCCCGAATGCGCCCTTCGCGCTCGTCCAGCATGGCCAGCAGCGGTTTCCAGGCAACCGCTCTGAGAACGAGCAACAGCAGGACGAAGGTTACTATGGTCCAGAACATCAGACCTGTATCGACATTCAGCAACATACCCGTTCCTCTGGTTTAGACGTCCTCAACGGTATGCTTTCTCAGCCGCCTTTTGTCGCCAGAAGGAAGCAGACCACCTGCCCGAAGAGGGCAACACCCTCTATGAAGGTCGCGGTAATGATCATGGAAGTCCGGATATCGCCGGCGGCTTCGGGCTGCCGTGCGGTGCCTTCCACGGCCATACCGGCCAGACGTCCGATTCCAATTCCAGCGCCGATCGTTACCAGCCCCGCGCCAATGCCGGCGGACAAATAACCGTATGCTTCAGCCGCCACGGATGCCACGTCTGCCACAACATACCTCCTCCGCTAGGAAGTTAAGGGTTTACGATGAAGCGTTGACAACGTGATACGACGATCAGTGATCCTGATGCACCGCCATCCCGATAAAAACGGCGGATAGCATCGTGAAGATATACGCCTGCACCAGTGCCACGAAGATTTCCAGCAGATAAATCGCCAGTGCGAACAGCACGGACACGGGCGCGACGGCGTACGACTTGAACATGAAGATCAGCCCCAGCAGAGCCAGGATGATCACGTGTCCGGCGGTCATATTGGCAAAGAGACGAATACAGAGTGCAAACGGTTTGGCAATCAGGCCGATGAGCTCGATCGGGATCATCAGGAGCGTGATCGGCAGCGGCAGTCCGTGGGGCACCAGTCCCTTGAAGTAACCCAGAAAGCCGTTGTGCAGAATGCCGCCCATCTGAATGACCAGAAAGGCGCAGATTGCCAGACCGGCGGTTATGCTGACGTTTCCCGTCGCTGTCGCGCCATAGGGTACCAGGCCCAGTAGATTGCAGGTCAGGATGAAAAAGAAGACTGTAAACAGAAAGGGCAGGAACCGTCCGGCCTCCCGTGCGCCGATGTTGGGAACCGCAATTTCATCTCTTATGAATACGACAACCGATTCCAGCAGATTTGCGAGCCCGGAAGGTACCAAACCCCGGCGCCGGGTCGTCCTGATGAAGATCCACAGGAGGAATGCCGAGGCGACCCACATCATGACCACGTGCCGGGTAATGGACACGTCGACGCCGAACAGCTCGAAACGAGGCAGTTCGACGTGAACAAAGGGCAGGTGGAGCTCCGAAGAATCGAGGAGATGCTCCATGATGTAGTCTTTTTTGCCTTCCGCGGCGCTTTCCGAAGCCATTGAATCAAACCCCTTGTGAAGTATCCCGCCGCACCGCGGCGCGCCTCACGAAGAACCGGATTTCCAGAATCTGAAAGAGCAGATAGGACGAAAAAAGAGAGAAAACCAGACCGTAAACCGACAATGCCGTAAATTTGATCAAGAGCACCAGTCCAATGCAGATGACCAGCATCCGAACGACCATTCCACCCAGAAGCGCTTTCAGAAAGACCGGCTGCGGCCGGTCGAACGACCAGATGGCCGAGAGCCCTCCGGCCAGCGCGTTCAGTGCGCCGATCCCGCACCCTACGGCCGCCGCCCGGACCATTTCAACGCCCCAGTAGACGTAAAGCGGGTATCCGCCCAGGATTGCCGCCGCGATCAGGACAGCCCCGACCTGTCCGGCAAATCGAAGGAATTCGGTTCTCACGTCTCACCTCAGGACGGCGATTGATTTTTGCCCTGCTTTTCACGTTCCTGGAGGCGCATCGCCGTTCTGTACAGATTCAGAAAGCCGACGGTGATTCCCAGAGCCAATCCCGCCAACATCAGATAGGGGGCCGTTCCGAATTTGCCGTCCAGCCATTTTCCGGCAAACAGGCAGAGAATGAAAGACGCCGCAAACTCGATTCCCAGGTTCAGATAAGGTCCGGCTTTTCTATAGGCCGCAGCCAGGCCGGGTTGTTTTTTTTCTTCCTCCATCGATCAACACGATGGGTTAAGTACGGAAGGGCGTGAAAGCTCGATTGACCCCGTAACTGCAGCCGCAGCTTCTAAGTTCCAATGAGGCTGCCTACCGTCTGCATGGCCAATTCCAGAAACCGCGAGGGAGCGAGGCCAATATAGAGGGTTGCAAGGGACGTAACCAGGAGCGCCGTCCGTGCGAGAGGTGGAAATGTGCCCACCGGCTTTTCGTCAGCCGGCTGTCTCATATACATACTGACGACGACCCCGAGATAGAAATAAACCGAGACAAGGCTGTTCAGCACGCCGATAATGGTAAGCGAGACCAGGCCGGCGTCGATTGCCGCCCGGAATATGTAAAATTTCCCGAAGAATCCGGCAGTAGGAGGGAGCCCCGCCAGGGAGAGCATAAACAGCGTCATCGTCAGTCCGAGGACCGGATGTCTGAAGCCCAGCCCCGCGTAATCCGATATGTCGACGTTCTCCTCGCCCTTCCGCGCGACCAGAATCACGACCGCGAATGCCCCGATATTCATAAACGTATAAGCAAGCAGATAGAACAGCGCGGCGGAAATCCCCTTGCCGCTGGCCGCGGTGAGCGCAACCAGAACGTAACCGGCATGCGCAACGCTGGAATAGGCCAGCATTCTCTTGATGCTGCGTTGCCCCAGCGCGCTCAGGTTGCCTACGGTCATGGTTAACGCCGCCAGGATCCACAGCACCGCCGTCCACTCCGTCTTCAACGATTCCAGAGATACCATCAGCACGCGCAAAAACGCAACGAAGGCTGCCGCCTTGGGCCCGGCCGAAAGAAAGGCGGTCACCGATGCAGGCGCGCCTTCATAGACATCGGGCGCCCACATATGGAATGGTACCGCCGCCACCTTGAACGCGAAGCCCACGACCAGCAATACCATGCCCGCATATAACATCAGCCCGCCGCTGTCCACCTGTCGCAAGAGCATTGCGCCAACCTGCTGGAGGTTGGTGGAGCCGGTCGATCCGTAGATCAGGGCAATTCCGTAGAGCAGAAACCCGGTCGCAAACGCGCCCAGCAGAAGATATTTCAGGGAGGCTTCATTGGAGACGGAACGCGAACTGAGGAATCCAACCAGGATATAGAGCGACAGAGACATCAGCTCCAAACCGAGGAAGATCACGATCAGGTCCGTCCCCGCAGCCATGAGCATCATGCCCAGGGTGGCTGTCAGCAGCAGCAGATAGTACTCGCTGCGGTTGCCCTGTTCCCGCTTCAGGTAACCCGTGGAGATAAAAACGGTCAGCGCCGTGCCTACCGTAAATATGATGTTGGAAAAGAGCGCGAAATTGTCCAGCGCGAGCATCCCGCCGAAGGTCTGTTCGGACCGCCCCCAGAGACCCGCGCAGGCGACCGCCGCCAGGCCCGTTCCGACAATGGCCGTGTATGCGGCTCCCACACCCCGATTTACCGGCCGGACGATGTCGATGCACAGGATCAACAGCGCACTTGACGCGACAATCAGCGAGGGAACGAGTACTGTCCAGTTCAGGTCGGGCAACGCAATGGTCCTCGGCGATAATTATTAGCAGCATTAATTAACGGGGATGCGATAAAAAAGTCAAGCCTAAAGTTCGAAACTGGTGCGCAGGTACGATATTGCGGGACGGCACGGTTGTTTCGTGAAACAGGAAATGTAGACAAAAAACTGTTTTTATGTTACTTAAGTAATACTTGGCTGTTTCTGACATCAGAAGCAGAAGATCATGAACGCAGCCAGAGAGATCGTCACGACCAACACGGCAGTACCCGTCGTCCAGGATCGACCCAGTATGCCCTGGGGACCGTGGGTTTGACGGCATCCTGAAACCGCCGCCGAGACCAGCGCCTTCCCGCCCCCCAGGATCGAACTTCCGGCCAAACCACCCACCCGCGCCGCAGCCCGGACGATACCGGGAAGCAGCCGTCGATACACCCAGTCGGCGTCCAGATTTACGGACCGCAATACGGACGGATAAACGCCGGTCCGCTTCAACACAACGAAGGCCAGCGCGGAGAAGAACAGCAGTTGGAACTGGGTAACGAGATGGCCCGCCGTATAGGGTTCGTAATCCACGGCAAACGGCAAGACAGCGTAGAGTGGTTTCGGATAGACGCCAATCAGGACGCACAGTCCGGCTGCCGCGCCCATCGCGACGCGCATGTTCAAAGGCGCCTCCCGGCAGCGGACCCCGGAATCTGCGGCGAAGAAAGCGAGGTAGGGGACCCTGATACCGGTATAAAGCAACACGCCCGCCGAAGCGAACAGCAACGCCATCCAGGTCAGGACGTCGTGTCCATCGGCCACGGCACCGAGGATAAATGACTTGCTGACGAAACCGTTGAAGAAGGGAACGGCGGAAATCGACGCCGCTCCGATGATGCAGAAAGCCGTCGTCAGAGGCATGGACCTGTAAAGTCCGCCCAGATCCGAAGCCCTGGCCGTACCCGTACGATAGAGCACCGCGCCCATTGACATAAACAGCAAGGCTTTGTAAATCACGTGGGTGGCAGCGTGGGCGGCCGTTCCGTTCAGGGACATCTGGGTCCCGATTCCTATACCGACGACCATAAAACCCAGCTGGATATTCAGGCTGTAGGCCAGCACCCGTCTGAGGTCATTCTCGATGATCGCATAGAACATGGGGAAAAGGGTCATCACCGCGCCGATCGGGATCAGGATTTCGGTACCGGGAAAGCCCCGGGCAAGCGCATAGACCGCCAGCTTGGTTGTGAAAGCGCTCAGGAAAACGGTACCGGTTACCGTCGCCTCCGGATAGGCGTCCGACAGCCAGCTGTGAAGAAGCGGAAACGCGCATTTGATTCCAAAGGCGATGAAGACGAGCGTCGAACCCAGGCCATTCAGCCCCAGCTCCGTAAATGCGATCGATCCCGTCTCGCGCAGATGGATAAGAATGCCCGCCAGAAGGACCATTCCGGAGCAGACCTGCACGATCAGGTAGCGCATTCCCGCGGCGTATGCGCGGTCGGTGCGGCGGCTCCAGATCAGGAATACGGACGAGATCGCCGTGAGTTCCCAGAAGACGAACAGGCTGATCAGATCACCCGCGAAGAGGGCGCCGACGGCGCTGCCCGCGTAGAACAGGCCCGCAACGTGCTGCGTATTGTCCTTCACGTGGAGCGCATAGATGACGCTCAGCAGGGCTGCGATATGGAAGATATAGCCGAACACCAGGCTGAGCCGGTCGATGCGGACCAGCATAATGGAATAGTCGAAGATCCCGATCTTCCAGTATTCACCCGGGCTGAGTCCGATCAGATGGGCAAGCCCGGCAACCGGAAGCAGCAGCATATAAGCCGACTGCAATCGCCCACGCAGGACAGGTATCAGCAGCGATCCGACAATCAGGATCAGCGCCGGAGGAACGGGGTCAATCATAGTAGTCTTCCTTGCGTCCCAATACGACGCGCAGCCCCCCGGCAATCAGCACGAGCGCCACACATGCGATAAACCCGTACCACCCGTAAAAGCCGAACCACTCCTCTGCCGCGAAGTGACCGTGTCTGTCCATGACAAGATCCACCGCCAGCAGAATGGCGCAGACCACATAGAGCGCCCTGTGGATCGTCTTCGCGTTCCCGCCTTTGTCCGGCCGTTTTTTTCCGTGTTCTTCCATGGCCTCGCCTGCAGAGCGACTTTATCAACGGACTGTGATTGGCGCCAGAAGCAGATAGATCTCTTCGGCGCAGAAGAAGAGCGCCAGGCACCCGAGCGCCGTCAGGCACAGGGGAACCACGCAGAACGCCGGGGCTTCCCTGATGCCGGACGCGCCGGAGGGCGTCTGGGAGGGCGCCACGAAAAAGGCGCGCGCGACGATCGGCATCAGATACGCGACGTTCAGCAGCGAACTGATCAGCAACACGGCCACGAAAATGATCCGGTCCGCGTCCGCCGCACCCAGCGCCAGGTACCACTTGCTCCACGAACCGCCGAACGGGGGCAGGCCGATCACGCTCAGCGATCCCACAAAAAACGCGAACATCGTAATCGGCATCGTCTTCCCGATACCCGCCATGTCGCTGATTTCCGTCTTGTGCGCGGCCACCATGATTGCGCCGGCGCAGAAGAACAGCGTGATCTTTCCGAAGGCATGCATCGCAATATGCATGGAGCCACCGACAATTCCCCAGGAATTGGCAAGAGCCGCGCCGAGTACCACGTAGGACAACTGGCTGACCGTGGAATAGGCGAGACGCGCCTTGAGATTGTCTTTGGTCAATGCTACCAGGGACGCGATAAGCAGGGTTGCCGCGGCGACGCAGGCCAGCCAGAAGCTCATGCCGGTGTCCGCAAGCAGGTCGATGCCGAAGATGTAGACCACAATCTTCATCACCGTAAATACGCCCGCCTTGACCACGGCCACAGCGTGCAGCAGCGCGCTCACGGGCGTGGGCGCAACCATCGCCGCGGGCAGCCATTTGTGAAAAGGCATCAGCGCCGCTTTTCCGGTCCCGAACGCGTAGAGCGCCAGCAGTACGCCCACCACGGCCGGACTCGCCTTGCCCGCGAGGATTCCGCCGGGTACGAATTCCAGGGTGCCCGTCAGGTGCCACGTCCACACCACCGCCAGAAGCATCAGCCCGACCGAGGTTCCGAGCAGTATCCCCATGTAGATCCTGCCCGACCTTAGCGCTTCCCCGGTCCGATGGTGTGTGACCAGCGGATAGGTGGAAAGGGTGAGCACTTCGTAGAAGATAAACAGCGTGAACAGATTCCGGGCGAATGCAACGCCCAGGGCGCCTGTAATGGCCACCGCAAAGTAGACGTAGAAAACGGTCTGGTTGGATTCGTGATGGCCGCGCATGTACCCGATGGAATACAGAGACGTCAGAATCCAGAGTCCGGAGGCGATCAACCCGAAGAGCATGCCCAGCGGTTCCACTTCAAACGCCAGCGCCAGACCCGGCATCACCTCGAGAATCTGCAAACCGGGTCTGGAACCCGCCAGAACATCCGGAACCAGGGAAAGCACCACGAAAAACAGTGCGCCGCCGGTGGCCAGTGTGGCCGCCTCCCGCAGATTGGGCCTGCGCCCCAGAAGACCGATCAGCGGGGCGCCGAGCAGTGGCAGCACGACTGCGAGCAGCGTGGCATGCGAAGCGGTCATGGTGCGATACCCATGAGCCATCCGGCGGCCTGCCGGGCGACGCCGACTGTGAAGGATGTCGAGATTCCGAAGTAGAGTGCGGCCGCAATCAGGATCCACATCGGGATGTGCATCAGCAGGGGCGCCTCGTCAACGCCGGCCTTACCGGGGGGCTTGCGGAAGTAGGCGACTTCAACCACGCGCCATATGTAGACGACCGCCAGCAGAGAGCCCAGCAGGACCAGAACCGCAACCGGCCACCAGCCCTTTTCCAGGGCGGCCAGAACCAGATACCACTTGCTGATGAAGCCAACAGTGAGGGGCACGCCGATCAGGCTGAGGCCTCCGAGTACGAGAGCGGCCATTGTCACCGGCATGCGGCGTCCGAGTCCGTGCATGTCATCCAGTTGCACGGAGCCCACGCGGAGGGCGATACAACCCATGCCAAGGAACAGCGCGCCTTTCATCACCGCGTGGTTGAAGAGGTGGACGATTCCCGCTGTCAGGCCGTTCAGCGATCCCGGACCGAACCCGTTCTCCGGACCGGCGCCGCTGACCGATACAAGGCCGACTCCCAGCATCATGTATCCGACCTGTGCGACGCTGGACCAGGCGAGCATACGCTTGATGTTCGTCTGGAAGATGGCCACCGTTGAGGCCGCGAAGATTCCCAGGAGCGAAAGCGGCAACAGCACAACCTGGATCCCGATCGTATCGAATGCGAATCGGGGTCCGAACACGGTGAAGATGAACCGGAGGAGGACATAGATGGAGACTTTGGTCGCCGTTGCCGCAAGAAAGGCTGTCACCATCGATGGCGCATAGCAATACGCGTTGGGCAGCCACATGTGCAGGGGAAACAGCGCCAGTTTCAGGCACAGGCCCACGCTGAGGAACGCGAACGCCGCCAGCACGGTGCGGGTACCCAGGACCGGACCCAGACGGACCGCGAGGTCCGCCATGTTCAGGGTCCCCGTCGCCATATACAGGAGCCCCACTCCGATCAGGATAAACGTCGCCCCGACGGTGCCCATCACCAGGTACTGGTATGCGGCCGTCAGGGCGCGGCGGTCTCTTCCAAGGCTGATCAGCGCGTAGGTTGAAAGAGAGGCGATCTCGATGAAGACGAACAGGTTGAACGCGTCGCCCGTAATGGCAATGCCCAGCAGGCCCGTCAGGCACGTGAGATACGCCGCGTAGAACAGATAGTGACGGTCCTCCGGGATTTCCCGGGCCGCGCTTTGAGGCGCGTAAACGAGTACGACGGCGCCTATGGATGCCACCAGGAGCAATACGAAAGCATTGACCGCATCGATCCGATACTCGATTCCCCAGGGGGCGCTCCAGCTTCCGAGCGCGTACGAGATCGTGCCGGCATCCAGGACCCTTATGAGCAGCAGCGCGGCGATGCCCAACGCCGTCCATGCGACAGCCGCGGCAAAGGCCCAGGCCAGCATCCTTCGCCTCAGTAGAAGGCAGACCGGCGCGGCAATGAGCGGTACCACGATCTGCAGAGCGGGCAGATGGACGGACATCAGGGCGCCTCCTCACCCTGACCGTAGATTTCCTGTTCTTCTATTGTGCCGTAAGCTTCCTGTATACGTACCACGAGCGCCAACCCGAGAGACGTCGTGGCGATGCCCACCACGATCGCGGTGAGAATGAGCACGTGCGGCAGTGGGTTCGAGTAGCTTCGTACCCCCTCCGCGATGATCGGCGCACTTCCGCCGGAGACCTTGCCCAGGGTGATGTAAAACAGGAATACCGAGGTCTGAAAGATATTCAGGCCGATCAGTTTCTTGACCAGGTTGCCGCTTGCGATCACCGCGTAGAACCCGATCATCATCAGGACGATGACGATCCAATAGTTATATAAACCCGGTAACGCGGTCATGATCGTGCCCTGCCGACAAAGGCGAAGAAGACTCCGATGATCACCGAAGCCACGGTGATACCCACGCCCAGTTCGATCACCAGAATCCCCAGATGCTGGCCGCCCACCGGATCCGATCCCAGCACGCCGTAGTCCAGGTAGCGGCCGCCCTTCAATATCCCCGCGACCCCCGTGACGGCATACAGGAGCAGGCCCAGGGCAATGACGATTTCCACGACGGAGGGCCTGGCCACGCGCTTCGCTTCGTCCAGGCCGAAAATCAGCGTGTACAGCACAAACGCCGCCGCAAAGATCACACCCGCCTGAAACCCGCCACCGGGCCCGAAATCGCCGTGAAACTGGACGTATAGCGCAAACAGAAGGATCAGCGGTATGAACAGCTTGGCGATGACCCTGGGTATGATCTGATGTTTCACCGGCCTTCCTCCTCCCGGCCGCGACCCGGCCGGGAGCCCTTCAGCAGCAGCAATACCCCGATACCCGCGCAAAAGATCACCGTGGTCTCTCCAAGCGTATCGTATCCTCTGTAGCTGGCAAGGACGGAAGTTACGATATTCTCAACGTCGACGCGCTGCGCCGGACCATCGACGTGCGGCACCGAATCCTTGAGATATTCCGGCGCGATATGGGTGTGTACCGGCGCCCCGGCGTCGCCGAAACGCGGCATGTCCAGCGTTCCGTAGATCAGGACCGCCCCGGTCGCCAGGACCACGAGAAGGGGAAGCGGCGACACCCGGGAGGGTCTCCTCTCCACACGCGTTGTCAGCGCCAGTGTGCCCAGCAGCAATACGGTGGAGATGCCCGCTCCCACGGCGGCTTCGGTAAAAGCCACGTCGACGGCGTCCATCACGGTAAACAACCCCGCGGAAAGCAGGCTGAAGATGCCGGCCAGGATCACGGAGGCGAGCAGGTTGCGGATGAGAACGACGGCGACGGCGGTGGCGACCAGGAAAGCCAGCAGAACGATGTCTATGAGTTCGATCATGGGTGGCGGTTATCCAGAGGCTTCAACCCGGAGGTGAAGGCGGCCTTTGCTACCGCATGCGTCGATGCGGGGCCGGTCAGGAAAATCAGCAGGAGGATCAGAAACAGTTTGACGCTAACCATGCTGAGTCCGCCCTGCAGCATCAGTCCGGCGAGCAAAAGCCCGGCGCCCATCGTATCGGTAATTCCGGCGCCGTGCATGCGGCTGTAGAAATCGGGAAGTCTGAGCAGCCCGATACCGCCCACGATGCAGAAGAACGATCCCAGAAGCAGACATGCCCAACTGGCGACGTCGATGATCATCATTTGGCGGACTCTCCATTCTAAGAAGCTGTATTAAAACCCCCAGCGGTCTTCGCGCGGCTGCAAACGCGTCGGTCTGCGTTGGTCAAATCCACCCGTATAGACAAATATGGGCGAATTTGCCCGCCTTGACCGACACATTTTCGCTCCCGCTCGGGACTCACCGGGAATTTTAATACAACTTCTAACCGTCAGCCGACCCGAAACCGCCGTACTGAACGAACTTGAGCACGGCGAATGTTCCGATGAAGTTCAACAGTACGTAAATCAGCGCAAGGTCAAGAAAATCCGGTCTGCCGGTGAGAAACCCAAGCACCGCGATCAGGAGAATCATCTTGGTGCCGAACATGTTCGCGGCGAGGATACGGTCGTAAACCGTCGGCCCCGCAAACGCTCGAATCAGAGCGAGAACCATCGTGATCAGAATCGCCGCCATCGCCGCCGCAAACATCAGGATCCTCCCTCCACGGCCCGGACGCGCCGGTCCATCTCGCCGTCAGCGAGTTCCTCCGCGCTCTCTTGCGACAGCGCATGGACCAGAACAAGATCGTCTTCCACGTCCACCGACACCGTCCCTGGAGTGAGCGTTATCGAGTTGGCGTAGATGACCCTTCCCAGCGCGGTTTTCTGGCTGGCCCTGGTACGGATCATTGTGGGGGTGACCGGCAGGCGCGGGTTCAGGACTCGCAATGCCACGTCGATATTGGACCGTACAATAGCAAGCAGCAACCACGGAACGTACAGGATTGCGCGTACTGCCAGATGGATGGGATGCCCCTCGGAATCGACAATACCCATCCGCCTGACAATGCCTGCCACCGCCAGGCAGGAGACGATTCCCAGCACGAAAACATAGGTATGTTCGATCGAATAGCGGCCCGACCAGAGGAGCCAGACGCCGATCAACATTACGACGAGACTCAGCAGAACTCTCAAACCCGGTTTCCTCCATGCCACACCGCGCAACGGCCGAACGCACGCGACTTCAGATTCAGTCTATCTGATCTTCTCATCTTTTCGCACCGTCGCGAAGAGTTCGTTCAGGCTTTCGATCTGCCGGATCCGCACCTGTTCTATCACAAGCTTCGCGGACAGTTCGGTTTTCTTCAGGAGCGCGCCCGGGTACACGCCAATCCAGAACATCAGCGCCACCAGCGGCGTCAGGATGAGCCACTCACGCATGGACAGGTCCGGCAGCTTCCGGTTGCGTTCGTCCTTTATATCTCCCCAAACCACCCGCTGAAACATCCACAGCATGTACACGGCGGCAAGGACGACACCCGACGTGGCGATGATGCCATAAACCATACTTGCCTTGAAGGTCCCGAGAAGGATCAGAAACTCGCCCACAAATCCGTTCAGCCCGGGAAGTCCGATGGAGGAAAGCGTCGTAATCAAAAAGAAGGTGGCGAATACCGGTATGGATTTGGCCAGTCCGCCAAAATCGGCGATCAGCCGGGTATGCCGGCGTTCGTATATCATGCCCACAATCAGAAACAGCGCCCCCGTGGACAGTCCGTGGTTCACCATCTGGATGATTCCACCCTGCATTCCCTGGGCGTTCATGGCAAAAATACCCAGGACCACGAAGCCCAGGTGGCTCACACTCGAATAGGCCACCAGCTTCTTGATATCCGTCTGCACCATCGCAACCAGGGCGCCGTACACGATGCCGACCGCGGAGAGCGCCATGATGTAAGGGGTGAAGTACAGCGCGGCCAGAGGAAACAGCGGCAGGCAGAACCGGATCAGCCCGTATGTTCCCATCTTGAGCAGGACCCCCGCCAGGATGACGCTGCCGGCCGTTGGCGCCTCGACGTGCGCGTCCGGCAACCACGTATGTAGCGGAAACAGCGGGACCTTGATGGCGAAACTCAGGAAGAACGCCAGGAAGAGCCAGTGCTGTTGCGGGTGCAGATAGGTCATCTTCTGAAGGATCATCAGATCGAATGTACCGAACTGGAGACCGAGATAGACGATCGCCACGAGCATCAACAGGCTGCCCGCCAGCGTAAACAGCACGAACTTCACCGCAGCGTAGATCCGCCGTTCACCGCCCCAGACGCCGATCAACAGAATCATCGGGATCAGCATGGCCTCCCAGAACACGTAGAAGAGGAACAGGTCCAGGGCACAGAACACCCCCACCATCCCGGTTTCCAGCAGAAGCATGGACGCCATGTACTCGCGCACACGGGACGTTATTGACGACCAGGAGGCGAGAATCGCCAGGAACGTGAGCAGCGTGGTCACGAGTACCAGCAGCAGACTGATTCCATCGATTCCCACGAAATACGAGATGCCGAACCGGCCCACCCACTCTACCTTTTCCACAAACTGCAACCCGGAAACGCCTGCTCTGAAATCGGCGTACAACAAAAAGGACAGCAGCAAATTCACAGATGCCACTGCCAGAGCGAACACGCGGCTGAATCCGTCCCGGCCTCGGCCAAACAGCAGGACCAGCACGCCGCCAATCAATGGTACAAAGATCAGGCCTGTAAGGAGTCCGGGCATAGGTTCAGTTCCCCGAGACGTAGTAGATCACCGCGACCACGCCAATCACCATCCAGAGCGCATACGTAGGCGCGTTGCCGGACTGAAAGCGGGTAACGACCCAGCCTGCGCCCTTCACCAGCAGACCCAGCCCGTTCGCGGTCCCGTCCACCACGATTGCATCCAGAACCCGCGCCAGTACCAGCGAAACCCGATGAATCGGCCGGACGATGAGTACATGATAAATCTCGTCGACGTACCACTTGCGTATCAGCAGACCGTGAACGGCGTTGGAGGATGCCGCTCCCAGCCGGCCTGCTCTGTGCATCCGGTATGCGAACCCGATTCCCAAAAGCCCCGCAAGGACGGAAATCCCCACCAGCATTCCGCCCGACAATCCTCCGGATACCTCATGGTGGGCCGCGCCGGCCGTTTCGCTCAGGAACGCATCGATCCAGCCCTGCCCCGGCGGCACGCCCACGAAGCCCACGACTGCCGATCCCAGCGCCAGAAACACCAGCGGGACGGTCATGCTCGCCGGCGACTCGTGAGCGTGGTCGTACAGGCGCTGGTCCCGGGGTTGTCCATGAAAAGTCATCAGGATCAGCCGAAACATGTAAAACGCGGTAAGGACCGCACCCAGGACGCCCAGAGCCCAGATTGCCACGTTTCCGGAGCGGTAGGCACTCACCAGGATTTCGTCCTTGCTCCAGAAACCGGCCAGCGGCGGAATTCCCGCGATGGCGAGTGCGCCTATCCAGAACGTAATGCCTGTAATCCGCATCCTGCCCAGCAGCCCCCCCATCTTCCGCATATCCTGTTCGTCCTGCATCGCGTGCATCACACTGCCGGCAGCCAGAAACATCAATCCCTTGAAGAACGCGTGCGTGAACAGGTGGAAGATTCCGGCCGTATATGCGCCAACTCCCACGCCAATGAACATGTATCCCAACTGGCTGACCGTTGAATAGGCCAGTACGCGTTTGATATCGGTATTCACCAGCGCGATGGTCGCGGCCAGCAGCGCCGTGGCGACGCCAATCCAGGCCACAACGGCCCCGGCGGTGGGCGCGAGCGTGTACAGCACATTCGAACGGGCCACCATGTAGACCCCCGCCGTGACCATCGTGGCCGCATGGATCAATGAACTGACGGGCGTGGGGCCTTCCATCGCGTCGGGCAGCCAGACGTAAAGCGGAAACTGCGCAGACTTGCCGCAGGCGCCCAGAAAGAGCAGCAGCGCAATCGCCGTTGCAACCCCCGTGGACAACATCAGGGGCGCCTTTTCGAATACCTCTGCGTACTGTACCGTACCCAGGTAACTCGCCATCAGAAAGATGCCAAGCAGGAAACCGAAATCCCCGATCCGGTTGACGATGAACGCCTTCTTGCCCGCGTCTGAAGCGGACTTCCGCTCGTACCAGAAGCCGATGAGGAGATAGGAACACAATCCGACGCCTTCCCAACCCACGAACATCAGCAGATAGTTGTTCGCGAGTACCAGAACCAGCATCGAGAACACGAACAGGTTGAGATAGGCGAAGAATCTGGCAAACCCCGGGTCATTGCGCATATACCCGAAGGAATACACGTGAATCAGAAATGAGATTGTCGTAACCGTCACGATCATGATCGTCGACAGGGCATCGACCTGGAATCCCACCGAGGCCTTGAACGACCCCGCCGCAATCCACGCGTACACGTCTTCGTTCAATTCTCCGCCGCCCATCACCCAGAACAGGACGCGCAGAGACAGTACCCACGACAGACCCACAGCCGCGGCGCCGATGTATCCGGACGCCTCACGCAGCCGGTACCCGAACAGACCGTTAACGGCCGCGCCGGCGAGCGGAAAGAGAATGATCAGAATCACTACGGTCAACATTTAAAGCCCATTCATATCAGAAGGAAAAAACGCATCGCCCCGGATTCCCACGCCGCCTACCATTTCAACAGATTCACCTCACCCACGTCCAATGTCTGCCTGTTCCTGTAAAGCGAAATGATAATTGCCAGTCCGACCGCCACCTCGGCGGCGGACACCGCCATCACGAAAAACACGAAAACCTGCCCGGAACCGGACCCCATATAACGCGCCATCGTCACGAACAGCAGATTGACCGCGTTCAGCATCAGTTCGATACACATGAAGATCACGATCGCATTGCGGCGAATCAGCACACCCGTCACGCCGATGGCGAAAAGCATCGCACTCAGTATCAGGTAATAGGAAACCGGAACGGCCATTTCGATCTCACAGGTAAGTGTCCAGCATGAATTCGCCGCGAAAACGAAAAACGGTCGGGTTTTCGCGTCCGGTCGACACGTCGCCTACCGGGTTTGGTTTTCTCCGCTCCCGCGATCCCCTTTGACCATGACCATCACTCCGATCAGGGCAACCAGCAGAATCAGGGAAACCACCTCAAAAGGAAACAGATATCTGGTATACAGCATCTTGCCGATAACATTGATATTGTCGGTAAACAAAGGCGCGTCACCGGACGCTGGCGGACCGACCCATCGCCGACCCGCCATGAAGCCCAGTTGCGCAACCAGTGCCGCGGCCAGCAGGACGACGGCGACACGCCGATATTTGCCCGCGACACGCTCGAGCGTGTCGGAATGACCAAGGTTCAGTAGCATGATCACGAACAGGAAGAGTACCATGATCGCGCCGGCATACACGATAATCTGGACCGCCGCCAGGAAATACGCATTCAGCAAGACAAAAAGCCCTGCCAGGGCGAAGAACGCGGCCACCAGAGACAGGGCGCTGTAAACCGGATTGCGAAACGCGACGAGGAGTACGGCCGCAACCAGCGCGGTTGCGGCAAATACGTAGAAGAAGGTCTGCTCCATTATCCCTCCCGCGGGTCGTCGCGCCTCAGCTCGTAAGCGTCAGATACAGACCGGTTAGGAACACGTTCAGAAGCGCCAGCGGCAGCAGGACCTTCCAACCGAGCCACATCACCTGATCGTATCGAAAACGCGGAAGGGTCCAGCGCACCCAGAGGAACAGAAACATGAAGAATCCGGTCTTGACCAGAAACGCAAGTACCTTGAGCAGACTTGCGCCGATCGAGGTACTTCCGGGGTCCACAAGCCATGGCATATGCCAGCCGCCGAAGAAAAGCGTGGCGATTACGGCCGACGCCGTGATCATGTGGGCGTACTCGGCCATGAAGAACATGGCGAACTTCATACTGCTGTACTCGGCGTGGTAACCGGCCACCAGTTCCTGTTCGGACTCCGGAAGATCGAACGGCAGACGGTTGCTTTCGGCGAATGCAGCCGCGGTGAACAGCACGAACCCGAGCGGCTGCGCAAATACGTTCCATCCGGGCAGAAATCCGAGCAGCGTCCGTTCCGACTGCTGCCTCACGATTTCATCCAGCTGCAATGTTCCCGCGGCCATCAGCACGCCGATGAGCGACAGCCCCAGCGCCAGTTCGTAGCTGATCATCTGGGCGGACGCGCGCAGCCCGCCCAGAAGGGCATACTTGTTGTTGGACGCCCATCCGCCAAGCACAACCCCGTAGACCCCAAGCGACGCCAGTGCCAGGAGGTAGAGAATGCCGATATTCACATCGGCGATCTGCAGCCGGATCTCCCGTCCCCAGAGGGTAATGGAATCTCCAAACGGCACGATGGCAAAACCCATGAGCGCGGGGACGAGAATGGCGGGTGGAGCGGCCAGGTAGACGAAGCGATTCACGTGCCGGGGAATTACATCTTCCTTGAAGAGAAACTTGAGACCGTCGGCAATCGGCTGGAGCAGTCCCCATGGCCCAACGCGGTTCGGACCCAGACGGTTCTGTATATATGCGCTGATCTTCCGCTCCGCCAGTACGAGATAGGCAACCGCACCCATGAGCCCGCCGAATACCACAACGATCTTGACCGTACTCTCAATGGCAAAATCCATTAGCGCGCCTGGTGTTCCTTCCGGGCTGCCTAGTGTTCCGTTCCGGCTGCCTCGATCTCAACGAGCGGCCGGCCCCCGTCACCGACAAGGTCGTAGTTGATCCCTTTAAAGGCCGCGATGGCATTCGACAAGTCGGCCATGACGTCTTCGACCGCGGAGTACGGGGCCTCGCCCCCCGTCAGCCGGTTGACGTCCCGCAGGATCTCCCAATCCGGCCGTGCGTCGCCCACGGGCGCCAGCCCCTGTCGTAACCGCTGCACCCGTCCGTCGACATTCGTGAAGGTCCCTTCTTTCTCGATAAAGGCAGCGCCCGGAAGAACCACGTCCGCCATCGACGTCCAGGTGCGGGACTGAACATCCTGAACGATCAGGAAATCCAGGGACGCGAGAGCCGCCTGTTCCTCATCGGACAGCGACTCCTGCGGGTCGCCGCCCACCAGGTAGAGTCCCCGAATCCGGCCATCGGCCACGCCGCGCCAGATTTCGGAGGTCTCCGTCAGTGTCAACCCGAGACCCTCGAGAACGGTCCGCGCGCCTCGTGCATTCGGAGATTTGTCCGCGCGGATGGTGAATCCGCCCTTGAACACCACGTCGCCTTCGTCGCTGACCCGGCTGCGAACCGCGACCGGGCCGCCAGACAGGCCGTTTCGGAAGAGACTGCCGAACAGATAATGCTCTTCGTTGGTCAGGCAGGCCGATGCAATTCCCGCTACGGCGCTGTCGCCATATTCCGTCCGAATGCGCTCGAACCCCGCCCTTGCCGCCTCCAGTGCGACCTCCCACAGCGAGAGTTCCTGCTCCTCGCCTCTTCCCGTCATCGGAAACAGCAGGCGGTCCTCACCATGCACGTAGCCCCACCCGTGGCGGCCGTCGTCACACATCCAGTATTCGTTCACGTCCGGATTCTGACGCGGCACGAGCCGGTAGATCCGTTCGTTGTTGTAATCGGCCCGGATGTTGCATCCCGCGCTGCATCCGGGGCAGATGGTGTCAACCGACTTCAGAAACCATACGCGCTGTTTGAAAAGGAACGACTTGTCCAGGAGCGCGCCTACCGGGCAGATGTCCACCGTATTGCCGGACAGGCGATTGTCCATCCGCTCCCCGGGAAAGACGTCGATCTCGTTATAGACGCCCCTGTTGAAGTATCCCAGTTCGCCCGTTCCGGAAACCTCGTCGCAGAACCGGATACAGCGGGTACACCGGATGCACCGGTCGGAATACAGCAGCACGTGCCGGCCAACGTCTTTCTTGGGCTGCACCAGCTTCTTCTCGTGAAACCGGCTTCTGTCGGATCCGTAGGTGTAGCTGTAATCCTGCAGTTCGCACTCTCCCGACTGATCGCACACGGGACAGTCCAGCGGATGGTTCACCAGCAGGAATTCCATCACGGCATTCTGGTTTTCCTTGACGACGTCGGACTGAGTATCCACAACCATACCCTCGGCGGGCATGGCGGAGCAGGAAGGCCCGAGGCTGCGTCGACCGCCCACCTCCATCTCCACAAGGCACATCCGGCAGTTTGCCGGCGCGCTCAGCCCCGGGTGGTAACAGTAATGGGGAACGTATATTCCGTTGTCGATCGCCGTCTGGAGTACGTTCTTTCCTGGAACGATCTCTATTTCACTGCCGTCTATGCTGAATGTCGACATTGTTGTCTACCCCGGAACCCGGATGGATTTGTCCTGACGTATGGGGCATCGTCCTTCTTCGATGTGGGCCTCGAATTCGCTGCGGAACGTGTGTACGAATCCGTGGATCGGATTCGCAAACGCCCCGCCGAAACCGCAGATGGTTGTCAGCCTTGAAGGCGGGCACAAAAACGGCCCGACGTTATGGGCGACGTCGAGCAGGGTATCCAGGTCGCCCGGCTTCCCCTGACCCTTTTCTATTCTCGACACGATGTCTCGCGCCCAGGGACATCCCTCACGGCACGGCGTGCACTGACCGCAGGACTCATGCGCGAAGAAGACCATGAAATTCAACAACGCGTCTACCATGCAGGTTGTATCGTCCATCACGATAATCCCGCCCGTGCCGAACATGCCCTGGAAGTCGCCGCCGCCAGGCGCGAGAAAATTCGCCGGATCCATCACGATATCTATCTGGTCGGGCGTCATTGGAGGCGTTGAGGCCCCGCCCGGAATCACGGCTTTCAGTTCACGTCCGTCCCGCACGCCGCCCGCGAAATCCTCCACGATCTGGCGCATCGTGACCGAACCGGTTTCCAGCTCGAACATCCCAGGCCTGTTCACATGCCCACTGACACAGAAAATGAACGTACCGGGAAACCTTTCGCTGCCGATTCCCTTGAACCAGTCCGCGCCGCGGTTCAGGATATGGGGTACATAGGAGAGCGTCTGGACGTTGTTCACCGTGGTGGGCCGTTCGAAAACACCCTGCTGGGCGGGAAACGGAGGCTTCGAACGCGGCTCGGCGCGGTTGCCGTTCAGAGACTGGATCAGGCCCATTTCCTCGCCGCAGATGTAAGCCCCGGCGCCGGGATGGATGTAGACTTCAAGATCGTAGCCGGATCCAAGAATGTTACGGCCGATGTATCCAGCCGAACGCGCCTCGGCAATCGCACGTTCCACGATCGTCCTCGCCTCGAACATTTCGCCGCGGATATAGACGTATGCCACGCTCACCCGCATCGAGTACGAGGCGATGATGGTGCCTTCCAGCATCTGATGCGGATTCTGCTCCATCAGGTGCCGGTCCTTGAATGTGCCCGGTTCGCTCTCGTCGGCATTTACGCAGAGATAGCTGGGCACATCGGGTTCTTTCGGCATGAAGCCCCATTTGACGCCGGCCGGAAACCACGCGCCTCCCCGACCCGCCAGCGCCGCCTCCCGCACCTCGTCGATCACCTCGTCCTGCGACATTCCAAGGGCCTTCTCTATGGCCGTATATCCGCCATGGGCCCGGTATACGTCGATATTCCGGAGGCCTTCGATCCCGAAGAGTTCGGTGATGATTTTATATTCTTCCGGCATATCCGTCCTGCTTCAAGGGTTCAGGCGCATTGATCCAGCAGACGGTCCAGCTTTTCCCGCGTCACACAGCGATGCAGATCCTCGTTGATCAGTACCGCCGGCGCGCCCTCGCAGGCCGCGATGCACTCCACCTTGGCCAGCGTGAACCGTCCGTCCCCGGTGGTTTCGCCTACGTCGATTTTCAGCTTTTCCTTAAGGTGCTTCGTGATTTCTCCGGCCCCGCACAGCGCACACGACAGGGTTCCGCACACATGGATGACGTATTTGCCCACGGGCGCCTTGTGGAACATCGGATAGAAGCTCATCACGCCGGCCGCATGGGCGGGCGGGATTTCCAGAAGGTCCGCGACGTATCTCAGCCCTTCCAGAGACAGATATCCCCACTCCTTCTGCGCCAGGTGCAGGACCGGGAGGATTGCCGCCTTGCGCCACTCCGGCGGATAGTGGGTGATGATCTCCTCACACTTCTTCCGCGTCTGTTCAGACAGGGCGATCGCCATTTCAAAGGATCCGTGTCAACCTGGATTCGTACGTCTTCGTGGACGTTAAATCGAATATATGCAACTCGTTAGAGGCGATTAAACTGCGGATTTCCAGGATACACCAGGTTACTGAACGTGAACCAAAATGTGTCCTTCCTTACGTCCATTTCGGGGCGTCTCGGAGAGTTTCGTCGTGGTGCCGCGTTGCGGTTTTTGCTGAGTCAAGATTAATCATATCGCACCGCGGTCGGGCAACTCACCGGTCCAACTCTCCCGCGATGACATTTATGCTTCCCAGAATGGCCACAACGTCTGCAACCATATGTCCGTGCGCCAATTGCGGAAAACACTGGTAATTCATGAACGACGGGGGCCTGACACGAAGCCGGTAAGCGGCCCCGCTTCCGTCGCTGACAATATAGAAGCCCAATTCCCCGTTGGGACTCTCCGTAGCCACGTAAATCTCTCCGGGCGGCGGCGCGATCCCGTGATGGTCCATCGTCACCTTGAAGTGGTGGATCAGCGATTCCATCCCGGTATACACATCGTCTTTTTCGGGAAGAATGATCTTGGCGTCGTCGACCTTGACGGTGCCCCCGGGCAGATTGTTCACCGCCTGTTCGATGATCCGGATGCTCTGGTTCAATTCCTCCATCCGGACCAGGTAGCGGTCGTAGACGTCACCCTTTTCGCCCACGGGAACGTCAAAGTCATATTCCTCGTAACCCAGATAGGGCTCGGCCTTCCGCAAGTCGTAGTTCACGCCCGATCCGCGGGCCATCGGTCCGGTCAGGTTCCACGCGATGGCGTCTTCGGAGGAAATCACTCCGATACCCTTGGTACGGTCGATCCAGATCCTGTTCCGGGTCAACAGCCTGTCCACCTCCCCTGCCGCCCTGGGGAATTGCGCCGTGAAATCCGTAACCAGTTCGTGGAAATTGTCGGGCACGTCCCATCCCAGCCCTCCCACTCGAGTGTAACTCGTGGTCAAACGGGTACCGGTGACGGCCTCGAAGATATCGTACAGGCGTTCGCGCTGTTCAAAGGTGTACAGGAACACCGTCATTGCGCCGATATCAAGCGCGTGGGTGCCCAGCCATACCATATGGTCCGCGATGCGCGACAGTTCCGAAAGGACGACGCGAATTACCGTGGCGCGCGGCGGCACCTCCAGGCCCATCAGTCTTTCCACCGTCATTGCAAAACCGATGTTGTTGCACAACGGTGAAAGATAGTTCATCCGGTCGGTCACCGTGACCCACTGGTTGTATGTATGGTGTTCCCCCAGCTTTTCAAATCCGGTATGCAGATAGCCGATGTCGGGAAGGCACCTGGAGATGCGCTCGCCGTCCAGTTCGAGCGTGAGCCGCAGCGTACCGTGGGTTGCCGGATGCTGGGGGCCAAGGTTAAGGACCATCCGTTCCGACGCCAGCGGATCGCTGTCGGGTGAGTCATCGCCCTCGAACGGATTGCCCTCGAACCCCGGATCCTCCGGCGCGATGACGTCCCTCTCTCCGCGTCCGTTTACCGGGTAATCTTTCCTCAGGGGATGGTACCTGAAATTCACCGGCATCAATATGCGACGCAGATCCGGATGTCCCTCGAACCGGATTCCGAACATATCGTAGGTTTCCCGCTCCGGCCATTCGGCCCCCTTCCACAAACCGCACGCCGACGGGATGCTGCAGGTTTCATCGTCTACCTTCGCCCTGAGCCTGAACCGGTGGTTGTGAGGGTGGGAATACAGGTGGTAGACCACGTTGAACCGGGCTCCCGGATGCGGTCCCGGATATTCGGAATAGTCGACCGCCGTCACGTCCGACAGACGGTCGTAGGAAAGGTCAGGATCGTCCCTGAGGAACGCCAGGATATCCAGCGCCCGGTCCCCCTCGCAAACCGCCGCCCAGTCCCCGCCGGACCCGGAAACCTCCAGAACGTCTTCGCCGAACCGTTCCTCCAGCTTCTTCGAAGTCGGGCTTTCAACCGCCGTGTCCGCAACCGGTGTGCCGTTCTTCTCTTCCAGGGGCATGCGTTGGCCCAATCATTGCCAGTCGTTGAAAGTGTGTTCTCAGGTCGTTGCCGATCTCAGTCCCAATCCAGCCCGCCCTTCCGCCAGACATACGCGAGACCGAGAACCAGGACCCCGAGGAACACTGCCATTTCCGTAAAAACAAAGCTCCCCTGAGCCAGCAGATCCTTAAAGACAACGGCCCAGGGGTATAGAAAAACGACTTCGATATCGAAGACGATAAACAGCATCGCTACAACGTAGAACTTGACGGAAAACCGCAGCCTGGCGTCGCCCACGGGAGGAACGCCCGACTCGTACGGCGACAATTTCACCGGGTTGGGACGGCGGGGTCCGAACAGATGCGTAATGATTAAACTGACGGCCGCAAACCCGACGGCCACTGCCATCAGAATAACAATCGGAAGATAATCGACCAGCATCTTGCCCGTTACTTTTTCGCTCGCGCTTGGAAACTCACCGGGAATTGAAAGACTGCACCCAAAAAGCGGACCCAGACCGGCATTCGTTCCAATGACCGCTTTTCGGCGGTGAAAGTATATCACACGGGGTACCAAAAGTCAAGGTATTCCCGAAGTCCCGGCAAGGCCTGTTCACGAGGGCAAGGATCGGTCTTTCGGGCATTCCCGTACCAATGGAGAATCCGCGCGGCCGGATCAGGCCGCGGTTGGATGAATATCTGTTGACACGGCCCGCAATGTCGCTCATATTTTCGTGACGTACCGGGTTGGACATGGATTCCCCGATTCACGTCCGCAGACACCAGAATTCGACAGCCTGACGGGTTACTCGAGATGTTTCGCCGGATATTTTCCTTTTTGAACGCCAAGCCACCGCCGCCGCCGTCGCCCCAGCTGGAAATGCAGAGGGATACGCTGCAGGACCTGCCGGAAATCCGGATCCCCGAAGGGTATGGTCTGCGAACCTACCGTTCCGGCGACGAAGCAGGATGGTGCGCAATCATGGAAGGCAATGTGGGACGGGACTGGACGCCTGAACTGTGTCGTGAGAAACTCGTTAACGATCCGCGGTTTCACCCACACAACCTCTTTTTTGCGACGCTGGATTCCCGGCTTGTGGGTTCCGCGTGCGCCTGGAGCAGCGACCTGACCGAACGTATCGTGGGTGATGTGCATATGGTTGCCGTACTCGAGAACCAGCGCGGAAAAGGCCTGGGACACCTTGTGAACGCGGCCGTACTCCACAGGCTCAAAGATCTGGGCTATCGCCAGGCCCACCTGCTGACCGACGACTGGCGCGTCCCGGCCATCAAGAGCTATCTCTCCGCAGGATTCCGGCCCCTGCACACCCACGACACACACGCGAAACGGTGGTCGGACGTCTTTGCCCGACTCGGCATCGAGACGGGTTGACCCTTCCGGAATCACCCTGAGATCAACCCGACTCTCAATCCATTTCAGCTTGTTTTCCAACGCCATTAACGTAGAGAGACAGATATGAAAGCAGCCGTTCTCCACAAACCGCTGACACGCGTCTCTGTCGAAAACGTCGATATCGCGCCTCCCCGGGAGGGCGAAGTGCTTCTGGATATCGTCGGCGCGGGGGTTTGCCGCAGCGACTATCACTTCGTTGACGGGCATGTCGCGCCTCGTGCGCTTCCCTGGGTTATGGGACACGAGGGCGCCGGGGTCGTCCGTGAAGTCGGCCCGGGTGTGACCAGCGTTGGATGCGGCGACAGGATCATCCTGTCTCTGGATGCAATGTGCGGCCACTGCCGCAATTGCAGCCAGGGAAGCCCCGCGCTTTGCGAAACACATCAGGGCGAAATACCGGGTCGCATCTCCAGGAACGGGACCGTCTATTTTCACAACAGACCCACCTATACCGAACAGACCATCGTATCGGCCGATGCCTGCGTCAGGGTGCCGGATGACACGGATCTTCGCAAGGCGTGTCTGATCAGCTGCGCGGTCATTACCGGAATCGGCGCCGTGGTGAATCGCGCGCAGGTGGAAGCGGGCGCCACGATGGCCGTGTTCGGCTGCGGGGGCGTGGGGCTCAACGTCATCCAGGGCGGCGTGCTCGCATCGGCGGGAAAGATCATCGCCGTTGACAGGGTGCCGTACAAGCTGGAACTGGCCGAACAGTTCGGCGCCACGCATTTCGTCAATGCGGAGAGGGAGGACCCCGTTCAGCGGATTCTGGATATTACCGGGGGCGGTGCGGACTATGCCTTCGAAGTCGTCGGATTCCCGGCGCTGGTGAAGCAGGCATTTTCATCGGTTCGCACGAGCGGAACCGCGGTGGTGGTGGGGGTGCAGCCCACCGGCCAGGACATTTCCGTAGACGGCGAGGATCTGTTGCGCGACCGCGCCGTGATGGGTTCGTGGCACGGCGCCGCCCGCGCCCGCGTGGATTTCCTGTGGATTCTGGATCTGTACCGTCAGGGTAAGGTCAAGCTGGACGAGCTGATTTCCCGCTTCCGTCCGCTGGATGAGATCAACGAGGCGTTCGAGGACATGGTCCAGGGGAAAGTGGCGCGAACGGTGCTGGTGTTTGATTGAGGGGTTTTCAGGCGATGATCGGGCCTGGAATTCTTCACTTTCGGTGAACGCAGAACCTGGCAAAACTCCGAAGACGCTGCACCGGACACGAACGCCCTGCGACCGATGGCAATCCGCCCGCCGTCACGACATGATCCACCCGTAAACGGAGCGAGGGCATCCTGCCCTCGAACTTTGCGTCACCTACCCCTATTCCCGTCGAGAGCAGGATGCCCACACTCCCGGGAACGCTAACGACTCCGCTCCCGAATCGGTTCCTGTCTTGGACAGCCGTGGCCGAAAGAACGTGACCTGCATTGGCACTACAAAACGACTTTCAGAAAAACCAGGTACTAACACATCCAGGATCGTCTTTTCCAAACTACATTGGACAGCAGTGACTCTCGGATTGGAATGAACAATGGCAATAAAGAAATCCCAACTCTATTCATCGCTATGGCAAAGCTGCGACGAGTTACGTGGCGGCATGGACGCGTCTCAGTACAAAGACTACATCCTGACCCTTCTTTTTATGAAATATGTCTCTGACAGACACGCCGCCGACCCCAACGCGCTTATCGAAGTTCCTCCAGACGGCGGCTTTGCGGACATGGTGGCGTTGAGAGGTGACAAGGAGATCGGAGACAAGATAAACAAGATCATTGGAAGACTCGCCGAGGCAAACGATCTAAAGGGGGTTATCGATCAGGCCGACTTCAACGACGAGAGTAAGCTCGGTTCGGGAAAGGAAATGCAGGACCGACTGTCGAAACTGGTAGCGATCTTCGACGGTCTGGACTTTCGGTCCAACCGCGGCGGAGGCGATGATCTGCTCGGCGACGCGTACGAGTACCTGATGATGCATTTCGCCACCGAGTCTGGCAAGAGCAAAGGGCAATTTTACACTCCAGCCGAGGTGTCCCGCATCATGGCGAAAGTGATCGGCATCGGACCGGACACCCGCCAGGACCAGACCATCTACGATCCTACCTGCGGCTCCGGCTCGTTGCTGCTCAAGGCTGCGGACGAGGCCCCGAGCGGCATCACGATCTATGGACAAGAGATGGACAACGCCACCTGGGCGCTGGCACGAATGAATCTGATTCTGCATGACCATCCGACTGCAGAACTGTGGCGAGGAAACACGCTGGCTTCACCTTATTTCAAGAACCCTGACGACAGTCTCAAGACGTTCGACTTCGCGGTCGCGAATCCGCCCTTTTCGGCAAAGGCCTGGACCAGCGGCCTTAATCCGGAACACGACGAATACGAGCGGTTTGTATACGGCATCCCCCCGGCAAAGAATGGTGACTATGCCTTCCTATTGCATCTCATTGCGTCGCTAAGGAGCAACGGAAAGGGTGCAATTATCCTCCCGCACGGTGTGTTGTTCCGCGGCAACAAGGAGGCAGACATCCGAAAAAACCTTATCCGACGCGGCTTTATCAAGGGTATCATCGGCCTGCCTGCCAACTTGTTTTACGGAACCGGAATTCCCGCCTGCATCCTTGTTATCGACAAGGAGAATGCTCACGCTCGCACGGGAATCTTTATGATCGATGCAAGCAGGGGATTCCTCAAGGATGGCAATAAGAATCGCCTGCGAGCACAGGACATCCACCGGATTGTCGATGTGTTCAACAGGCAGATCGAGTCGCCTCGATATTCCCGCATGGTGCCTGTAGCAGAGATTGGCAATCTAGCTAACGACTACAACCTTAACATCCCGCGATATATCGATTCCAGTGACCCCGAGGATCTGCACGATCTTGACGCCCACCTGCACGGCGGTATTCCGGACCGGGACCTCGACGCACTTGGCGCCTATTGGGAGGTTTTTCCCTCATTGCGTCGGACGTTGTTTGTGGCCAATGGCCGTCCCGGCTATAGTGACGCACGGGGCGAGACGCAGCAAATGAAGGCGACGATTCTGAATCATGTGGAGTTTAAGTCGTATTGGAAGCGGGTGTTGGACATTATGGACAGCTGGCGCAAAACCTGGGAGCCACGTCTCAAGGGGATTGAAAACGGTTCCGATCCCGAAAATGTCATCCGGGCGTTGTCAGAGGACCTGCTCGCTGGTTTCTCCAATTTGCCGTTGATCGATACTTACGACATTTATCAGCGATTGATAGACTATTGGGACGAAGTCATGCAGGACGATGTATATCTCATCACGCAAGATGGCTGGATCGAAGCCGCGAAACCGCGTGGGATAATTCAGGACAAAGAAAGGAAGATCGATGAGACCCCGGATTTGACCATAAAGCGGACGAAATACAAGATGGATGTGATTCCTCCGGCGTTGCTCGTCACGCGCTACTTCGCTACCGATCAGGCGCACATCGACGCATTACAAGCCGCTGAAGATACTGCGGTCAACGAGCTGTCTGAGTTTGTCGAAGAACACACGGGCGAGGATGGGTTGCTGCAGGACGCAATCAATGACAAAGGAAAAGTCACCAAGACCGGGGTGACGATGCGGCTCAGGATAATCCGGGATGAGCCGGATAGCGACGAAGAACAAGACATTCTGACGCGCTTTATGGGTCTGATGGAAGAAGAGTCGAAGGCAAGCAAGGCTGTAAACGACAGTAAATCCGCGTTGGATAACAAGGTATTAGCCCAGTATCAAACGTTGACCGAGGAAGAAATAAAGACACTTGTGATCCACGACAAATGGTTTGGAACAATCCACGCCTCGATTCTTGAATTTGCGCAGGGGCTTACCCAGCAACTTACCGAAAGGATCGGGGAACTGGAGGAGCGGTATGCTCGAACGCTTCATGAGTTGGAGCGGGATGTCAATAGATACAGTGCCAGGGTCGAGGGCCACCTGCAGAAAATGGGGCTATCGCTGTGAATCAGACGTTCGTTTCCGGAATTTTCCAAGGTAGTGTCAGTTCGCGTATCTAGAACATGCGAGCGTGTTCCGCTTTACCCGAAAACCACTTGACTGTTGAACGAAGCTGGACATTTAGGCGGTATATCTTCTACCATGCTAATGCGGTCTGGATGAAAATGATCTCACGATTACACCTATCGACGATTGTCGTAATCGTAATAGCGATTTGGGCTATGATGTTGATTATTGAAGGTGTAGCGGTTAGTGTCTCCTGGCTTCGGCCATTCTCTCCGGTCATTGGCGTTGTGCTGCTGCTCCTACTGGCTTTCGACCGCTGGCTATGGCGGATTCGGTTTCTTCACGGCTGGTTCGTGAAGCGACCAATCTTGTGGGGACTCTGGAGAATTGAGTTACAGTCCGAATGGAAGGCTCCGGCGATTGGCAATCGTCCGGCCGTGATTGAAGCCTACCTTGTTGTGCGTCAGACATATTCTCACCTTAGCCTTCGGCTCCTGACCAAGGAGTCCTCGTCTGAGACGCTCGTCGCTGAGGTCGTGGAAGCCGCCGATGGGATGTTTCGGGTTTATGCGGTCTATCGAAACGAGCCAAGGCCTGAGTTTCGGGAGCGGAGCCCAATCCATTACGGCGCATTTTTCATTGACTTCGAATGCGATTCCCAGCGGTTGATCGGAGACTATTGGACAGACCGTAACACCCGGGGACAGTTCACAACAACTGGCCATCTGAATAGGGTCTGCTCGAACTATCACGAAGCGAAATCGGTGTTTGAGAAATCGCAGGCGCACCCTGTTCGGGAATGAAAGATGGTACACATCATCCAACAGTTTATGTGGGGCTACCAGCATTACTTTCGTGTCAGTTTGGAACGTCTTGGAAGAAGCTTGTTCGAAGTCGTAGGCGTCGACTTGGAGCCAGTCGCGCTGCTCGTGGGCGCACGGAGACCGGATAGCGACAACAGAAACGCAGTTTGTGTGGAGCCAGAGTATGGTGAATGCTCTGCCAAGCTGTTTGACGGGTTATTGGAGGATGTTGAGCGGACGATTGAGCGGCACACATTGCAGGATGTATTCTACAGTGACGACCAGAGTATGCGGGACAAACCCGAACGGATTCGCCGAGATTCAGTAAGAATAGCGGTTGTCCAGGCACTCAAGGCATACGATAGCGCGAAGCAAGTACTTTCCTTCTGCGGTACCGCGGTGCCCGTTGGTGAGTTCTACGTAGTTCCTGTAATGCAAGTTCCGTCGAGAATATCCAAAGCATTTCCTTCGCTTCTGAATCCGATTGGGAACGATGTCGTAGGCGGGCACCAAGGTTTCATTCAGGCCGCGATGTCTGAGCTACTTTCCGACGCTACTTCCGATTTGCAAAGGGATGAGCCGGGCAGAGACCTATGCGAGCATATGCGTAGCGCCCGTGAAATTGTACGAGCTGCGGCCGAGACATTTATGATGAGTCTAGGAATGGCACTAGGGAACTTTGTCTGGTCCGGCATTTTCGAACAATTCAACGGGATTTCATCATTGCTGTACGAAGGGACACAAGGACGGGGAACGATACTCCTTGCTAAGCCGGATAACCGACATCTCAATTGGAAGCTTACGTTAGAAAAACCGGTACCAATGCTGGAGACCCGATGGGCTAGGAAGATGTTACAGATGGCAACGAATGGCGTACCACTTGTCGCCGACGGAAATCAGATATACGGTCTTGGCAACGTTTCTGACGACCACCAAGCGTCGAGCGAAGACATTTTCGAGATCGACGTACTTGAACAATATGTTTGGCAGATTAGATGTGGCGATGATGTGCTGCTCAGAAGTACCTACGGCGAACCGAAGTGTCCTCAGAAACCGGTGGAACGGGAACTCTTCTTGGACAACTTCAGCCGTCTATTTCACTTAGCGACTGAAGAAGACGCAGAGAGGATCTGGAAACTCTTTGAGGTCGCCGAGACACAGGAGCACGGTAGTATGATCGTGGTGGCAGAAGACGCCGCCGAAGAGGCGGCACGCTTGACCCACCAGGGTACCCTCGTTCGCCCCACCTTGATGACGAAGGATCTCTTGCAACAGGTTAGCAATATTGACGGTACCATTATCCTGGATCCGTCCGGTAATTGTCACGCAATCGGTGTGATACTCGATGGTCCGGCCAATGAAAAATGCACACCTTCTCGTGGCGCTCGATTTAACTCCGGCATTCGGTACGTTGAAGCGTCCGAGACGCCTCGGCTGGCGATAGTTGTGTCTGACGACCGCACTGTAGACATCATTCCTCTGCTAAGACCAAGGATATCGCGAGCGACGTTGAGCACGGCCATAGATGCACTAGAGAAGGCAAAGCTCGTTGATTACCATCAGCATCGGAATTGGCTGCACGAGCATCGCTTCTATTTGAACGACCCGGATTGCAAGCGCGTGAATGCAGCGCTTGACCGCATCAAGCGTCTTGCCGACGAGGAAGGGGAATTATACTTAGTGACGAGCGATTTCGTGCCTAATCCGGAATTGAATGACAGCTACTTTCTTGAATCGTAAGCCGACTCTTTTATGAACAAGCTCAGGTTTCGATTTTGCAACGAGCAAGAGTCCCGGTGGTTTAAAAGTCAAAAACGTAGGTTTACAGACTGAAGAAGAAGGGACTCTCGATGGAAATGGGAAGGTCGAGAGATAATATGCCCACATCCAATTCCATTAGTCTTCCAACCGTTCCATTCGGAAAATACCGGATCAGCCGGCTCATCCTGGGCGACAATCCGATTTATGGATATTCGCATTTCAATCAGCTCCTCTCGGAACATCAGAAGGAAGCCAATGCATCGGATCAGGTGATGGCGACCCTCCGCCGCGCCGAAGAAGTGGGCGTAAACGCCTGGCAAAATACGCTTACTGAACGTTCTGCCGCCGATCTTCGGCGATACCGCGGCGAGGGAGGCGCGATCCACTACTTCTGTCTCAGCGGGGGCGGAAACTGGTACGAAGATCCCTCATTGATCGACGAAGCCGGCAAAAACAATCCCATTGGAATTGCGCCCCATGGAAGCGGTGTTGCAGGGCGGTGTCTTAAGGAGAATCGCCTCGGGCATCTTCAGGATATCCTCAAGCGCATTCGAAACACCGGTGCGATGGTCGGCCTGTCGGCACACAATCCCCGTATCATCGATATTGCCGAAGAGGAAGATTGGGACATCGACTATTACATGACCGCCCTATACTATTTGGAGGGTGCGCAAGAGGAATTCGAACGAAAATTCGGCTATCCGCCCCTTGGCGAAATCTATCTCCGCGAACATCGCGACCGAATGTGTCAAATGATCAAGAATACCGCCAGGCCCTGTATCGTCTTCAAAGTTCTCGCGGCCGGACGTTCGATTGGTTCCCCGAATCGGATTCGTGAAGAGTTCGCGTATGCCCTCAATAACATCAAGGCCAACGACATCCTTCTGGTCGGTATGTATCAGAAATTCAACGACCAACTTGGTGAAAACGCCGCGATAATCGCTAAACTGTGCCAGGGATAGTCAAGCGTGAGCGGGCGGCAGACTAAGTGCGAGCATTGAAAGATGGCGGGTATATTCAATGAACAGTGAACTCCATAAACCGGGCAGAGGTCTTGAAACCGGAAATTCCCGATCCGAAAGATTACCTGAGGGTTACAAACGAACTGAATGGGGTGTGATTCCGAATGATTGGTCCGTGTTCTCCATTGGTGAACTCTTCGATTTTCAGAGTACTGCATCCAATTCTAGAGCGGACCTCGGAGACTCCGGACAAACGGCATATGTACATTACGGCGACATCCATACCCGATTTGATCATTTCATCGATTTTTCTCGCGATTCTGTGCCATTTCTTTCTCCTGGCAAGAGTGTTTCAGTCACCCGACTTAGAGAAGGTGATCTCGTCGTCGCGGATGCCTCCGAAGACGAAATTGGCGTTGGCAAGAGCGTTGAAATCCGAAACCTTGGCGCAACTGAAGCAGTTTCAGGATTGCATACTTTCCTGCTCAGGTCTAAGGACACGCGAGTCCGAGATGGCTATCGTGCATATCTTCTAGAGAATGGAACAGCAAAGGAACAGCTGCGCCGTTTCGCGACCGGTCTAAAAGTATTCGGAATATCGAAGCAGTCAATTCGTGATGTCCGTGTGTTTCTCCCTTGTCGGGATGAACAACGTGCCATCGCGAAGGTGCTGTCGGATGTGGATGGAATGCACGCGGCGTTGGAGGCGCTGATCGCCAAGAAGGGGGCTATCAAGCAGGCCGCCATGCAGCAACTCCTCACCGGCAAGACCCGCCTGCCGGGATTCAGCGGGGCGTGGGAGACGAAGCGGTTGGGGGAGATCGGTGTCATCTCCGGTGCGGGAGTGGACAAATCCACGAATGCTAATGAAGTGCCCGTCCGTCTGGTAAACTATCTCGATGTCTATCACAAGGCGTTTTTATATTCAAGTGATCTAACGCACGAAGTCTCAGCAAAATCGGATCAGGTTCGCCAGTGCATGGTTGAAAGAGGTGATATTTTCTTTACACCTTCGTCTGAGGTACGCGATGATATAGGCCGTTCGACAGTTGCCATGGAGACTATTCCAGATGGTGTCTATAGCTATCACGTTGTGCGATTGAGATTGAAGACGAAATGGGATATTCGATTTCGAGCCTATGCGTTTAATACGAAAGATTTCCTAGACCAAGCCAGCGCTCAATGCGAAGGCAGTGGTACTCGTTTCGTCATAACTCTCCCAAAGTTCCGAGCGATGACAGTACGTATCCCTCCAAGCGTGGCCGAGCAGTCCGCAATCGCGACCATTCTTTCCGACTTGGATGTTGAAATCGCAGCGCTCAATCGCCGCCGTGATAAGATTCGATGCATCAAGCAAGGAATGACGCAGCAGCTTCTAACCGGGCGGGTGCGACTGTTCGAGGCAGAAGGAACCGAAGGTGGCTAACATAGTGCAGGAAATCCGTAACTGGCTTCATCAGCAACAGGATTGGCTTCAGGAAGCGGCTGAGAAGCTTCTTGCTTCGGGTTGTTTGTCGGATGGCGACGTCGAGGCTATCGCGGAACGTCTAAAGACCCCAGATGGGCAGCAGTTAACTACCCACCGTACCTTCGACTCCATTGGAAATACTTCCTCGTCTAACGCCGAGGTCCACCTCCTTTCAATTGGTGATATCTGCGGCATTGAGAATCTACGTCCTCACCGTCCCCTTACGTTCGGAACCGGGAATCTTGCCGTAGTCTACGGTCCCAATGCCTCGGGAAAGTCCGGCTATATTCGCATCCTCAAGCGAGTATGCGGAAAGACCAACGCACAGGAGATCAGGTCAAACGTATATGAAAGTCGGCCTACGAGGCAGGAATGCCGGTTACGGTACACCTTGGCAGGAAGAGACCAATCTGTTACTTGGCAGCCAAGTGATGCTCCGTTAGAGGGCCTCGCGGCTGTCGACATATTTGACGCAGATGCTGCCGCTTTGTATATCAGCCAGGAGAAAGCGGTCTCCTACATGCCAAAGACCGTCACGATGTTTGAGGAACTAGCAAATGTGTGTGACGGGGTCAAAGAGAGGCTCCTATTCGAAAAGAGTCGATTGGTTAGCATGCTCCCTAATCTGCCGCCAGAGTACGTGTCGACTCAACCAGGTAATTCATATACCCAACTGAGACACGACCTCACCGAGCAAGAGATACAGTGTTTGACGAATTAGGGAGACGATAACGAAGAGAAACTTGAGAAATTGACAGAACGCCTTAATGCGGACGACCCGGCAAAGCTGGCGGAGTTGAAGCGGAATACAAGGGGCAACTGAATCAACTCGGAGTGCTGATTAGAATTGCTGCTGATTCCGTAAGCAAGCAACAGGTGGAAGTTCTTCGCAATGCTCGAAAAAGTGCGCGTCTGAAACGTACGATTGCCACAGAAGCCGCCCAAATAAGTAGTGCCAAACTAGACGGCATCGGGACCGCAACGTGGAACGCGCTATGGGAGGCAGCGCGCGTTTATTCCCAAACAGCGTACCCCCGACAAGACTATCCCGTGACGAGTGATGGCGCACGGTGCGTTTTGTGTCATCAGGAATTAGCTCAAGAGGCACAGGAACGACTGCGGGAATTTGAATCATTCGTCCAAGGTGCAGTGGAGGCTGATGCCAAGTCGGCTGAAAAAGCCTACCGTGAAGCGCTGTCGAAACTACCAACAAAGTGGGATGATGAGCAGGTCCGCACCAGGTGTGAAGCCGCTGGGTTGACGGAAGATGTCTGGGTGGACAAACTTGGATCCTTTTGGGGCAAAGTGGGCGAGAGCTGTGAGAATCTCTTAAGCGGTGAAATAGATGCCAAAGCGGTTCCCATAGATCCGCCCGATGAACTCTTGTTCGAGATGGAAAAACGCTCCGAATTACTAGAGTGTGATGCGCTGCAGCACGATAAGGATGCGAAGAAATTCGATCGGGAAAAGGCAGGCAACGACAAGCTGAATTTAGAGGCTTTGCGCTGGACAACCCAACAGGCTAATGCAATCCGCCTCGAAATCGTCCGCCTAAAGAACATGGTGAAGTATGAGGAATGGGAACAGTTGGCAAACTCAAGAAACATATCCCTCAAGGCTGGACGTGTCGCCGAGCAAGTTGTCACGCAGGAGTATGTCGATAGGTTCAATCGGGAACTCAATCTGTTGGGTGCGGCTCGAATAAAGGTCGAATTGATCAAAACACAAACAAGAAAGGGTCAAGCACTCCATGGACTTCGTCTGAAGGGTGTCAAACTGCCGATGGATAACAATCCCGAGACGGTTTTGAGTGAAGGCGAGCGTCGCGTCGTATCTCTGGCTGCATTCTTGGCCGATGTTGCAGAGAAGCCGCACTCAGCGCCATTTGTTTTTGACGATCCGATTTCTTCGTTGGACCAAGACTTTGAGTGGCAGGTGGCGACTCGTCTCGCCCAGCTGGCGCGGACCCGTCAGGTCCTGGTGTTCACGCACCGGCTGTCATTTTACGGTGCGATGGAGGATTCAGCAAGGAAGGTTGGCGAAAATTGGAAGAGAAAACAACTTGAGCAACGCTGCATTGAATCGTTTTCAGGGGCCACAGGACACCCGACGGATGAATCTTTCTGGAATGCCAACACCAAGAACGGGAACAATATCCTCTTGGCACGCCTTGACATAGCCAAGAAGGCCGCAGCAACGGACGGCGCGAATGATTACCGGATTCAAGCGAAGGGGATTTGTACTGATTTTCGAATACTTCTGGAGCGTACAGTCGAAGATGACCTCCTGAACCAGATCGTACGACGCCACCGAAGGAGTGTCACGACCGACAATAGACTCAATCGACTGGCAAGCATCAATCCTAAAGACTGCGAATTATTAGATTATTTAATGACCAAGTATTCCTGCTACGAGCACAGTCAGTCGATGGAAACGCCGGCTTTCATTCCCGACGAGTCGGAACTTCGCGCTGACTTGGAGTCGCTGAAAGAATGGCGCGAAGAATTCAGGAAGCGTCAAACGGAGACCGGTATATGAGCACCGTTGGCCAACCTGAGATCCTCGCTCAAGTGTTTCCAATCTTGATGCCCTGCGGGACCACGCGACTGCCGTATTCTGGTTACATTGTAGCGTGTTCTGTTTCTGTCAAGTTACGTAAAGGTCCGTCGTAAGAGGTTTCTCCTCTCAACTTAATGGGACACGATCCACGACTTGCGAGTTCATCAACTCAAGCCGTCGATTTTGGTGAAAAGTCACGCAAAAACCCAGATCGTGTTGAATGCTAAGCCGATTGTGACTATAATAGTGCAAAAATCGTATCAATGAGATTCGCATTGGGATGCGGAATTACAGATGATCACCCAATCCTTAGGCCAGATAGTTTAAGCCACAGGCGATCTGGAGAATGGTGCACCAGCACATGTTGGATATTTCGAAGACGACACCCGTTCCAAGCGCCAGGCCCGGGAGTTTGAACCCGATGCCTTGTAGCTGATTGACTCCGCGCTCACCGTCTACTTCGAGCTGGAACGGGAAGACCTATCGTCAGAACAGGTGAAGCGGTGGCGACAGGAAATCTGGAATCAGGGTTTCTTCCCTGTGCTATGAAAAGTTCCGCGACATAGGATTGATCTCCAAAACGGCTTCGGTTGTCCGAGACGTACAAAGGATGCGGCGCCTTCTCTTCGGCCAGGTGTGGCCTATCGAATTGTAATCGTTATGGCGGTGACGTTTTCTGAACATGAGATAGAGTCGTTGATTCATGAGCGCAAGCTACTGCCTCAGGATTGGCGCACCCGGATTCGTCTAAAGTCCAAGCGTGGCCACGAAGAACAACACCTTGATATAGCAGGTGATGCGGGGAGCGAGTTTCGTCTGATTCTCAGGCAGAATAAGATCAATCCCCTCAACTTCTCAGTTATTCTGGCTGTTCGAGTTCCGGGATCAAACCAACTCTTCCGCCTCCGGCGCTATAATGGCAAAAGCCAAGAACATTCGAACCGCATTGAAGGCGTGAAATTCTATGATTTTCACATTCATGTTGCAACGGAGAGGTATCAGGAACTCGGAACCAGGGAGGATGCGTACGCCGATCCAACCGACCGTTTCGGAGACTATCACGGTGCCCTTCGTTGTCTGATTTCCGATGTGAATCTTGTGTTGCCGCCGGACCTCCAAGTTGACCTTTTCGAGGAGGTGTAAGCAATGTCCTTTGAGACCATAGAGCGAGACTTTCACGAGAAGGTCTCGGCTCAGATTCGGATTGCGGCCGAGGGTATGGAACGCTTCCGCGTGTTTACCCCGTTCATGTTCGACGACGGCGATCATCTGGACATCGTTTTAAGGAAGGACGGTACACGTTGGGTGCTTTCCGATGAAGCGCATACGTACATGCATCTGACATACGACATCGATGAGAAGGATCTCCATGGTGGCACGCGTCAAAAAATCATCTCAAATACACTTTCCATGTTTCAGATCGAGGATCGCGACGGAGAGTTGATACTCGACGTGCCGGAGGAACGTTACGGTGACGCACTGTATTCGTTCGTTCAGGGGCTACTCAAGATATCTGACGTTTCGTACTTATCTCGGGCAAGGGTTAGTTCCACATTTATGGACGATTTTCGTACGGTGATGAGCAATGCCCTACCTGAAGAGCGCAGAGAGTTTGACTGGAGCGATCCTGTACGGGATCCTCAAGGAAAGTATGCGGTTGACTGTCGAGTCAACGGCATGCAGCGGCCCTTGTTCGTTCATGCCCTTGCCAACGACGGCAGGACCCGCGACGCCACGATCTCGCTTCATCAATTCGAACGGTGGGAAATACCGTTTCGTTCACTCGCTATTTTCGAAGATCAGGAGTCCATCAGTCGTAAGGTGTTAGCCCGCTTCAGTGACGTCTGCGAGAAGCAATTCTCCAGCCTCACCGCAAATCAAGAGAGGATAGCGCGCTTTCTGAGCGAGAGCATATCGGGATAAACCACGATTTAAGTAGACTTGCTTAGATCGCCTTGGCGGAGTTGTGCCGGGACAGGATCCGTTCTGTCAAGCAAGGAATAGTGCAGCGCCATCTCATCGGCCGGATGCGGCTGCTCGATCTCAAATCACTTTAGAGTCAATTTTAGCCTGAATTGGATGCACAGAACCGACTCCCATGAACTGGTCGCTGGAATATTACAACTTGATCTGCTACGGAAATCCGCCAATTGGATTATTTCAACGTTCGTCGGGAACGTCTAAATTCCAAGTAGACCGTCTATTTGAGGGTACTTCCACTGACGTAAAGGAACGATTTAAAGAAAATGTGGGTGCCCTTTCTGAACTACCCACACTCATCGTAACAGAGTTGGCGTACCCACTACAGGAATCTCACACGTCTGCCTTCTTCGCACAAATCAGCGACGTCGAAGTAACAGGTCGATCCATTAAGTTTTCTTACAGACACCTGACCACTGAATTGAGTTCAAAAGAGGTGTTTGGGAGCGAATTGTTCGATACGGAGAATTGGGAGCACAGTCGAACACACTGGGCTGTGAAAAAAGGCAACTTAGTGTCGAAAATCTTCGAACTGATGAATAGTCGCGATAACCCTAATCTGCCGAAACTGTTCGATATCGAAACTTGGCCACTACCGAGGTTGGATCACGTTGCAGTCATGATGCCCTTTTCGGCCGAGTTCGATCCCATATACCATATAATCAAAGCGGTTTGCGAGGAAGTAGGATGCCCCGCACTGCGCGTAGACGAGATATATGGACCTACAAAAATAATCAATGATGTGTTCCTTGCTATTGCTCAGAGTCGGTTAGTTGTCTGTGAACTGACCGGGAAGAATCCCAATGTTCTGTACGAGGCCGGTTTAGCTCACGCGCTTGGACGCGACGTAATCCTTGTAACGCAAAACAAAGAAGACGTACCCTTTGATCTCCGACACATCCGCTTCATCAGCTATGTGCGGAACAAAGAAGGTCTTGAATCGCTACGCAGCGAACTAAAGCGGTCTATCGACGCCGCTCTAAATGGTCGTTGAGCGTTTGATCAAACAGGGCAGAGAGAGGAATCGGCGATGGCCGCTGGGCCCATTGTCTGCGTACCGAAAACGGAAAAGCGACGACCTGCACAATTGGCGGACCATTTGACGTAACTGATTCTGGTGAAAACATAGTATGACCACAGTCGGCCAAAAGGAAATACGCACACAGCGAACGGTAATCTCCTTCTTCCGGGATGCGCTTGGATACAACTATCTCGGTGACTGGCAGGATCGCGCCGACAACAGCAATATCGAGAAGGGGCTGCTTACCAATTGGTTGAAGCGAAATGGTCACCGCGATAGGGTAATCAACAAGGTACTGCGTGATCTCGACAAGGCAGGCGCAATCGGCGGCAGTAAGACGCTCTACGATGCAAACCGTGAGGTGTACGGTCTACTTCGTTACGGCGTGAAGGTACGACCGGAGGTAGGGGAACCGAATGTCACTGTCTGGTTGATCGACTGGGTGAATCCGGCTAATAACGACTTCGCGATCGCCGAGGAGGTTACGGTCTCAGCTACGAACACCAAGCGCCCGGACATCGTACTGTACGTTAACGGGATTGCCCTTGGGGTGCTGGAACTTAAGCGATCGACGGTATCGGTTTCCGAAGGTATCCGTCAGAACCTCGACAACCAGAAAAAGGAGTTCATCCGGCCGTTCTTCACCACGGTGCAGCTTGTGATGGCTGGCAATGATACCGAGGGGCTGCGCTACGGCGTGATCGAGACAGCCGAGAAATACTGGCTGCATTGGAAGGAAGCGAACGCCAACCCGGCTGCCGGCGACAATCCTTTACTTCGCGGGTTGAGCCAACTGTGCAGCAAGGAACGATTGCTCGAAATAATACATGATTTCGTCGTCTTTGATGCAGGTGTAAAGAAAATCTGTCGCCACAACCAATACTTCGGTGTGCGGGTGGCCCAGGATCGGGTGCAAAGCCGCGAGGGCGGTATCATCTGGCACACGCAAGGAAGCGGCAAGAGCCTGACGATGGTCTGGCTGGCGAAATGGATTCGCGAGAACGTCAGCGACGCAAGGGTCCTTCTCATCACGGATCGCACCGAGTTGGATGAGCAGATTGAGGCTGTCTTCAAGGGTGTCAGCGAGGACATCTACCGCACAAATAGTGGAGCCGATCTGGTGCAGGTGCTGAACAGACCGGATGAGTGGCTGATTGGCTCCCTCATTCACAAGTTCGGTACGACGGAGGACATCAGCGAAAGAGATATCGATGCCTACGTCGAGGAGATTAAGAAGAGTCTACCCGGTCATTTCCGCGCCAAGGGCGAGATTTTTGTCTTCGTAGACGAATGTCACCGCACTCAGTCCGGAAAATTACACGAGGCGATGAAGGCGATTTTGCCGGGCGCGATGCTGATCGGCTTTACTGGGACTCCGTTACTCAAAGCAGATAAACCACGAAGTATGGAGACGTTCGGAACCTATATCCACACCTACAAGTACGATGAAGCAGTTCGCGACGGCGTGGTGCTGGACTTGCGCTACGAGGCCCGAGATATCGATCAGAATATCACCTCTCAGGAGAAGATAGATCAGTGGTTCGAAGCCAAGACCGACGGATTGAACGACGTTGCGCAGGCACAACTGAAGCAGCGCTGGGGTACCATGCGAAAAGTGTTAAGCGCACGCGATCGTCTGGAGAAGATCGTCGCCGACATTCAGATGGACATGGAGATTAGCGACCGACTCAAGAGTGGTCATGGCAATGCCCTGTTGGTCTCCGGCAACATCGACTCCGCCTGCCGCTTCTTTGAGATGTTCCAGCAGACCGATCTGGCGGACAAATGCGCGATCGTCACGTCATACAAACCGGCGCCCGGGGACATTAAAGGTGAGGAGACCGGCGAAGGACTAACGGAAAAGCTGCGCCGGTACGACATCTACCGAAAGATGCTTGCGGCGCACTTCGACGAGCCGGAAGACACCGCAATGAACAAGGTTGAACGGTTTGAACTTGAGGTAAAGAAGCGATTCGTCGAAGAACCGGGCCAGATGAAGCTGCTGATCGTGGTAGATAAGCTGCTAACCGGTTTCGATGCGCCATCTGCGACATATCTCTATATTGACAAACACATGCAGGACCACGGGCTTTTCCAGGCGATCTGTCGTGTCAACCGCCTCGACGGCGAGGACAAGGAATACGGATACATCGTCGACTACAAGGACCTGTTCCGTTCGCTGGAGCAATCAATTCAGGATTATACCGGAGAAGCTTTTGCAGGGTACGACAAGGCCGATGTGAAGGGGTTGCTCACAGATAGGCTCGCGAAGGGTCGTGAGCGGCTTGAGGAGACGCGAGAGGCGATCCGGGCGCTTTGCGAACCCGTCGAACCGCCACGCGACTCCGCATCATATCGGCGTTTTTTCTGCGGGACGGATAGTGGTAATATCGAGGAACTCAAAGAAAACGAGCCACGGCGTGTAGCTCTCTATAAACGCACTGCGGCGCTTTTGCGAGCATACGCCAACCTGGCCAATGAGATGCAGGCGGCAGGTTACAGCGTAGCCGAGGCTGCGGAAATCAAAATCGAAGTGGATCACTACGAAAATGTCCGCAAAGAGGTCAAGCTTGCGAGTGGCGACTACGTTGACCTGAAGATGTATGAGCCCGCCATGCGGCACCTCCTCGACACATATATCCGCGCCGAGGATAGCGAGCGACTCTCGACATTTGACGACCTGACACTTGTGCAACTGATTGTCAAGCAAGGTGAAAACGCATTGAATGCGCTCCCGGAAGATATCCGGAGTGATCCCGATGCCGTGGCCGAGACGATAGAGAATAACGTCCGCCGTCTAATCATCGACGAGACGCCGGCTAACCCGAAATATTACGGCAGGATGTCTGAGTTGCTGGATGCGTTAATACTCCAGCGTAAGCAGGAACGTCTGGACTACAAGATGTACCTGGCAAGGATAATTGAATTGGCCGGAAAAGTGACCAACCCTGAAACCGAGATGTCGTATCCATCGGAAATCGACAGCAACACACTCAGGACACTATTCGATAATTTGCAAGGTGCCAAACTTGGGCAATACCAACCGAATACCGACTCGGGAACGGAGCTTTCTACGAATGAACTGATTACAAAGGTGTTGGCGGTAGATCAGGCTATACGAAGTGTCAAAAAAGCGGACTGGCGTGGAAACAAAATCAAAGAACGGGAGGTCCGCAACGCCATCAAATCTCATCTTGGCGACGACGGCATCGTATACCAAATATTCGAGATCGTAAAGGCGCAGAGTGAATACTGAGCGAAAAACCTACAGCATTGCCGTAGGAGGGACTGCGGTCGACGTCGTCCGTAAGGACATCAAGAACCTCCACATTGGGGTTTACCCGCCGGACGGAAGAGTTAGGGTCGCAGCTCCGCTGAGTCTCGATGATGACGCAGTGCGCATGGCAGTCATTTCTCGCCTGGGTTGGATTGGCCGCCAGAAGGAGAGATTCAAACGGCAGGATCGGCAATCCCAGCGAGAATTCGTGACAGGCGAAAGCCATTATTTCGAGGGTCGACGCTACCGGCTCGATGTATCGGAACAGTGCGGTCCACCTTCGGTTCGTATACTCAATAATTCAACTCTGGCGATATGCGTCCGACCAGGTTCCGACCGGCACATAAGAGAGGCCGTACTGGATCGATGGTACCGAGGCAATCTCCGAGATCGCCTTCCAGCAATCATTGTAAAGTGGGAGCCCGAATTGGGTGTGCAGGTCAATGAGGCCCGCATCAAAAAGATGAAGACTCGATGGGGAACCTGCAACCCGGATGCTGGCCGAATCTGGTTGAATCTCGAACTGGCAAAGAAGCCTTCGGCCTGCCTTGAATACGTCGTGGTGCACGAGATGGTCCACCTGATCGAGCGTCGTCACAACGATCGTTTTCGGAAGCTGATGGACAGATTCATGCCACTCTGGCGTTTTCATCAGGATGAACTCAACCGTGCGCCGCTGGCACATGCAGACTGGCGCTACTAGACTGCATAGTCGATCACGTCGGCCTCGGTGAACCGACGCGTGTAGTCACCCGCCGTCGTCGGGTCCGGGATCAGATCCGCGTTCAAGCTCCTTGCCCAATCCCAACTTCGTCACCAGACGATGCGCCACCGCAATGCCACCGTAGCTCATCCCTTGCCCATCTGCGCTGACCTCGTAATGCACACACGTACTGCCAAACATTGGCTTGTCTTGAGAACAAAACCGACTCGCACGCTTCTGACGTGCACGTACCTTGCGCCCACATTTAACACTGTTCCTGCGGCTTTCATTTACCGACTTGCCTGCGCCAAGCGAAGCGCGGCAGGCAGGTATTCTCTTCACCGGAAAGGCCCCTTTAGTTGGAGTAGCATTTTCGCGTCCGATAATGCTAACTTCAACTAAGGTAAGTCTTTCCGGTACTCTTGTACACAAGAAATCTGAAAAACCCGCTTAATTTGAGGCCAGGGAGAGAATCTCGGCCCTGATCAACGCCGACCCCGCAATCACCACGGCGGAACTGGCGAATGGATTCGTAATCATAGCGAAGTGAATCCAGAGGCAGATCGGCAAGCTGAAACAATTGGGCACCGATGAGCGGATTGACTCTGCCGAGGTCGCTCAATGGAACGTAATTTAAACAAAGGGTGAGTAAGGTCAGGCAGCGGAAAATTCAGACCCAGCGGTGGATGGATTGGGTTGAAGCCTTTCGAAGATATGGAGACGATGAAATGAACCAAGCGACTTCACAAGGCGCCGCAACACCTCGGATCGAGTCTCTGAAGGTGGAAAATTTCCGTGCTCTGCAGAGGGTTGAGATGAAGTCTCTGACGCCTATGACGGTATTACTTGGTCCTAACGGCAGCGGCAAATCGACGGTTTTCGACGTGTTCGCATTCCTTGCAGAGTGTTTCGAATTCGGCTTGCGGAGCGCATGGGACCGGCGCGGCCGAGCCAAAGAACTTAAGACCCGTGGTGCTGATGGTCCGCTGACAATTGAAATCAAGTACCGAGAACGAGCCGTCAAGCCTCACGAGAGATCGCAGGCACCGCTGATTACCTATTCTCTTGCTGTCGATGAGCTTGACGGTGTGCCAGTAGTTGTCCAAGAGAGACTGAGGTGGAAACGCCGTAGCTATGGTGCTCCGTTCCGCTTCCTCGATTATTCTAAAGGACAAGGCCAAGCAGTCAGCGGCGAGGTCCCGGATGACGCTGACCAAAAGGTGGAGATTCCGCTCAGCGCACCCGATCTTCTGGCGGTCAACGCGCTCGGGCAGTTCCAAGAACACCCTCGCGTGGCAGCTTTGCGAAATTTCATTATGGACTGGCATGTGTCGTATCTCTCGGCAGACAGTGCGCGTGGTCAACCCGAAGCGGGACCACAAGAGCAACTTACCAGAACAGGGGACAACCTTGCCAACGTTGTCCAGTATCTGGCTGAACGTCATCCAGATCGGCTGGATCGCATCTTCGATACGTTGCGCCAACGTGTGCCGCGCATCGAGCGCGTACTAACCGAGACCATGGCCGACGGCCGGCTATTGCTACAGATCAAAGACGTCCCATTCAGCCAGCCAGTGCTGGCGCGCTTTGCCTCCGACGGCACGCTGAAAATGCTGGCGTATCTGGTGTTGCTGTACGATCCAGAACCACCGCCTTTCATCGGCATTGAAGAGCCGGAAAACTTCCTACACCCCCGGTTGCTCCCAGAGCTTGCCGAAGAATGCCGCGCGTCGTGCGAGCGCACGCAATTGCTCGTTACTACACACTCGCCGTTTTTTCTAGCCACGCTACGGCCCGAGGAGGTTCGCGTCTTATGGCGAGACGACGCAGGCCATACGCAAACGGAACGAGTTGGCGACTTGCCGGGAGTGTCCGCGTTTTTGAAAGAGGGCGCACAACTTGGCGAACTGTGGACAGAAGGCTTGTTTGGCGTAGGCGATCCTCTAGTGCGGCACGGGGGACCGACGCAAGTTGTCGAAGGACGCAGGAGATGACGGCGTCCCATCTGGAATTTCTGGTCGAAGAGGAGTCGATGGAAGCATTCCTGGAAGTGTTTCTTCCGCGTCTGCTCCCCGGTTGTACGTTCAGGATCCATGTATTCCGGGGCAAGCGCAATCTGTTGCGGAATTTGAACTCTCGCTTACGTGGGTACCGGCACTGGTTGCCACCGAATTTTCGGGTTGTCGTTTTGGTTGATTGCGACAATGACCATTGCGAGGAGCTCAAGAGAGAGTTGGAATCTGCGGCAGCTATGTCGGGACTGCGTACGCGCTCACGGGCGGGTGAAAACCCTTGGCAAGTGGTAAATCGCGTGGTGATTGAGGAACTTGAAGCGTGGTATTTCGGTGATTGGGAAGCCGTACGTCACGCCTATCCGAGGGTTTCGCCGAGAATTCCTAATCAATCTCGTTACAGCAACCCTGATGGGATTCGTGGCGGGACTTGGGAGACGTTTGAGCGAATCTTGAAGAGACACGGATACTTCAAGACCGGCTTGCGAAAGATCGAAGCCGCACGAGCTATTGCCACCCATGTCGATCCAGAGCGCAACCGCTCGCCTAGCTTTGGGACCTTCTATGCTGTCCTCGGCGAGGTGATCTCATAGTCCCGACGACTACATTCAACTGTGGCGCAATGCAAATGGCAGAAATACGATTCAAAGCGTCAGCGAAAGAGTCTTTCCATGGGCGCCGCCGGAGCCGCAGGGCGACCTCTTCGAGGAGGTGTAAGCAATGTCCATTGAGAACATAGAGCGAGACTTTCATGAGAAGGTTTCGGCTCAGATTCGGCTTGCGGCCGAGGGAATGGATCGCTTCCGTGTGTTTACCCCCTTCATGTTCGACGACGGCGATCACCTGGACATCGTGCTAAGAAAAGACGGCGCGCGTTGGGTGCTCTCGGATGAAGCGCATACGTACATGCATTTGACTTACGACATCGATGAAAAGGATCTTCAAATCGGCACGCGCCAAAAGATCATCTCGAATACACTATCGATGTTTCAGATTGAGGACCACGATGGAGAGCTAGTGCTCGACGTACCTGAAGAGCGTTACGGTGACGCATTATACTCATTCGTCCAGGGATTGCTCAAAATATCAGACGTGTCTTATCTATCTCGGGAACGGGTTCGGTCAACATTTATGGACGACTTTCGTAAGGTGATGACTGCAGCCGTTCCGATAGATTGCCGGAATTTTGACTGGAGCGATCCTGTACGAGATCCTCAAGGAATGTATACGTTGGACTGTCGAGTCAACGGTATGCAGCGGCCCTTGTTTGTTCATGCCCTGGCCAACGACGGCAGGACCCGAGACGCTACAATCACACTTCATCAATTCGAACGGTGGGAAATACACTTTCGTTCACTCGCCATATTCGAAGATCAGGAGTCCATCAGTCGTAAGGTGATAGCACGCTTCACTGACGTCTGCGAGAAGCAATTCTCCGGCCTCACCGCAAATCAAGAGAGGATCACGCGCTTTCTGAATGAGAGCATCTCGGGATGAACTCAACCGTGCGCCGCTGGCACATGCAGATTGGCGCTACTAGATTGGACTGAGGCTCAACACCCTTCCACCCGTGCCTCCCACGAACCCTGCGGCGTCGTTCCCGAAATGACGCCTCGCAGGGTTGCGATTGGCGATAATTCCCTTAAATTTTCTATAAGACATCTTCTAAAGAGGCGTGATCTGTTCTTCGTGGTACTGCACCGTGACGGTTCTATCCGTTCCAGTTGCCCGGGAAGTCCTCCGTCGGTTTTTCTGATTTATATGGAGCCGGCTTCGGACTCAAACCGGAGGCAATGGCTGAATCGGGCCTGCCGGCGCCAACCCGGCCTCGCGGACGGGCCACTGTCCCGGGTCCTCTGAAAAACGCCTGTGAGATCGGTATGCGGAAGACTCTCGCGGGGAGGACTGATCTTCATGGATCTGGACATCAAATGGGAGCGGAAGGACGGAGTCCTGATCGCGGTACTCGCAGGTCGCATCGATGGCAACAATGCCGACGTTCTTCAGGATACACTGGAGTTTGGAATCGGCCCGGAAGACAAGTCTCTGATCCTGGATTTCGAGGGAGTCACGTTCATCAGCAGCGCGGGGCTTCGCGTTGGCGTGATCATTGCCTGGAAATTCAAGGACCCCGGAAAGCAGTTCGGCGTTTGCACGCTCACCGATCCCGTCCGTGAAGTCATCACAATCAGCGGTTTCGATCAGATTATCAACATTTATGCCTCACAGGCAGAAGCAATCAGGGCATTCGAGAATGCATTGAGTTGAATCCTGGTGAAATCTCATTCATTCGTGAAACAGTAGACCGACCCAAAAGAATCGGAGCAAAGCCATGAACAGTGATGAAGAAAAAATCGGATCGATGCAGAGCGCGGTCGACATGCAGATCATTGGCGATAACATCTCCGACATTGCTGAATTCACGATCGACAAGTATGAATTCAGGAATGACAACACCCTCGCTTTGGATGTTCGCGAAAAAGCGGCCGCCAGAATCGAGGAGGCGCTCTGGGAGAGGGTTAACGAACTGAACCTGTTGCGCAAACAGTACCTGGCAGGGCTGTTCAGTCTGGCCGATGAGAAGCTTGTCGAGGTTGTCGATAAGCAGGAATAACGATCGGTCCCATCCCGCCGGACGTCCCTGAAAAGGATGAACGGTTCCGGAATCTGCGATCGCCGGCGCGACCTTGCGGCGGGTACGGGAAGTCGAGTCCGTTGGTGAGTACAGGCGTCCATTGAACTCAAGGAAGCCTTTTTAAAATTCCGATGTACGGGCGGCACGCGAGCATTCGGGCGGTGGGCACGCGGGCGACCCGCAAAGGATTTTAAAAGGGCTTTTTCGTTTTGTATCTTGAGGCCTCGCCGTGCAACAGGATCACCTGATTCCCCCGGAGACGGAACGGGAGACGAATCTGATGCCTGCCCCTGCAAACGAGAGAATCCGCTACGAAACAGACCAGGCCTGCCCCCTGCTATTGGCATTCGGGGTAGGCATTCAGGGTCTCGTGATCGTGCTGACGCCCACCGTGCTGGTGGTGGCCATTTCGGTTCTTGCAGCCGGCGAGGATCAACGATTCATGTCGTGGGCTGTGTTCGCGGCGCTGATCCTTACCGGTGCGGCCACCGCTTTACAGGCCGCAAGGATCGGCCGCCTGGGCGGCGGCCACCTGCTGATAACGGGTGTCACCCCGAATTTCATCGCCGTCTCGATACTTGCGCTGGAAGAGGGCGGTCCCTCAATGCTGGCCGGGCTTGTTGTCGTCTCCTCCTTATTCTACGTCGCGGTGGGGGCATGGCTGCCGCTTCTGCGCCGCATCATAACGCCTGTTGTCTCCGGCACGGTACAAATGCTGATCGCGGCCATGGTCATACCGTTTGCCCTCGATCGGCTGAAAGACGTGCCGGAAACCGCGCCCGGAGCGGCGGGCCCATGTGTTGCCGCGGTGACCCTCATTGTTTCAACGATGCTGATATTGCGCGCTCCCGCGTCCTTGCGAATGTGGTCTCTCCTGGGAGGAATCGCCGCGGGCTGTGCGGCCGCCGCTCCGTTCGGGCTATTCGATTTCGCACGATTGAGCGGCTCGTCGTGGGTGGGAATTCCGGAGAGCGGATTCCCGGGTGTGGACCTGACTCCGAACGCCGGCTTCTGGGCGCTGCTGCCCATGTTTTTCATTGTGACCCTGGTACAGGCCATCAAGGGCATCAGCGACGGAGTGGTGGCCCAACGGGTGGCGCGGAGCAGGCCTCGCGCGACCGATTTCCGATTGATTCAAGGCTCGCTCTATGCCAACGGCGCGGGCATTCTGATGTCCGGCATTGCCGGGACGCCACCCACCAGCACGTATTCGTCGTTTACGACCTCGCTCATCAATCTCACGGGCGTATCGGCCCGCACCGTTGGCTATTCCATGGGCGGCCTTCTGGTGATCCTGGCCTTCTTTCCCAAGGTAACGGGTGTTTTGCTCACCATTCCCGGCCCGGTCATGGGGGGCTTTCTTCTGTTCGCCCTCGGCATGTTTTTCGTTGAGGGAATACAGACCCTGTCGAGGGCCGGCCTCGACATGCAGCATGCCATCGTAGCAGGATTGGCCTTCTCCATCGGCCTCGGAATGCAACACCAGAATATACTGGAGGGCCTCCTGGGAAATCCGTGGGGCGCATTGCTCGGCAACGGGATGACCATCGGCACGGCGACAGCGATCGGACTGACAGCGTTCCTTGAACTGACCCGTCCGCGGCGCCGGCGTCTGGAGGCCCGGCTGGATATTTCGGAGCTGCCGCGTATCGATGCGTTTCTTGAAGAGGTTGGAGGCGGGATGGGTTGGGACGCCGCCTCGACCGGACGCCTGCGCTCCGCGGGGGAGGAGACTCTGACGAGTCTGCTGGAGCCGGAAAACGAATATTCTCCGGACCGCTTGCCGCGTCTGATCGTTGTTGCCCGCAACGAGGGAGAGGCAGTGGAACTGGAGTTCATTGCGGTTTTCGACGAAGAAAACCTGGAAGACCGACTCGCTTTTCTCGGCGAACAGGCGGAGGCCCCGGACGAGAGCGAGTTATCGTTTCGAATTCTGCGACATTACGCTTCTTCTGTCAGGCACCAGAAGTACCACGGCATGGACATCGTTACCGTACGAGTGGTCCCGCAGGAAGGTTCCTGAAACCCTGAGTCGACGTCCGAATGGTCAGGCTTTTCCGGGACTGGACGCCACTTGAGCGCGATATTCCTCCACCAGAGCGGCGGCTCCCTCCCGGATGAATCCCAATTCCGATGTGGCTTCGTAGAACGTGGCGCCCCTGCGCGCCCACTCGCCCGCGGAGGCGGCGCTCCAGGGCATGGTCCCGAAGGCCACACCGTTCTTCCTGCAGAGTTTCAGGACGTCTTCCATCGGGCGGCGCACCGCAGGATGATCGAAGTCGCCGGGATGTCCGAACTCGATGGACGTGTCTCCCGGTCCCACGAAGCACATGTCCACCCCGGGCTGACTGAGAATCTCCTCCGCGTTCCGATATCCCCTGACGGTTTCAAGATGGACCACGAGCGTGGTCTCCCGGTCCTGTTCGTCCATCCATTGCTGCCAGTCCGCAACATCTCTGTAGTCGCTGTTGCCCCACCCCGGCGCCACGGCGCGGGTCCCCGCGGGAGGAAATTTCAGATAGCTGAGCAGGCGCCGGACCTGTTCCCCGGTTTCCGTTCGGGGCAGCTGGATTCCCACCACTCCCGCCTCCAGGAGCTTCGCAACCTCCTGCCGTTCAAGCTGAGGGGTCTTGGCGATGACGGGCAGGCCGTTGTCGCGGGCGGAGAGAATGGTGTCGGCCAGGTCCTGAAGGTCGAAGAGGCTGTGCTCGTACTCGATGTAGACGAAGTCGAAGCCGGCGTGCCGGAACAACTTGACGAGCGAAGGATGGGCGTACGCCTCGATCGTCGCGCCGATCAACACCTCCCCCTTTTTCAGACGGGCTTTGAGGTGGCGTCCCGGGCCTCCTTCCGGGTACCAGGGATTGTCAACTCCCTTGCTGCTGCCTGAGAGCCGTGACATAGTGTTAGTCTCCTCAAACGCGTATCTTCGAGATTGAAATGTGGCCGCTGAAACAGGTGTCAATATCGCTACGGGGTTTTCGCGGGCGGTCCTGGTAGATACCTGTGTACAGAAATTCGTCACCGGTTCGCGCGAACGTAATCAGGTTGGGACTGGTGTCTACGTGAGTCGTTCTTGCTTCGAGACGGACCCTTTCGTGTTGAGGATGCGGCAGATTCACGCTGAGAAAACACCCCGGTTCCACCGCTTCGCCCAGTATTTTTTTCAGAAGCGGCTCAAGCCGTTTTTCGGCAAGACGCCAGTCGATGGTCCGCTCCTTCTCTCTATAGTGTGACACTGCGACGGCCTTGCACCCCAGAATGGCCGCCTCCCGGGCCGCGGCCACGGTCCCGGAATCGTAGACGTCCACCCCAAGATTACTTCCGTTGTTGATCCCGGAAAGTAACCATTCCGCCCCCGGCGACAGCTGACTCAGGGCCAACCGGGAACAGTCCGCGGGCGTGCCCCATATCCGAAAACGCGTTTCCGTCAGTCTATCCACACGGACAGGACTGTCTGTTGTCAACCGGTGCCCTACGCCGGACTGGGGCTCCGCAGGGGCGGCGACGACGACCTCGCCCCAACGGGATGCCAACCCAACCAGCGTTTTCAGCCCCTCTGCTTCAATCCCGTCGTCATTCGTAACAATCAGTTTCACCGTGAACTCCCGGTCGGACCTCTATTGCGAAGACGTCTGTGAAGCTCGCGAATCCCCTGGATCCACCCTGTGAAGGGGCTTCTTAAGCAGGCGGCCCCAGTAACCGTCATACGGGTGGACGACCCGCACTCGCTCTTCGCCCCGGAAGACAGGCCGGCCCTCGTTGGCCCATCTGAAAATCGATCCTTCCAGATTGTAGACTTTCCTGTAGCCCTTCTCCAAAAGGTATCCGGCGAGTTCAGACGAACGGTACCCCACGGAACAGTACACGACGATGCGGCGGTTCGCAGGTGCGCCACGGAGTACTTTCAATGCCCGTTCATTCGAGGGAGCAGGCCAGGCGCCGTGGAGATGGCTGACGGCATATTCTTCCGGTTCCCGTGCGTCCAGCAGAACGAGATCTTCCCGCATCGGCAACCTGTTCAGCCACGCTTGCAGCGTATCCGTGGAAATGTGCGCGACGTCCGGAAATCTGCCGCGAATCATCCTGAGCGTCGATGACCACGCCCTCTCGCTGTCTTCGGACTGTTCCTGCGCTATCGAGGAAGCTGGCGGGCAGGCAAGAATGCCGGCAACCAAAAACAACGCCAGGCGAGGCATGAAAGAAGGGAGAAAGTGGGAGGCCATGGAATCAGATGAGCGAATGACTCTCGAGGAATTCACGCATCGCCTCGACGCATTCCGCGGGCTGTTCCAATAGCAGGAGGTGGGTCGTTTCAGGGAGAAAATCGTAGTCGACGGTTACGATATCGCTGAGGTCGAGTGTTGGCAGATATGAAAATGGCAACGTGGGATCCGCGCCGATGACCTTTAACGGGCAACGGAATTTCGGAAAGTCCACCAGCACGGCGAATGTGGCGGCATAGTCGACGATCTGCGCTTCGTACTCACGCGGACACCGGAGTTCAAACCCCGGCCGGTTCGTGGATCTGCGAAGCGTCGTTCTTGCCACAAGTTCGAAGACGCCCGGCACGACGCGCTGGAAGGTTGGCAGATACGGCAGTACGTCCGCGAATTCCTCCCTGGTATTGAAATGGCTCGCGCGGCGTCGCGTCATTGCGGCCACGCGCTCCGCCGCGGCATCGAATTCTTCGTAACTGGCGCCGTGCTTGCAAAGTGGGGGGTCGAATAGAACGCACGCGGAGAATCCGTCGCCTTTGACGGGCGATAGCAGCGTGGTCAGGGACGAAACCGAGTGGAATACGCCGATTTTCGGCCTTTTCCCCCAGTGCCGGTCGATTGCTTCGAGAATACGGTCGTGGTCATTCACGAACGTGGGAACACTATGCTCATGAATGGAACTGACCGCGTTCCAACCGTGGTTCCTCAGGTCGTAGACAATCAGGTCGAAATCGTCCAGCAACAATGACCAGAACGGATAATAGAGATCGATCGCGAGACCGTTGCCATGGGTGAGTATGAGACGGGGACCCCCGGGATTTCCATGGCGCCGCAGGGTGATGCGGGTGTTGTCATCCACGGGAACGTCGAAGGTGGCAAGCGGTTCCGGGATGTCCCAAACGGCTTTGGAATTCGTGGTCAAGTCGCTTGTCTCGCCGTGGTTGGGTATTTCA
>CAZKDZ010000202.1:0-3271 GCA_964551635.1 uncultured bacterium | reverse complement strand
ATGCCCCATTTCTCGCGGATCTCCTCGCCCACTTCCCGCATCTTGGCTTCGGCCATTTCGGCGTAAGCCTCGTATTCCAGACGGAGGGTCCGCCGTCCGTCCGAGTGATTCCGCACGGTACCGGCGAAGGTGACCACCGCGCCGTGGTGGGGCTTGAGGGACCATTCGAAAAGGGCGTCCGGCTTTATGTATTCGCTCGTAATCTTGTACACGCGCTTGACTTATACCTTTTTTATGGAGGAACGGCGCCCCCGCTCACGGGCGGTATTCCGCATCGGCGCCGCCGCTCAAGTTCTGCACCGCGGATGGCTTTCAGCGCCGCCGCTCACGGGCGGAATGCACGCCAGTTCGTCCCCGTCTGCCAGCACGGACTGCCGGTCGGCGTATTCGCGGTTAACGGCCAGCATCACGCTCCGGTCGTAACTCGCCAGGGCGGGATAGGAATCGACAAGCTCCGCGAAGGCCTCGCCCACGGTGGTCCCCGCCGGAAGATCTACCGCAACCGACGCCGCGCCTACCGCGTCCTTGCATCCTGCGAAACACTTGACGATGATCCGCATGGCGGTCCTTTGCAGGCGTCAATCGTAGTCGGGAAAACCGTTACAGGATAAGGCAAAAACGCCCGAATGTCAAGCGGGGCACGTGTTCAGGAACGGGATGGCTCGCTGTCCGAGAAAGACGTGTAATGGGGGTTCGGCGAGGAATCGACACCGGAGGTCAGGGGCGATCTTTAACGGAGAGGGAAGGGCAGCCGGGCGACTTCAGGGAAGGTAAGCCGGGCGGCTTCAGGGGAACCAGGCGGCTACCGGTCGGAAGGGCAGCCAGGCGCCTTCCGTTAAACCGGAAATCCCGCCGGGTCTAATCCAACTTTCTTACCCGGTAAAAACAGACGGCGGTCAGGCCGGTGATCACGGTCCATGCGAAGATGAGAAAGACCCATCCGCCCGTGGTCAACTCGGTGGCTTGCTGTTCCATGAGAAGCAGACTCCCGGTTTCGTTATCAGCATCGGGGCCGACAGCGCTCGTGCGACAGCGACCGTACGAAGGCGACCGTGCGACAGCGCTCGTGCGACAGCGGTTTGCAGCCTTACGCTAATCCTGCCGGTGAGCGGTGTCAAGTCTTTTGCTGGCGGGCTTCCCGCCATGGAACGCGGCTTCCCGCCATGGAACGCTGGGTATCCTTTGTTCGTCCTTCAAACGTACCAACAGATATTGCGAGCGTCGCTTCCCAGGTTTATTTTCGTAAATCTATGAAACGTATTTGCACGATTTTCCTCAGCCTCGTGCTGGTATCCGCGTGGACCTTCGCCGCACAGGCACAGGTGGAAGGTCCTACGATCCGGCTCGAAAGCGCACGGCTGCACATCGTCACTTTCGAAGAGGTTGACGAAATCGCCCACGGGCAAAGCCAACCAACACTGCGTACACTCTCCGACACGCCCTGGACATTCGACGGCCGGGCCGTCATCTATCCCGATCTCCAGCTCCTGGCTTTCATCGATGAGGAACGCGGACTCGGCCGGCGCGTGCCGCTGGTCCTTTCCTTCGATCAGTACTACCGGCTGCGCAGCGCGGTGCAATTCAGGCAGATGTGGCGGACGTCCGTGCTGTCCTATGTTTTCGACACCCAAACGCGACTCAGAGAGGAAGGCCTGCTGACTCTCGATGTGCCGGTAAACCTGCCGACTTTTCTGGGCGGCGGCTCGCCCGTCATCCGTATTCTTGGAAACCAGCGCATCGAGATGGACCTGGACAGCAGATGGACGGAGGGTAACGCGAGCACGGCGACGAATCGGGTTTCCCGGGCACCCAACGTTTCCATGAAGCAAAACCAGGAGTTCACCGTGACGGGGAACATCGGCGAGAAGATCGAGGTGAACATCAGGCAGAACAGCGAAGCGTTCACCGATCTCGACAACAGCCTCGCCATCCGTTACCAGGATGTCTTTGACGACGGACGGGAAGGGAACGGCATTCTGAAGAGTTTCGAGGCGGGCAACGTTTCCCTCGATCTGAAGAACACGGAGTTCACGGGCTATACGCAACAGCACACCGGACTGTTCGGGATCAAGACGACGGGCCAACTCGGCGGTTTCTACCTGACCGCCATCGCCAGCCAGGAGAAGGGAGAAGGTGAGTCGGCCACGTTCCAGGCGGGCTCGCAGGGTTCCAGGCGGGTGATCAGGGACCTCGACTTCAGGCGCAGGACCTACTATTTCATCGACGGAAATTTCCGTAGGAACTTCTCGCAGCGAGACGAAAACGGAAATCGCGTCGCGGCCGAGGACTCGGTCCGGTCGATCCAGGTCTTCGTGTCTGGGCAACTCACCCCGACCGACGAGCCGAAGCTTGTCCTTGCCAATGCCTATCCGGATCCCCCGGTGTACGACGCCGAGGGCATGCTCATCCAGGGATCGGAGGAAGGTGATTTCGTGGAAGGCAAGTTCAGGTTCCTGGAATCCGACGAATTCTACGTAAACGAACGTTTCGGCTACATCGCTTTGAATAAGCCGCTGCAGCAGGACGACATTCTTGCGGTTTATTACGAGACCGTTGGCCAGGACGGAGAAGTCAAGAGGTACGGTCGCCTGGACGGCGACACCCCACTGTTGCGCCTGCTCAAACGGCAACAGGAACGCGCCCCTGATAATCCGGACGATCCCGAGCAGTGGGGCACCTGGCAGTACGAGTGGCGAAACGTGTATTACCTCGGCCAGACGGATATCGATCCGAACAGCTTCGACCTGAGGATCTTCCGTATCGAGTCCGAAGGCGAACACAGCGAGGTTGACGAGAACGGAACGCCCTTCGTTCAGCTTCTGGGACTCGACCGCAGGGGGGTGGACGTCGACTCCGGGCCCGACCGGCGTGTCGATATCGACTACTCCCTGATCGATTTCGAGCGGGGCGAACTGATTTTCCCCGACCAGTATCCCTTCGCGCCGATGCTGACCCGGAACTCCGCCGGACAGTTGGCCTATCCGGATACGCAGGACGAAGGCCTTCCCAACGAAACGCCCGGAATATACAACCTTTCGAACGAAGAGATCATCAGGGAACACAGCAGGCTGCACAAGTACTTCCTGGAGGTCGAATACCGGAACCAGTTGTCCCAGTATGCACTTGGGCGGACCAACATCATCGAAGGGAGTGAAATCGTCCGGTTGAACGGCCAGCAACTGCAGCGGGGTACGGACTACATCGTTGTGGACGAGGTCGGACAGATCCGCTTCACGCATGAGGAAGCCGTGACCCCGGACGCCGACGTGAC
>CAZKDZ010000201.1:0-13306 GCA_964551635.1 uncultured bacterium | reverse complement strand
CTCCCAGCACACGCCACAAATATCGCTTGGACACGACAAATCAGTCACAGCCGCGGCCCTTTCATTTCTCATGTCACACGGAAGCTCCTTCTGCTTCCATAAATTGCATTTCCTCACGATTCATGAATTAATCAGGCTATAAGGAGGTTGCCGCGACATGGGGAACGAAGGCACGCACGCCTATCTGTCGGCATTTGCCAGTTTTGAGGAGGGCCTGAACGGAAGGTCCGCTACGTCCCTGCACGCGCTTCGCAGGGCTGCGATCGGCCGATTCGAGGAACTCGGGTTTCCGGGCTCACGGGACGAGGCCTGGTTTCACACGAATGTCGCGAAGCTGGCCGGTACGCCGTTCCGCCCGGCAAGGCCTGAGGATGCACGTCGGGCATGGAGGTCGGAATCCGCGTTTCGGGAGTTGACAGAAACGCGTCTGGTTTTCGTGAATGGCTTCTACAGCGCGGAAGATTCCAGCACTGTGGGCCTCCCGCACGGTGTGCGGGTTTGCAGTCTTGCCGAAGTGAAAGCCTCCGAAGCGGACAAGGTGGATGGCAATATCGCGCGGCACGCCGCTTTCGATGAGCACGCTTTCGTCGCGCTCAACACCGCGTTTCTGCAGGACGGCGCTTTCATTTACGTACCTCGAGGCACCGCTGTCGAGACGCCCATTCACGTGGTTTTTGTCTCAACCGCTTCGGGCGCCCCCTCCATTTCCCACCCTCGTACCCTTGTACTGGCAGAAGAAAACAGCCAGGTGACCATTGTCGAATCCTATACAGGACACGGGGCCTATTTCACGAACGCGGTTACCGAAGTGATCGCCGACGACAGCGCGTTGGTGGATCACTACAAGCTGGAGCTCGAGAGCCCGGAGGCGTTTCACGTCGCCACGATGCAGAGCCGCCAGGGCGCCCGCAGCGATCTGTCCACCCACGCCATCTCTATCGGCGGCAAACTGGTGCGCAACGAAGTCAACGCGCTGCTGGCCGGCGAAGCCGGTGAAGCCACGGTCAACGGCTTCTATCTGACCGACTGCGAGCAGCATATCGACAATCATACCCTGATCGAACACGCCGAGCCGAACTGCAACAGCCACGAACTCTACAAAGGGATACTCGGAGGCAGATCCAGCGGCGTCTTTCGCGGCAAGATACATGTACACCGGAAAGCTCAGGAGACCGACGCGTACCAGAGCAACCAGAGCCTGCTCATTTCGGAAGGCGCCGACATCAATACCAAGCCGCAACTCGAGATCTATGCCGATCAGGTAAAGTGCTCACATGGCGCGACGATCGGTCAGCTCGATGAAAACGCGGTCTTCTACCTGCGCTCGAGAGGCTTGCGCCATGCAACCGCGCAGCGTATTCTTGTGCACGCGTTCGCGGTCGACATCCTGAACAGAATCAAGCCCGGGCCCGTCAGAAACTACCTGGAGCGAATTGTCATGGACAAATTCGAGCTGGCGCGGGAGGCCGGAAACGCGCCATGAACTCTACTGCACATGCCCTGGCCGAACGGCTTTCCTGCCCGCTCATCGAACGTGCCGGGCCCTTCGATCCCCACCGTATCCGGCGTGACTTTCCGGTTCTGGGCCAATCCGTCCGGGGCAAACCGCTGGTTTACCTGGACAACGCCGCCACGACCCAGAAGCCCAGAGATGTGCTTGACGTTCTCGAAGTCTTCTACGAAGCGGCGAATGCGAACGTACACCGCGGTGTCCATCATCTCAGCCAGATTGCAACGGATTCCTATGAGAGTGCGAGAAACAAGGTCCGCCACTTTCTGAACGCGGCACACGACCGGGAAATCATCTTTACGAGTGGAACAACGGACAGCATCAATCTCGTCGCCCAGACGTTGGGACGCAAGACTGTTGGTGCCGGTGACGAAATCCTCGTTACCGCAATGGAGCACCATTCGAATATCGTTCCCTGGCAGATGCTCTGTGAGGAAAAAGGCGCGAAACTCCGCGTCATCCCCATTGACGACAGCGGAGAGCTACAGATCGACAGGCTCGAATCGCTACTTACCGAACGTACCCGACTGGTCTCCGTCGTACACGTGTCGAATGTCCTTGGCACCCTCAATCCGGTGGCTTCAATCACGGAAGCGGCGCGCGACCGCGGTATCCCCGTACTGCTGGACGGCGCGCAGGCCGTCCCCCATTTCAAGGTGGACGTTCAGTCATTGGGGTGCGATTTCTACGCTTTTTCGGGGCACAAGCTATACGGTCCCACCGGCATTGGAGTCCTCTACGGAAGAAGCGAAATGCTGGATTCGATGCCGCCATACAGGGGAGGCGGCGGCATGATTCGAGAGGTCTCGCTCGAAAAATCGACATTTGCCGATCCACCGGCACGTTTCGAAGCGGGCACGCCCCATATTGCCGGCTGTATCGGTCTTGGCGCCGCTATCGACTATTTGTACCGGATCGACCTGGAAGCCGCCGCCGCGTACGAGAATGAACTGTTCTCCTATGCAACGGTCGCCCTTTCCGAGGTTTCGGGTTTGAAAATCATTGGTACCGCGAGAAAAAAGGTCAGCGTCATTTCCTTTGTGATGGATGGAGTACACCCGCACGATGTCGGCACCATCGTCGATCAGCAGGGCGTGGCGGTCCGCGCCGGACACCACTGCGCCCAGCCCGTCATGCGCCATTTCAACATCCCCGCAACGACGCGCGCCGCCACCGCGTTCTACAATACGCGGGAAGACATCGACACGCTCGTACGGGCGCTGCACACGGCCAATGAGGTCTTCAACTGATGTCCAATCTCAGGGAACTGTACCAGCAGGTGATCCTGGACCACAACAAGAGCCCGCGGAACTTCCGGACCATCGTCGATCCGGACCGGACCTCCGAGGGTCACAATCCCCTGTGCGGCGATCACCTGAATCTCTATGTCAAACTAAAAGGCGACCGGATCGAGGACATCGCGTTTCAGGGCGCGGGTTGCGCCATTTCGAAGGCGTCGGCTTCCCTGATGACCGATGCCGTCAAGGGCCGGACACTGGAGGAAGCAGAGTCGCTCTTCGGAAGGTTCCACGACCTGGTAACGAGTGACGTTTCATCTCCGCCCAATGCGGACGGGATGGGTAAACTGGCCGTCTTTACCGGCGTACGCGAATTTCCCGTGCGCATCAAATGCGCAACGCTCGCGTGGCACTCCCTTCTGGCTGCGCTTGAAAACAGCAGTCAGCCGGTGACCACCGAGTAGTCGAAATTCAGGAGGATTCCGCTTTGCTCGACCGATTGCTGAACCGTCTGTACAGGACCGACAAACAAGACGAGCACGTGGATCAAGAAGGATCACCGAATGCCAGCGAGAAGGAGAATGCGAATCCGGTCGACACAAGCGCGCTGGAAGCCCACGCCACGGAACGCGCGGAAGAACGGCATGCGGTGGTCGACGCGGCTGAATCCAGCGGTCCGATAGACACGGAAGCCGTGAAGGAAAACATCATCGCGGCCCACCGCACGGTCTTCGACCCGGAAATTCCGGTCAATATCTACGATATCGGCCTCATTTACGATATCAAAGTAGAGCCCTCCGGGATGACACACGTCCAAATGACGCTCACCTCCCCCGCCTGTCCGGCCGCAGGAATCCTCCCCGGTCAGGTAGAAAGCGCCACCCGGTCGGTTGCCGGTGTACGCGACGTCGTCCTGGACCTGACCTTCGACCCGCCGTGGAATCCGGAAATGATGTCCGAAGCCGCCAGACTCGAACTCGGACTTCTATAGCAGTCCGTTGCAAGAGTCCATTCGCACGGCGTCAGTCCGACTGACGGCACGAATCAGGTTCCATCCCGACAAGAAATGCGACCGTTCTCATGAAATTAAGCGCAGGTGAAGAATACGGGCTTCGATGCCTGCTGCAAATCGGCCGGCGGCAGAAAGAAACCGGCGGAGGCCTTTCCATCTCTGAAATCAGTCAGATCGAAGGCCTCTCGGTCCCGAATGTCGCAAAGCTGATGCGTCTCCTCCGGATGGGTGGCTTTGTGGAAAGCTCGCGTGGTCAGTCCGGAGGATACCGGCTTGCGCAGTCGGCTGACATGATTGTATTGGGAGATGTGCTGACCGTCCTAGGCGGGCGGATGTTCAATCCTGAATTCTGCGAAGATCATGCCGGCCGCGAAGGGCTGTGCACGCATTCCATCGACTGTTCAATCCGGTCGCTGTGGAGCTCGGTGCAGTCTGTGATCGATCAGCTTCTCAGCCGCGTTACGCTGGATGATCTGCTGGGAGAAGAGCAGTCCATGGATGCCTGTCTGCAAAACGTAACCGAAGAACTGATTCAAGTTTCCGATTAGCTGCCCGCTGCAAATGCGAGTCCAGCAGGATGCAGCGGGGGCCACCAACCCCTCCGTCGTAAAACCGGGTTGACGACTCCAAACATTCCTTCCGAGGTGTACAATGGGACTTGAGACGGGCCTTGGCGACAACGTGTTTACGACCACTCTGTCCAGGATGATCAACTGGGCGCGCAAGTCATCTCTCTGGCCAATGCCGTTCGGCACGGCCTGCTGCGCCATCGAGATGATGGCCACACTTTCCGGACGCTTCGACATGGCCCGGTTCGGCGCCGAAGCCGTGCGGTTCTCGCCCCGCCAGTCCGACCTACTCATCGTATCAGGGAGGATATCGATCAAGATGATGCCGGTATTAAAAAAGATCTATGACCAGATGCCGGATCCGAAGTGGGTGATTTCCATGGGCGCGTGCGCGTCATCGGGAGGTGTCTTCAATACCTATACGCTGGTTCAGGGTGTGGACCAGTTTCTGCCGGTCGACGTCTATGTCCCCGGTTGTCCGCCCCGGCCCGAAGATCTGCTGTCCGCGCTGATGAAGATTCAGGAAAAGATAGACCGGGAACAACCCGCAAGGTCAGTTGTGGCGCTCGAATCCTGACTGTACTCGTACTGCCAAACTCTCCAGGGGGAAGGTCGAAATGAATATCACCGTTAGCGAAGCCGCGCAGAAGGAAGTCGTCAACCTGATCGGGAGCCAGGAGTCGGACATCGTTGGCGTTCGGGTCAAGGCCGAGGCGGTGTCGCCATTGCAGGCCAATTACCGTCTCGCGTTCGTTGCCCGCGGACAGGAGGAGGAGGAGGACGTCGTCACACCGTTCGACGGGTTCAATATCTACGTAGACCCGCAAAGCGCGCCCTACGCCGAGGACATTACGCTGGACTTCGTGGACAGCCTGATGGGCAGAGGTTTCAAAATCGAGAATCCCAACAAAGTGCCGCCCCATCTGAAGGGCACGGCAGCCGAAAAGATCCAGAACATCATCGACGAAAAGATCAACCCCAGCGTGGCCATGCACGGCGGCCACATCTCACTGATCGACGTAAAGGACAACAAGGCATACGTACAGTTCGGCGGCGGGTGTCAGGGTTGCGGCATGGTGGACGTTACGCTCAAGCAGGGGGTGGAAGTTCTCATCAAGGAGGCTGTGCCGGAAATTGAAGAAATCCTCGACGTAACAGAACACGCGGACGGCACAAACCCCTACTACCAGACCTCGAAATAGCCAGCGCCGACACCAGACGGCAGACTTCATGGGGCCTCCCCGTTGTCTGCCGTTTTTTTTTGGACAAACGACCATTGACGATCCTGAACCAATCGCGTCCGTTCAAGGCCGTACTCGTGTCCGCTTACGAACTGGGCCGGCAGCCATTCGGTCTGGCCTCGCCCGCTGCGTGGCTGCGGAGGGCGGGCATCGACGTGGCCCAGGCCGACGTTTCGATCGAAGACTTTCCCGAGAATGACGTCCGGGACGCCGACCTGGTGGCATTCTACGTGCCAATGCATACCGCGACCCGCCTTGCAGTTCCACTTGCCTCGCGGGCTCGGAAGCTGAATGCCAACGCGCACCTCTGTTTTTATGGTCTCTACGCTTCGGCTAACGAATCCTTCCTGAGAAGCCTGGGCGCACACACGATTCTCGGTGGTGAATTCGAAAACGGTCTGCTTCAATTGTGCAATCGCCTGCGGGGGACTTCAGTGGCCGGCGGAGACCAGGAAGAACCCGTCGTTTCCCTTGCGAGACAGCGTTTTCGTCCACCCGACCGTGCCGGCCTTCCCGACCTGTCGCGCTACGCGAAACTCTCAACCGGCGACGGGTATCTGAAAACCGTCGGCTATACAGAGGCAAGCCGCGGCTGCAAACATCTCTGCCGCCACTGTCCCGTGGTACCTGTTTACCGCGGCAGGTTCCGGATCGTGCAACCCGAAATCGTAATGGAAGACATCGCCCAACAGGTAGCCGCGGGAGCGGGCCATATCACGTTTGGCGATCCAGACTTCTTCAACGGCATTGGCCACGCCCTGCCGCTTGTCGAATCGCTTCATGGGAGATTTCCCGACCTCACCTACGACGTCACCATAAAGATCGAACATCTCCTGAAATATCGCCGCTGTCTGCCCCGTCTCAGAGAAACCGGGTGTGCACTCGTGACGACCGCCGTCGAATCCCTTGACAACCCTGTTCTCGCACTGCTGGACAAGGGTCATACTGTCGAGGACTTCTTCGACGTCGTGGATCTCTTCAGGGAACACGGGCTTGTGATGAATCCGACGTTTATCCCGTTCACGCCCTGGATCACGCTGGAGGGGTATGCCCGCTTTCTGGATACGCTCGCCGACCTCGACCTGATCGAGCATGTTTCTCCCGTTCAGCTCACCATCCGGCTGCTTATCCCCGGGGGTTCAAAGTTGCTGGAACTTGCCGCAGTCCGCAACCTGGTGGGCCCGTTCGCGCCGGAAGCGCTGTCGTACCCGTGGGCGCATCCCGATGTCCGTCTGGACCGGCTCCAGAGTGAACTGACCAGGCTGGTCACACGGCTTCAGAACAGGGACGCCGTTCGGCGAGAGATCTTCCACAGGATCCGGTCGCATGTGCATGGGGTAATGGACCGACCGGCCCCGGCGATGGAGTTCGATGCGGACTCGACACGCCGGTCGCTTCCCCGTCTCACCGAACCCTGGTACTGCTGAGCGGAGCCGACCGAAGAGCAGTTCGCTCTTGTCTGACCTGAAGTACCCGATCGAGAAGGACCCGGTCTTATCGATCCCTGTCCAACCGGCTTGTTCACAGCCCTTCAACGGTCAATCTCGACGTCCAGCAGTCCGTTGGCGGCTCTGAGCGCCGTTTCCACGGCCTCGGGCGTTCTACCGCGCGCGAAGATGAACCCGAGATACCGGTCACCTTCGGGCAGCGGCTGAACGGGCTGTCCCCTTGGAACGGTTATCGCGACGTCCAGAATTCCCGGCACCCTCCGCGCACCTTCCGTCCCGCGCACGATCCGTAACCTTCCCGGCTTTGGCACCGGCAGCATCATTACCCCTGCCGCGGCATCTTCCCTGCGTAAGTCGCCCGGAGCGCGACCCGCTGCCTGGCGCAGAATCAGTTCTTCCAGTGACACCCCCGCGCCAAATCGCAATACGCGCGAACACAGCCCGCCGATGGATCGCGCCGCGATTTCCACGACGTGGATGCCGCGCGCGTTCAGCCGTAGTTCCGCGTGTACAGGCCCCACGGTCAATCCGATGGCACGTGCAGCCTGTTGCGCAGTGTCATGGATTCGCGCCTGGACGCCATCTGAAAGCCGGGATGGCGTAATGTACAGCGTCTCGGCGAAATACGGGCCGCAAAGCGGGTCCGGTTTATCGAACAACACGAGCGGGTGAAGCTCACCGTCGACAAGCAGACCCTCCAGCGCGACCTCCCGGCCGGGAATGTAGTCCTCCACAAGAACAGCCGCCGGCATGTCATCTTCGGACTCCGATATCAGTCGCAGAATCCGATTGAAAGCAATCACGAAATCGGCTTTCCGGTCCGCCCGAATCACACCGCGGCTCGCGGAGAGCGAAACGGGTTTCAGTACGCAAGGATAGTTGACGATTGCGGCGGCTTCCGCCGGTTCGTCCCGAATTGAAAAAAGCCTGAACCCGGGCGAGGGCAGGCCATTTTCGGCAAGCAGCCGGCGCATCACGTGTTTGTACCGCGACGCCCGGACGGACGAAACCGGATTGTGCGGAATTCCGAGCGCCTCACAGGCCATCGCGGCGAGTACCACGGTCTCGTCGTCTACGCCCACCACCGCCCGGACCGGATATTCCTTCGAATAAGCGACGATCTTGCGGACCGAGGCCGCCGGCCTGCCGAAGTCCAGCACGAGCGCTTTTCCGGGCGTCAGGCCGGCCAGCGCCTGGCGACGGTCTGAACCCACGACCACGGCAACGTCCAGTGAAGCCGCCGCGGCCATGAAATCGTGAGTACGGTAGGTTGATGTCGGAATGAGCAGCAGAAGCCGGTCCATGGCGGCCCCGGCCCGGCAGCCCGTTGGAAGAGCCCATCCGGGCTATGGCCGGCCCTTGCCTGCAGAGCGACCCTATCAACGGATTGCTAGGCGCTGACGTCGTCATCACCGGAATCTGCGTCGGCATCGGCACCGGCCTTATTCCGGTCTCGTTTCTCCTTGAAGGCTTTCACTTTCGACAGGAGGTCGGGCGCCAGATCCAATAACCCCTTGATGGAGCCTTCCTTTTCCTGGATTGGAAGAATCTGGGCCTTTCCGTCTCGAATCACGACAAATGCGAGGGGCTCCACGGATGCGCCGCCGCCGGTGCCACTCCCGCTGCCTTCCGACTTGTCGCCACCGCCGCCCGCGCCGAACCCGAACGAAATCCTGGAGACGGGCACCACAACCGTGCCCCCGAATTCGATGGGCTCCCCCACGACTGTCTCCGCCTTGACGATTTGCCGGAATTCCGTCATTACCGTCCTGATGAGATCCTCAACTGACATAAACCCTCCTAAACGGCGCCAATAATGCCTTCGTCAGGCTGTTTCCGGTTGCGTCGATCCGAAACCCAGGCAAGCGCGGCGCGCCATCCGAAAACAGCGGAAGCCAACGCCAGCCTGTGGGGATAAATCCGGACTTCCACCTGGGCTTCCCCATCCAGACGCTGAGTCTGGAAATCGGGCGTCACGTCGACGCTTCCTCTTGCTCCAACCACTGACGAGACGGCCATGAAGTATCCGTAAATCTGTCCGGTGGCGGCAGGATCGGACGCGCCGAACGTTATCCTGCATATGATGTGGCGAAGACGGAAGCCGTTCAGGAGACGCAACGCGGTTCGCCGTACGGGCAACGACAGGTTCCTCAAGCGACGTCCGGCCCGTACCAACCGTTCAATCCTCGCCGAAAACCCGTCCGAAACGACCGGTTCCGCCTTTTCCCTCGCGCCGGTGTCCCGCTTCTTCTTGCCGCCTTCTCCCTTGCTCAATCGTGCAGCCCAAACCGTCCACCAGCCCAGAAGCGCGCCAACACGCCAACCGCCGCCGGCGTAGGACAGCCGGATACCCGCCAGGCCGATCCACGGTCTCAAGCGGATGTCCAGGGTTGGCCCCCGTCGTGAGCCGCTTTCGCCGCGCACCCGGAGACGCATGGGCGCAAGGACGATCAGGAAGCAAAAAAACAACAAAAGGAAGAGGACATCCATATGACCAACTCCTTATGCCACCACCTCACTCCGGCCACATACCTTCCCTTGAGCGTCGAACGGATTCACTTAAGTCGTGTCTGCAAGGATTGCTGTACCCCAACAATCTCATCTCAAAGATCATCCGGAGTCAATCCGGTACGTTTGGCAATACGGGACAACATACGAGGCCCTATTTCTTCCCGCAAATGGAAAGCGAATACGTAACTCGGCCACCCCGGCCGCGTCAGAATGCGATGAGAAGTACCAGACTGACGCTTCATCGTCCAACCAATCCGCAACAAGGCAGCCAAAACCTGGCGTGCTCTTGTTGAAGGCCATCGATTCATACGGATCCTGCAAAGACATCACGGATTTCCGGTATTTCCTCGCCGTGTTCTATGCGATCGGCAAGAACCCGCAATGCCAATGCCTTAACTTTCAGAATGGCATCTTCCTTATTGTCTCCGTAAACGATCACACCGGGTAAATCAGGCACTTCTGCAATCCATCTGCCATCTTCTTCTCGGTCAGTTTCTATTTTCATATATGACCCTTCCCTCCCGCGGAAGCGGATTTGATCACCAGCGCGTGACTGTCCTGGTAACGCTCCATCTGCACCGGTGTGAACAGGACTGCATCTACCGCTACGCCCACGTCTTGTCGAAAATATGCGCAATGGTTCAGGGAAATCAAACTGTTTTATGTTGATCGCGGCGTCTGATCCGATATATTAAAAGCGCGGTGCCGGCTGGCGCACGCGAGGCATGCGAGTTGCCGTCCTCGACAGGATTGACGCGTAATCATCGGGAACCGAGCTTTGAACAAGACGCCGATGGGTTTGTTGGAAAAAATCCGTTTCTGGGTCGCCGCGGGGGAACTATCCGAAACCGCCGGTGAGCAAATCGCGCTCTGGCTCACCGACCCCCGTTTCGCCGATTCGATGGACGAAATTACAGGCCTTATCCGTACGGGAGACCTGAACGAACTCGAAGACGCGTTTCGCGTGAAAATCGAGTTCGGCACCGGCGGCATTCGCGGCTCGATGGGCCCGGGCCCGAACCGCATCAATCTGCGTACCGTCGGCGAAGCCGCACAGGGCATTGCCCGGTACGTTCTGAAATCCGGCGACGACGCACCCTGCCGCGGCGTGGTAATCGCACACGACACGCGGAACAATTCACAGGGCTTCGCCAACGAGGTAGCGGCCGTTCTTGCCGGCAACGGTATCCGCGCCGGAATCTTCGAAGGCTGCCGGTCCTCGCCTGAACTTTCATTTGCGGTCCGGTCGACCAACGCGGTGGCCGGGGTGGTGATCAGCGCCAGCCACAACCCCCCGGGCGACAATGGCATCAAGGTGTACTGGTCCGATGGAGGCCAGGTCGTACCTCCTCACGACAGAAACATCATCGCCGAGGTCAACGCCGTATCCGAGGTCAGGAATCTCGACTTCAAGCAGGCGGTCGAACAGGGCCTCATCGGAAACCTGGATCGCGCCGTCGATACCCACTACCATCGTGAGCTGGCCCGACTCACGCTGAGCCCCGAGCGTCGGATTCGGATGGTCTATACCCCACTGCACGGCGTGGGTTTAACGTCTGTAGTACCGGCTCTGGAAATCCTCGGCTATGGAGAACTGCACGTCGTGGCGTCGCAGGCGAAACCGGACGGTGATTTTCCCACGGTTCCCGACGGCGTCGCCAACCCCGAGGATCCGCGTGCGCTGGCCGTGGCTGTCCGTGAAGCTGCGGAGATCGACGCCGACATGGTCATCGCCAGCGACCCGGACGCGGACCGGCTCGGCTGCGCGGTTCCGGACGCCAGGACCGGTTGGAACGCATCTCTCGAGGAGCTTGCGCTCAACGGCAATCAGATCGGCGCCATTCTGTGCCGCTACATCCTGGAAACAAAAAAAAGCCGCCGGGAACTGCGCGCCGGCGGTGTTGTCGCCAAAACAATCGTTACGACCGACCTGACCTCCATCATCGCGCGCGCCTTCGGCGCTACGGTCGTCGACGACCTCCTGGTTGGCTTCAAGCACATCGGCAGGTTGATCGAGGATCTTCCCGCGGGCGCCGAATTCCTGTTCGGAGCCGAAGAAAGCCACGGCTATCTGGCCGGATCGTTCACAAGAGACAAGGACGCCGCCGTCGCCGCCGTTCTCCTGTGCGAATGCGCGGCAACGCTCAAGGCCCGCGGTCGAACGCTTCGAGACTACCTGGACGAGATTTATGCGGAATACGGTTACTTCCGTGAAATCCAGCAGTCCGTAATCAGAACCGGAGCTCAGGGCAACCGGGACATCGAACTCATTATGGAATCCCTGCGCCGCCGGCCGCCTCTGCAAATAGGAGGCTGCGACATCGTGGAAATCATCGACAGGAGAAACGGGAAGGCACAGGATCTGCACACGGGGTCCGTCAGAACGATCGAAGGCGCAACCGGAAACGTGATTGCCTTTACCTTCACCCCCGCCGGCCATACCCGGGTCACCGCCCGGCCGTCAGGAACCGAACCCAAGATCAAATACTACGTCTCCGCCGCATCGGTGGACCATCCCCACCTTTGCGGAGCCGGTCTGCAGGACACGAAAATCGCGATCGACCGGCTGGCGTCGCGAATTCTTTCAGGTATGGTGGACGAGGCCGAATCTCGACTGGATACTGGAAACCCCTGAAACGCTGCCCGCCCGTCAACGTGGCTTTGTCTCTAGAAAATATCGCTCCACCAGTAGAAGGGTCCTTCGCACTCCGGCAGAGATGTCATCCATTCCGGAAGCGATGACTCCGGTTCGTCCGCCTCCTGACCGTACAACGCGCGCCAGAACGCCCCCTCGTCGCGGGGTGGGCCGCCGTGCGGTTCGCCATTCAGCTTTTCCCTGATTGTACGCCAGTTGATCCCCTTCAACATCATTTCATCGTGGTTGCCCCATATTGCGTCGGAACCACAGACCGCTTCAAGCGCGCTTACCAGGCCGTGTCCGGCGGGGAGGCTGCCTTCGATCCGTTTCAGTCCGTAGCGACGGGCGCAGCCGTGAATCAACTGCGCCATGTCGGGGAACGCGCCGACACCCGATGGCTTGACGCATCCCTCTTTCACCCATATCCCATTTGCGGAGGCGCCGAACGTCGCATAACCACATAGTTCAGAATCCACCGAAACGCCCCACTCGGGGAAGACGCCCCGTATTCGCGAGGGGCCGGCACGCCAGTAGTCTCGCGGTCTTGTTTCAGGTCCGGTCAGGCAGCCGGAACAACGTTCGTAAATCGCCATCACGGCATCCAGGTCCCTGTCGATATCCAGAACCCGCACGTGTGTGGAAGGTCGGCCACTGGCCTCAGACTCCAGATCGATCGTAAACGTCGGCAGCGGGATGGGCGTCCAGCCCAGCGCCTGGTAGAACGGCGTCCCAATGATTGTGAAAAGGAGACCGACGTCGTACCCCGCGTCCAGCATATAGGCCTCGGCATTCCGCATCAGCGCGCGCGCATATCCCCTGCCCCGGTAATCGGGATGGGTCAGCACGCTGCCGATGCCTCCGGCGCGAAGCACGGCGCCGCGTACGCGGATTTCCCGGTCCCAAACCCGAAGATGCGCTGCGATTCGCCCGTCGTCCTTGAGAACCCGCGACTGTTCCATCCGATATCCCGGATCGTCCCGCACGTACGTCCGGTACCGTTCGATCGCTCCTTCCCCCTCGTCGGGCCGGAACACCAGCCGCTGGAGCTCCAGCGTCTCCTCAATATCGTCCTCCCGGACGGCTCGAATCTCCATCATCTCTCCTAAGAAGCTGTCTTAAAATTCCCAGCGGTCTTCGCG
>CAZKDZ010000200.1:0-6697 GCA_964551635.1 uncultured bacterium | reverse complement strand
ACGGTCCTGTATCAGTCCGGCGATCCTGCGTTCCGCGGCCCGGTCGGCTGCGGTAACGGAGCTGTCGTCCGATTTCCTGTCAACCTGGACGCCGGTCTGAAAGTAGCGCAGGGTAATGCGCCCGGCCTGCCAGGCCGCGTTGGTGCTGAAGGCCAGAAGATCCTGGAGCGATGGCTGGGCCACGGGCGTTCCTTTCTCAGAAGTTGTTTTAAATTTTCCGGTGAGTTCCCGAGCGCGAGCGAAAAAGCGGAGTTCATGGCTGGAATGAGCCGGGGACGGCCGTTCGTGGATGGAATGTATGCAGGTGACGGAAGGAAGTCAAGCCGGCCTCGGTGATTCTCAGAGTTCCGCTTGCGTTTTCGCACCGGAATGCTTATATTTTTTCGTGGAGGTTGTATCCTCCGGATTCAACCTCTAAAAGTGCCTTGAATCTACGTAAGGGTGACCCAACCGGAAGTTATTCCACAGGTTACTGTGGAACTTCGTCAATAATTTTCGGCGCCTGGTAGGTTAGGCGCTTTTTTTTCTCTATACCCGGTCTGCGGGGCTTGCGGCGGCGCGCCGGTGTTTGCGCGCTCGCGTTACCCGTAGATTCACATCGGGTCCACGCACAACGATCGAAGGGGCGAACAGATGCTGGACGTCGAGTTTGTGGAACCGTCGGAAGTGGAGAGGGCGGCGCGAATATTCCATCGGGACGGACTGGTCGTGATGCGAAACGCACTGTCGGCAGAGCAGCTTGCATGTGCGCGGTCGGGTGCGGACCGCGTGATCGCGCAGCAGACGGAGGCCATTCCGTTGGAGGATGCGAATCGCGGGTACGCGCGCTATTCCTTCGGACAGCAGATCCACCACCCGGAGTGGGCCCAACTGATTGATTTACAAACGGTTCTACCGGTACTGGAAGCGATCTGGACGAGCGGTGACTTCCATTGCTGGGGCGCCGGAGGAGATTATTCGCTGCCCGGCGCAAGGATTCAGAAACTGCACGCGGATATCACGGATATGCTCCGCGACCCTCAGGGGCGGGTGAACGTATTCGACCTGCCGACCCCGGTAATCGTGGTGAACTTCCCCATGGTGGATTTCAGGGAGATCAATGGCGCAACACGGTTTGTGCCCGGCACGCACCGCAATCGGGACCCGGCGCCCGGGCTGGAGGAGGAGCCGGACTGGATGAAGCGGTCGATCGTATGCGGACCGGCCGGCGGGGCGGTCATTCGCGACATCCGGTGCTGGCACGGGGGCACGGCCAACCGGTCGGATGAGATTCGCGCGATGACGAGCGTGGGTTATTCGGCGCCATGGTTCGTGTGGCTCAGAAAGGAACACCCCCTGCCCCGGTCCATGTACGATTCCCTTTCGGACCGGGCAAAGGACCTGACCCGATTCATCACGGAAGTCTGAGCGGCGGGCAACCGGGGCGCGGTCCGGTGATGGAAGGACGGCAGCGGATGGCAATACGATCGGCCCCGCAATGTTGCGAGGCCGGAGTCAGGCCGAATCAAATCGAACGGCAAAAGAGAGGCGCAACTGATGTTGCGCCTCTCATTTCTTGTGTCACGGTTCGTATCCGACGTCGCGCAGCGAAACCCGCCTTCCGGTATTGTGCGCTTTGGCCGCAGCGGTGGAAACCGCGACGCTTTCCAGTATTTCAGGATAGGGTACCGGGGGCTGGCGGGATTCGACCATCGTTTTCATCAGTTTGATGTTCTCGTACGCGCCGTAGGGGAAAACATAGTCGCCAAGGGGCGCCGAATGAATATCGCCCATGTTCCCGTACGCGCTGGCGTAGAACGCGCAGTGGCAGGTTTCGCCGGTGTCGCAGCTGAGCATGGCGCCGCATCGGGGAAAGCGGGGTTCGTCCGGGTAGACCAGGCGCATGAAGCCGCCTGTATTCTCTCCCATGGATTCCACGGCGCGCACGCCGGACCCGAAGAAATTCTGCGCCAGACAGATGGCATGGATCTGGCCCGCCAGGGAAGGGCCTCCCCCGCGGATGGAGACGAATTCCAGGTTGCCGACTTCCGGAAAACGGGCGGCGAATTGCCTGGCCTGAGGGAGCGTATTCAGGATAGAACGCGAAAGCAGAGGGGCATTGTGTTTCCGGGCCAGCCTGACGATGGCGTTCGCATTGTCCAGATTGTTCGCAAGCGGCTTGTCGATGAAGGTGGGTACCCCTTTTTCCAGGCCGGGGCCCGCCAGTTCAAGATGGTCGGCGCCGTCGTAGTTGCAATCTGCTACAAGAACGAGGTCCACGTCGTCCGAAACTTCGTGAAAATGGTCGCACACCTGCGGCCTGGAATTGAAGACCTGCGCGAATACGTCCCCGACACCGGGATGTTCGTCCCAGACGCGGGCGATTTCGAATTCGTGCAGGCACGGAACGGTCATGCGCGCGGGGTCGCTGTAGAACGTATAAAAATAGAAGTGGGCCCCGCCGGTCATCCAGGAGTATGGCGCGCCGGCGCTGTCTTCCATGGGAGTCTGAAGCCGCAGCGGCGCGTGTTCGGCCATCAGCGCGCCGTAATACATGCCGTGCATGTCGCAGCGGACCAGTCCGACTCTTATTTTTCCCATCGCAATTCTCCCGGTTAGAACAGGCACACAGACGCTTGACCGGATATGCAGTCATTTCCCGGTGGATCCAGGGGCGAAAAGTATGAAAAAAAGTGTACCGGGACAAGAGCTTTCTGCTTGTATACTGAACATATGTTCAGTATATTGAGTCTTACTGGAGTACACTGCAATTTTCCAGGGGCGTCAAGAATTCTCAGCCGGTCGGGTACCTTCAGTCTACGGAGGATGAGCGATGATTGCCGAAATGCACGAACGTCGTGTCACGTTTGAAGACAGATCGCTGGAATACTACTACAAAGAGGTGGATCGACATCCGCGGATCGAACCGGCCGAAGAACGGGCCCTCGCAGCCAGGGTCGAAGCGGGCGACGAAGCCGCAATTGATGCGCTCGTAAATGCGAATCTTCGGTTTGTCATTCATATCGCCAGGGGATATCAGAACCAGGGCCTGCCGCTGGGAGATCTCATCAACGAGGGCAATTGCGGGCTGTTTACCGCCGCAAGAAAATTCGATCGGAACCGGGGATGCAGGTTCATCACGTACGCGGTCTGGTGGATCCGGCAGCACATTCTGAAGGCGTTGGACGTTCAGACCCGAACCGTCCGTGTACCCGCCAGTGTCCTGAACGACATCGGCCGATTGCGAAAAACCGAAGACCGTCTGATGCAGCGCCTGGAACGAAACCCGGAGGCGCAGGAAGTCGCCGCCTGTGCCGGATTGCCGGACAGGAGGCTTGACCGCTGTCTGGACGGGAGCGCGAACGCCGTCTCACTCGATGCCGTTTGTGAGGACGACCGCCTCAGCATTGCGGAGACGCTTCCGGACCGGAACGTCGCGTCGGCGGAAGAGACGCTACGCGAGAAGTGCCGAACACGCGCCGTAAGGGACACTCTGGATGCGCTTTCGGAACGTCACAGGAAGGTCATAACGCTCTATTTCGGTATGCACGGGGAGGAGCCGACGACCTACCAGGAGATCGGACGCCGTCTGGGAATCAGCAGGGAACGGGTGAGGCAGTTGAAGGAGGACGCATTCGGAAAGATGAGGCAGCCGTCGGTAAGGAAGCGTCTGGAGGCGCATCTTTAGTGTCCCGTCTTTTTCCAGCCGACAATTGAATTGAAATCCCCGTTCTTTTCGTCCGACTCACGGGATTTCCGGACGTTTGCTCTTGACGAAACCGACCAAATGCTTCAATATATATCCGTTCACAGCCCTCAACTCGGTTTTTCAAGGCCGTCTGCCCGTGCAGATCATCATTATTGCGATTCTCGGCGCCCTCATTTTGATATGGGCCGGAGTTTTTGCGCTCATCCAATGGGCGAAACCACTGTCGCGGAAGCACCTGTTGGGCTTTGGCGGTTATGTGAGCGTCGTGTCCGGCCTGATGGTCTTCCTCGTGATTCAAACGGCCCTCCGGCAGCAGGACGCGGCAATGAAAGACACGCGCGAACGGCTGGACAGGACGGTGGAGACTTTTCGGGAGAAGCTGGACGAGCAGGGCGCGAAACTGCTGGACCGGACGCTGGAAAAGGTGGACCTGACCAAGTCGGAATGGGAAGTTCGGGCGGACCTGCAGGAGGAACGGTCGCGCCATGCGCGCACAAGAGCCGATCTCAAGGAAGTGCGCGCGCGGCTTGGGCAGACACAGGTAGAGTTGACGGAAGAGGAGAAAGCCCGCGGCGCCTATTCGGACAGCCTGAACACGGAACGCGCGCTCAGACGGGACTCGCAGACGCGCCTCTCACGCGAGGAGGCGCGCCACAGGAAAGCGCTTGAAAACCTCGCCCGTACGCGCGAGAATCTCGCGGACGTGGAGGCGCGCGCCGACCGGCAGGAGAATGAAATCGCTCGGTTGCGCGCATCTCTGCAGCGCGCGGAGCAGCGCGCTCGGCAGGCGCTGAAGAACGCGGCTACGGCGCAGAATGAACTCATCAACGCGATGATCAGGCAGGGCAGGGCGGCTGACACCCTGCAGGCCGCCGTGGACTCCATCTATGGCAAGGTAATGAAACGACCGCGGAAGCCGTAGCCTGAACGCGGGAAGGAAACACTCGATCCGTGTGTTCAGATACCTGATGCACGTTCCAGCCTGACATATTACCGCGGTTCACCCGGCGTGAATCCGCTTTTTTCGGAGGTGGCACGTGAATAAAGGACCCGATCCATCCGGCGACAGGAAGCGTATCGTGATCGTCGTCGGCTTTCTGGCGGCATTGCTGGTTATTCTGTTGTTGACGGTCTGGAAGCCGGATACCGTTCCGGAGGTCGACCCTCAGGTCGCGCAATTGGAGAGCGATATCGAACTCTATACGGGCCAGATCGATTCGTTGAACGCGCTGGTGGATGAAATGGACTCGCGAATCGATGCGATGCGCGCCCATGTAGACAGCACGAGAGTGTCCAACCGGAAGCTCCTGACATCGCTGCACAGGGTTACGAGCGAGATGAGAGAGTATCAGGCGCTGTACAGGAAACAACAGGCGATGAACGAAAAGCTGGTTGCGGAGCTCAAACAAATGAGAGGCGAGAAGGACCAGGCGACCGCGGCCGTCAGGACGTTGAAGATCGAGGTCGACACGCTGAACAAGCTGCTGCACGACAAGACAACCCGCCTGATCAGATTGGAATCCAGCCTGAAGGAGGCCGTCGAACAGGCGCAGACCATGCAGGAAACCGCAACCTCCGTGCTGGTCTACGTTGGCACCGAAGCCGCACTGAAAGAGGCGGGGTATCTGAAAACGTCGCGGGGGATCACGATCAGGAAGAACTACAAACTCGTCGGCTTTCCGGACGTCACCGATGAGCAGAGCCTGGATACGATCAAGCGGGCGTCTATCCGTGAAACCATCGGGATTCCGGGCGAACTGGCGGCGCTGTGCGACCGGCACGGAAAGCTGAGCAAACGAAAGGAATATCGCGCCAGCAAAGGGCCCGAGGGGCAGACCATGGTCACATTCTGGGACTCGACGCTGATGGGCCAGCGTGTTCTGGCGGTGATAAAGGAAAAATAAACGGCGGAGTCAGCGGAGCCTTCGAACCGGCTATCCATAGAGATGGCCGGTTTTTTTTATACACAAATGTCGACGATGAGGCGGCTGCAGGCTACCACATATGCACGAAGACCGCGGGCCGCACTTTCTTGCCCGTCGGAGCCGTGGAGAGCAGCGAGTCGGCATACGCCGCGTGTCTTACCATAAAGTCACGGCTCCCGCCGCGAAGGAAGAGGTGGAGATTACGTTCGGGCCGGGCGATAAGCCCGGCCGTGAGGCGCTCGAACTCCCCGGGCCGAAGCAGCCGTTCCACGGATTTTCCGTCGCTTGACAGACCGGGACCCTTTGCCGTGTAGATCAGTACCAGGTCGGCCGACCGGGGGTCGTGGTGATGTACCCGCCAGACCGGCTGTGCGACGTTCAGGATCATGATGCCCAGGGTGAGCATGAGCATCATGATGCCCAGGAACAGTTCCTTGCTGACGTCGTGCTCTTCCGCCTGGGCGGCGGCGCGCTGCAGAAATCGGCTTCTCAATTCGCCTCGCTCCCCGGGTCGTCTCTCATCGCCAGCCAGGCCCGTTCGAGGGCGCCGACCCGTCCCATCAGAATATCGATGCACTTTCTCAACGGCAGGTAGGCCAGCAGGGCGATCAGGGTGGTCTTGAAGGCCAGGGTCAATCCATCGGCCATATCGCGGAGCACCTTGAACGTCTCGGTGGCTTCGTCCAGCCTGCTGAGTTCCTGCGCCATGAGCAGGATACCGCATACCGTGCCCAGATAGCCGTAGAAGGGGATGCGGCTCAGGGCGCGATGTCCGGACAGAAGCCGCTCGCCAATCACCCCGATCAGGTCTGTGATCAACTCGTCATCTCTCGTTTTCAGATCCGTGTACGAGTCGTTTCCGGTCCCGAGATCTCCAAGACCGGCCTGCCGGCGCGCAAGCAGGGTGGGCGACGCCAAGGCGGATGGGATCGAACCCAGGGCCTCCTCTTCGACGCGAATCCGTCTCCATACGTGGACAATGACGGAAAGGTGCGCGGTCGAGGCGGCCAGGATGAGCGCGTATGCTGAGCGGCCCACCCACTCGATCCAGCTTTCCGGAAGCGCAATGTAAAGGTAGTAGTAG
>CAZKDZ010000199.1:0-8771 GCA_964551635.1 uncultured bacterium | reverse complement strand
CCGATGTTTCACGTGGAACATCTAAAGGCGGGGAGACGGTAGAGGGTAGAGGACCACACCCGGCCCCAACACCAGGTGAGACGTAAGCCGTGAGAGGGGAGAGATTGCCTGCCTTGTATGGTTTCTTCACGTGCCGGAGGCAAGAAGGAATATTGAACCGGGCGAAGATTTCTTCTCCCGTCTACCCTCTTACCTCTACCCGCCTTTTTTCTGCCGTCCCACCTCTACCGTCTACCCGATTTTACGCGACCTCTCTCCCCGGCTTAACGCCACCGGTTTTCCGCTCTCCTCAGCAATCCTCTTCCACTCGAATCTTGCAAGAGTCCTATTGCAGAAGTGACAGATGTCAAAGTTACCGCAGCTTCTTCCTTCTTCCTTTTTCCTTCCGGAATGGGGTTAGGGGGTAGGTCCACGCCCCATTTTTACGGGCCGTTCCTGTTGATTTTGATCACGAAGGTCTTGGGCGCTTCCGTGGTGTGTATCACCGTGAAATGTTTCGGATATGCCTTTATGGCAGGGATGATGTGCTTCAATTTTTCAGTGAAAAACGGGATGTTGTCCAGCAGTATGTAATCGAACTTCCTCAACGCCTCCAGGGATTCGACAGGATCCTCAACGCGGGGGTAGCCATTCGTTTCCCGCCCGGTCCAAAACCAGACAAGGCCCGGCTTCCGCGTGGTGACCCGGCTCTGTGGAGGGGTGTTGTCCCGGATCCAAACGCTGGCTTCATAGTACTTCTTCCAGTACCCATGATAGCCCGGGCTCATCCGCCGGTCTCGTATGGTCCTGAAATCCACGAACAGAGACGGCAGCAGAAAGACGCATGCCAGAAACACAGGACTGTGCCTGACCAATACCGGGCGCTGAAATACGGCCAGGAAGTTTCTCCGTGGCCGATTGCGTGAAGAACGTTTGGACGGTGAGATGGAATCCGGAAAGTGATCGCAGATGCTCTCCACGCCCTTGAAAATGTAGAAGACGATGAAAGGCAGGACCGGAAGGAGATATCGATCCGGAGAACCGGGCAGAATGAAAAGCGTGGCAACGTAACCCAGGAAGTACCAATCGTGGACCTCCAGGCTCCGCAGAAGCGAGAGGGGCATGCGGTTCGCTGGCTTTCTCCCGAACACAAACCCGATGGCGATCAGTATCAGAAAGAGCCAGCCGAAGGGGCGCCACTTTGCGGTAATCGACAACTGCTTCATGTACTCTACGGGCAGAAGGAAATACTCCAGGTTTTTCAGGTAGCCGGCCGGGTTTTTCTGGACGAGATAATAGAGGAAGTTCTGCCAGAAGGAACCCGCTTCGCCCTCCGGAATATAGACGCCTCTCGCGATCTGGTGGACCATCCCCAGGTAGCCCTGGGACTCTGGAAAGTTAAACTTCAGGTAGATTGCCCAGGGCAGAACCCAGACGGAGGCGAATGCGGCGAGAAGCAGCGGCTTCTTCACCTCCTTGCGAAGCGCCAGATATATCCCCGCCGCAATCACCAGGTAGATGGACGGCGACTTTACGTGATAAGCCCACCCCACGGCGCAAGCGGCGGCAATCAACCATCCCCAGGAAACGCCGGGGCGCCTGATATACTGAAGGATTGACCAGAGGGCGAGCAACGAGAAAGCGGGAAAGGGCATGTCAGCCGTGACAACGTTGGAATACCTCACCGCCATCCAGAATGCGCCGGAGATCAGGGCGATCAGAAGCGCGCGGTTATTGTCTACAAATTCGCGGAGGACCAGAAACGTGCAGAACGGGAAGAGGAAGCCCGAAACCGCGATCGTGACCTTGAGCGCGGGCACGCTGTTGGGGAACAGAACAACAGCCGGCATCAGCAGAGTCTTTACGCCAAGGCCGTACTGGCTGTCCAGCACTCCTTTGCCCTGAGCCAGACGCCGGGCGTCCCTGATGTACGCGATATTATCGCCAATAATCTCCACCCATTCGTTGCAGGTGAGGAGGTACAGGCCGCAGATGGCTAGGGAACCCGCTAATGCCCCACAAACATACCTGCGTTCCGGTATCTGTTGAAACGCGGCCAGTGCGGCGACGCACAATATCAACAGCGAACATGCCATGACAGGCACGGCCGTGGCAATGTTTAGCTGGTGAAAACACTGGAATATCAACAAGATAACCAGACAATACGGAATGATGTGACTGAGACGCGGCACGTTTATATTCCTGTGAAGCGGTATTTGAGGAGGGTCATGATATTGATGAAGAAGTCGGTCCAGCGCACCTTCTTGCCGGCGCTCACGTCCCGCCCGGTGTACGTAATCGGGACGTCAACGATCCGGCAGCCTCGCTTCAGGAGCTTGGCCGTGAGTTCGTGTTCCAGGTCGAAGCCGTCCCGCACCAGCGGAATCTCACGCACGGTTTCGGTCCGGTAGAGTTTATAACCGGTACACAGGTCGGTAATCCGGGAGAGAAAGAGGAGGTTCGTAAACCATGTGAGCAGTTTGTTGGCGATAAAGTTCGGCAGCATCATGCCTTCGATCCGGCCGAGGAAACGCGAACCGAACACGGCGACGATGGATGGGTCCCTCAGAAAGGGGGCGATCAGCTCGGGGTAGTCTTCAGGCGCGTATTCCAGGTCGGCGTCCTGAATGAGGACCCAGTCTCCGGTCGCATGCGCCAGGGCCGTTCTCACGGCCGCGCCCTTTCCCCTGTTTTGGTGATGGCGGACAACCCGGATATTGTGATCGTCAAGGTTATCGAGAATGGCGCCGGTCCCGTCGGTGGAGCCGTCATCCACCACGATGATTTCCCTGTCAATGCCTTCCTGAACCGGTACGGTCCTGACACGGTCGATCACGGCGCAAAGCGTATGCTCCTCGTTGTAGACGGGAATCATGATGGATAGAAGGTATTTCCGCGCGGTATATTCAGAACCCGTGTTCACGTCTCGCATCCCGGAGAAACCTGCTTCACTTTCAGGCCGGCGGCGTCGACCGTTGCGGGAAGGATCTGCGCCGTGGGGACGGCCGACAATACCTCACGCCAGGCGGCCCGGAGTTTGGATACGATATCGGCTTGCGGCGCAAGCGCCCAGACGCATCCGCCGTTGCCACTGCCCGCCGTGGCGAAACCCGCGCCGAATTCCGCGCAAACGGCCTGAAGCTCTTCTCCCAGCACGGTTATCCGGGCCGGGACAATCGCGCACCGAATCGCGGTCTCCTCGTCCAACAACCTGCCCGCGGCCTTCCAGTCGGCCCGTTTCAGCGCCCCGGCGAATTCCGCGGCGATTTCATTGACGCGGAACCACCGGCCGCGATGCCGGCCCGCCAGGAAGTCCTCTACCTGACGGCTGTTGACGTCGTTGGAATCATGCGGTTTGCCAATATAGGCCACCAGAAGACGTTCGCCCAGGGCACTGTGCCGATCCCGCGAGAGAATCGCTTCCCTGCGAAACTTTCCACCCGGGTTTCCGTAAGTCCACCGCCAGGTGTTGACGCCCCCGTACGCGGCGGCGCACTGGTCCTGCAGGCCGGTATAGGAGAACCGGAGGCCGTCTTCGATATTGTAGACGATCTCCACGATTTCCTCCCGCGAGAGACGCTCACCTCCAACCCGTTCCCTCGCGCATGCGAGAGCCCCGGCCAGGGCCACGGAGAGCGTGCCGGAACCTCCCACGCCGCTTCGGGGCGGGCAGCCGTACGAGATCTCGATTTCGACGCCTCCCAGCGCGAAGTGCGCCGCAATCGCGAACAGAAGTCCGAAATGGCCCGTCATGTCAGGCGCATCCGCAGGAAACGTCTCGCGATGGAATTCGTCCAGAATGCGGACGTAGCCGGGTTTGTACGCCTTGAGGCGGATACCGGTCCGCGCGGAAATGGCGATATTGGTTGTGGCGGGATTCAGGCTCGCGTAGGGCATCGCGAAACACTTGAGGTCCCACGTGCCGCCAACGTCCAGCCGGCACGGCGCCGAAGACAGAATTTCGACCGTCTGCAGATGTTCGCTCAGATCGGTGAATGCGTTGTGCATGGTTGGTAACGTCTGATTGGGTTTAGTGAGGACGGACGGACATTTCGACATGCCTGTGAACGAGATCCAACCGCGCTCTGAGCCGTTCCCTGAGCCTGTCGAAGGGCCGGCGAAGGCGCTGTTTTGAGCTTGTCGAAGGGTCGAGGGATTCCAAATCGCGGGCATTTCGATATTTCGACACCCTTCGACAAGCTCAGGGACCGAGCTCAATACAGGCATGCTTGCTTCGACAGGCTCAGCACAGGCAATGATCACGCATTGATACGTTTCAATGAGCCAAAGGAACCCCGGTCCTATCTTGCATGTTTTCGATTCTGGAGAGAATTCCTCGATAGCGATGGTAGTAAGGCGCTCTCGCCACTTATCAGAGCTTCCTTCTTCCTACGGCTCCAACCTTGCACTTGCTTTTCTCGGTAGTATGCTTCATCAATTCTTGAGAATCGTTCACAATAAACCAATCTGACAGGCCGAAATTTGCGTGTATAGTTCGCCCCTTCACCTTCATTGTGTTCGGCAAGTCTTCTCTGCAAGTCGTCTGTGCTACCGGTATAATATTTGCCGTTAGAGCAAACGAGAATGTACATGTAGGCATCTGGCATCTGTGCGCTCGTTTAGAGGGTCTCAATGGTAGCGCTTCAAAGGTCAGGAGATGGGTTGCCAAATCGCGGGCATTTCGACAAGCTCAATGACCACGCATTGATAAGTTTCAATGAGACACGTGTGTCGCGACCGACACCCCCAAATGCCTTGAACCGCTACGTGATCCTGGCGATGGGTGCCGAAGGCGTTGGGCCCGAGCCGATCCCTGAGCCGTTGTCCTGAGCCTGCCGAAGGATTGTCGAAGGGCCGGCGAAGGCGCTTCCCAGAGCTTGTCGAAGGGTCAAAGAGGATTCCAAATCGCGGGCATTTCGACAAGCTCAATGACCACGCGTTATTCAGTTCGACTGACGTCACTGAGCCGCCGCCAGGTAACCTTCTCCCGTCTTCCGTCTTCCGTCTCCCGCCTCCCCGTTTTTCATCCTTCTTCCTTTTTCCTTCTTCCTTCTCACGCCCTTGGATGAAAGCTGCGGTGGACTTCCTTCAGGTATTCGCGGTCCACGTGGGTGTAGATCTGCGTTGTCGAAATGTCCACGTGCCCCAGCATTTCCTGCACGGCCCGGAGGTCGGCGCCGCCCTCCAGCAGATGGGTTGCGAACGAGTGGCGCATTGTGTGCGGGCTGACCGATTTTTGGATACCGGCGTTCTGAACGCAGCGCTTCAATATCTTCCACACGCCCATTCGCGACATGGGCCCGCCGCGGAAATTCAGGAAAACCGTATTCCCGGACGCCGGACCGTTCAATTCCTCACGCGCGCCCTTCAGATAGCGATTGACCCACGCCACGGCTTCCGTTCCGATGGGTACGATCCGCTCCCGGCTGCCCTTGCCGATCACGCGCACCACCTCCAGGTCGAACAGGAGGTGCATCCGTTCCAGGCCGATCAGTTCCGAAACCCGGAGGCCTGCCCCGTACAACATCTCCAGCAGCGCACGGTCCCGTAGACCCAGCGTCGTCTCCACGTCCGGCTCCATCATCAGGCGTTCCACTTCGTATATGTTCAGGACGGCTGGCAGTTTCCGGCCCAGTTTGGGCGATTTCATATGCTCGGTGGGATCGTTTTCGATCATCCCCTCCGCCTGCAGGTACCGATGGAACATCCGGACGGCGGTGAGGTTTCGCGCCACGCTGGACGCTTCAAGGCCGAGTTCTCCCAGCAACCGCAAGAGAGAGGATACGTCCGCCTGCGAAACGCGGACCGGCGTTGTTACACGACGCGCCACCAGCACGGTGGCATACCGCTCCAGGTCCCGGCCGTAGGCCGATACCGTATTTTCGGCCAGACCCAGTTCCAGGTGCACGTAATCCAAGAATCCGCGCAGCGCATCACGCCACTCCGCAGTCAGGCCCTGTTCGCCCGCATCGATATCGGTCACAGCCGCCATTCCCGCGTTCTCCCGCATCACCCGTTTCCCTCCAGCTCCAGCAGGGCGGCTTTCCATTCACCGCCGTAGGCGAAACCCGTCAACGCCCCGGAAGCCCCCACAACCCGATGGCATGGCACGACGATCACATACGGGTTCTTCCCGAGCGCGGCGCCCACCGCCCGGGCGGCTTTCGGGCGTCCGACAGCGTTCGCGACGGCGCCGTAGGACCGCCGCCCGCCGTACGGGATCTCCCGCGTCGCCCGCCAGACCATCCCCTGAAAGGCCGTATAGCCGGAGAGGTCCGGGAGATCGTGAAACCGCACGGGATCACCGGAAAAATAGTCGCACAGAGCGTCGATGAGGCGCTGCCCCGCCGGATCCGGGGGATTACCCTCCACCAGCGCGGGACCCGCGATATCGACATGTCCAAAGCGACCCAGCCGGACGGACGCCAGACGGGTTCCGTCCCAGGCAACCTCGACCTGCCCCAGGGCGGTCTGAAGGAGGGCGGTATGCACGGCCGACGTTGCGCCGTTTCCGTTTTTCATGTTGATCTCCATGTTTATGGGCCTCGATCCCGGCCCCTCGCACAAAGCTGTCAGCGATCCGCCAACAGCGAAAGGCAAGTAGGCGAAAAGCAAAAGCAACCCCTCACCACCCCGCAGACCTCTCTCCCCGGCCCTCTCTCCCACCGGGAGAGAGGGAGGAAAAACAGGTTTCGCGTGCCGGTCATCTATAGACACTCTGACACTGCTGTCCAAGATAGTTTGAAAAAGACGATTTTGGATACGTAAGTACCTGGTTTTCTTGAAAGTCGTTTCGAATTGCCAATGCAGGTCCCCCTCATTTGGCCACGGCTGTCCAGGACAGAAACCGATTCGTGACCGGTGCGGTTGGCGTTCCCGGGAGCGAGGGCATCCTGCCCTCGACATCGGATAACTCGTCGCACACGGTGTTTTCCGTGACCCGGTGTGGGATTGAATGGACAGTCAGTCTCTCGACGGGAATAGGGGTCGGTGACGCGAAGTTCGAGGGCAGGATGCCCTCGCTCCGGTTGCAGGTGGATCATGTCGTGATAATGGTTCGAAGAGACGATTTTGGACAGGTGTGATACTCTGATTATTAAGGATACGTCACCGGCTTTCCGCTCTCCTCAGCAATACTCTTCCATTTGTTCCTGGCGAGAGTCCAATTGCAGAAATGACAGATTTCAAAGTTACCGCTCCTTCTTCGTTCTTCCTTCTTCGTTCTTCCTTCTTCCTTCTTCCTTACATGAAGGGGGTCAGGGGGTAGGTCTCGACACGTCCGTTTCGAGCTGTTCCGCGATCTGTTCAGCAAGTTTCGGTCCGATGCCCTCCACCGCCGCGAGTTCGGATGCGGCTGCCTCCAGGATCTTCTTCATGGATCCGAAATGCGCCAGCAGCGCCTTCCGCCGGGACGGTCCCACCCCGTCGAGCTCATCCAGCCGGGAAGCCAGCGTTCGTTTCTGCCTCAACTTGCGGTGGTAGGTGACGGCAAACCGGTGCGATTCATCCCGGACGGCCTGCAACAGCTTGAGCGCTGCCGATGCCTTGGGAATATTCTGCGGATCCGAATGGGACGGCAGGAAGACTTCCTCGAGGCGCTTGGCGAGGCCGATCACGTGCTGGTCGCCGACGCCGATCTCATTCAACGCCGCCACCGCGCTCGAGAGCTGCCCCTTTCCGCCGTCGATCAGGAGCAGATCGGGAAACGCCTGTCCCTCCTCCATCAGGCGTTTGAATCGCCGCGTCACCACCTGCCGCATCATCGCGAAATCGTCGGGACCCTCGATTCCGGTGATCCTGAAGTGCCTGTACTCGGACTTCCGGGGGCGACCGTCAACGAAACACACCAGCGACGCCACGGGATCCGAGCCCTGGAAATTCGAAATGTCCATGGCCTCGATCCGCTTCGGGGGCCGCTCGAGGCGCAGGTCGCGCTGCAGCGCGGCCACCGCGGCGGGCGCCTGGGACCTCCTGTTCTCCCGCCTCAGCCGGCGCTCGCTGAGCAAGAGCGCGGCGTTGTTTTCCGCCATCCTCACCAGCCGCGCCTTGTCGCCGCGCTGCGGCACCCGGATTTCCACCAGACCCCCCGCCCGCCCGCGCAGCCAGTCCAGCACGGTCTCCCGGGACTCGATATCGCACGGCAGGCAGATCTCCTCCGGCACGAAGGATGCCGTCAGATAGAGCAGCTGGACGAAGGAGCCCACCACCTCTGCGATCGGCGCGTCCAGCACACCGCCCAGGAAGTAGTGCTGCCTCCCGATCAGCCTTCCCTCGCGTACCTCCATCACCACGCAGCAGGCTTCGTCGTCTTCCCTGGCTACCGCGATCGTGTCCCAGTCTTTCTGTTCCGCGGACACCACCCTCTGCCGGTTGGTCGTCTGCTCCAGGTCGCGCAGCCGGTCCCGGTAGACCACGGCCTCCTCGAATCGCTGCTCGGCAGCCGCGTTCCGCATACGTTCCTTCAGCGCGGCCACCACCTGGGTATGGCGCCCCGTCAGAAACAGCACGGCTTCGCGCACGATCTTGCGGTATTCCGCTGCCGGGATAAGCCCTTCACAGGGTCCGTCACAACGTTTGATCTCATAGTCGAGGCAGAGACGGACGTTCGTTGCCGGCAACGCGTAATCACAGCTCCGAATACGGAACAGCCGGTGCATGGTTTCGAGGGTCCGGCGCAGGGCCTTGACGTCCGTATAGGGTCCCAGATAACGCGAACCGTCCCTGACCACGTCGCGCGTAAACAGAATTCTGGGAAAGGGCTCATCGGTAATCCGGACAAACGGGTACTTCTT
>CAZKDZ010000198.1:0-9009 GCA_964551635.1 uncultured bacterium | reverse complement strand
AAAGCCACCGTAACTGTTGCCAAACAACGCGATCCTTCTTCCCGAACCAAACTGCTGCTGCCAAAAGACGCCACAATCGACCACGTCCTGAACGTCCGAAACGCCACAAACACCTTCATTGGCTCTCGCCAGATCATCGCCAAAGCCGGTAGAACCTCTATAAGCCACGCGCACGACCTCGAAACCCATGCGAACAAGCCACAGCGCCCATGAGTCGTTTCTGTCGAGGCTACCGCCCGGACCGCCGTGCACGTATAATACTGCGGTCTCTCGCGGGGAATCTGGAACCAGGCGTTGTGCCGGCAGTAGCCGACCATCCGAAGCAGGAACTGTGAATTCCTCCAGCTTGAAGCTCGGCCTTGCCTCCGAATGCTCAGCCACGGCTGTATATTCGCCCGACTTATCCCAACGGTAGACTCTATTGTCCGTGCCCAGGAAGTAGACGATATCCGCCACGATGGCAACTTGATGCCAGGTCAGGTTCTTCGACACGCTGACGCCAGTTGGAAGCTTGAGCCGGGCGTCGACGTGTCCTTCGGGAAACTGCAACCAGACGAGTTCATCGGACAGAATGCAGAGCAGCCGGTTTGTCAGCGCGGAGAAGGCCCCTTCCTGCACAGGACGATTGTCCCAGGTCCACGCGGAATCTCGATTTGTAAGATCAATTACCCGAAAGTCCCTTCCGCCCTGGTCAACTTCCTGAAGTGAAAACCACCTTCCATCACGAGACCAAGGGTATCTGCCAAATCGCTGACTGTTCGCACCGGACAAGAGGGAGGATACTTCCCGTCGTTCAATATCGCACAGGTAAACTCTCTTGGGATTATTAAGCTCCCTGAGGTTCTGACGATGAAATGCAATCCAGTCGCCGGACGGGGACCAATTCGGAAATCTGTCTACAGCATCCGGCGAGGAGGTCAAACTCTCAAGCCTGCCATCGGCAAGTGTCAATCGGAAGACATCCGGCGGTCGTCCATCGGGGTGCCTGACGTAGGCGGAGAATACGAGTTCTAATCCGTCCGGCGACCACTGACTGAAGCCAGCCTGCATGGACGGGTCTTCATACACGATCCTCGTGTTGTCCTGGGATACTTCATGGACACAGATACGACCGTCGTTGCCAGAAAATGTCAGGCGAAGACCATCTGACGCCCAGCGCGGATGATGCGGCAGGAATTCGGGCGGGATCTCCCCGATGGTCTCCCCTGAGGACTCCATGATCTTCAACCAGGTTTCACCCGAAATCCCACGGCACTGCAACACTATTTGACCTGAAACTGGATCGACGTCGAAATCGCTTATCAACGAATCTTCCCTCCGATGGAACCGAATCGCACTCCTGGACGAACCGTACGAAACAGGCTCACATTGCGGCTGAGGGCTCACTGGTATGTGAACGGCGAAGGTGGTTGCCGTCGGGCCAGGGCGGCTGTAGGCGCCGCAGTGCAAAGCGTCCTGTAAGCAGACGTCGCATCTCGGTTGCCGCTGACTATGCAGGCCGTTATTCCGACAGAAACCTTTGCCAGCGATGACCTTCAGGATACAGAACTTCCAACCCGGCCCCCAACCATCTCTTTGCCTCGGCGGACATCAGCGGCAGGCACGTTTCAAAGTCCAGTTCGTCTTTCGAACGAGGATTCCTGGCTTTGTACAGAAGTTGAACCTCGATCCGTATGCAGGGAACATTGCTGTACGCGACGATCAAGTCTCTCCGTCCCCCGCCAATCAGTCTGCTGCGTTTGCTGAACCACCTGTCGCCTTCGCTCTCAGTGAACATGATCTGAAGCTGCCATGCCTTTATGCCGGTATGGCCCCATATGTCAAATATCCCGTAAGGCAAGAACTCCGATTCCGCCCAGGGTCGCAATGAGCCAGGCGGATCAGCCACGTACAGATGCCAATTCGACAGCCAGCGCTGTGCTTCGAGTTGCTGATCCCGGTACACGATGACGTCTATATCGCCGTGGTCCCTGACGCGTTTTCCCACGAACTGCTCAACCGCATAACCGCCAGCGAGTCCCCACAGGAAAGGAGCGTTGGCGAACAATTGCGTCAAATCACGGACTGACAGGGGCTGCCAACGGCTTAAGGGAATCTCAGGAGTGGTCATACAGTTCGCACTCTGCTCACGGTCGATGTCCGCTAACTTACAAGCATTGCAGAAGCGGCACTTCATCAATCAGTGTATGAGGCTTTTGGCACCCAGTCAATGAGACACGCAGGGCCGTTTGGGTGAAACGACACACTGAGAATCTTATAGATCTTCATTCGGCATCTGCGGATGTTGGGCAGGAAAGAGGGCATCCAGGAGCTCTGCCGCATCGCCGGTAAGCAACATGTCCGACCGATCGGCAATCTCAATTGGCGCTTCTTTTCCAATAATGATTTGTGCAAACTCATGGCCACTCTCAATGGTGTTATCTGCTTTGCCACCAGGTTGCACAGAGACTTCACCACCGTCGATGAATAGAATTGCAGATTGATCCGGGATGGAAATCCGTAATGTGCCCATGAATTCTCTGAGATGCGATTTACGTAATCGTCGAGATAATTCCGGTGCGATCTTGCTCAGCGTCGTCTCCAGGTTGATGATGCGGATCTGGTTCCCGGTCCGGCCATTGTGGTTTCTCGCTTCGTAAAGATGAGGCAATTGGCGCACGCGTCGTGCCAACGCGCTGTGCCACGGGAGTCGGACGAATTCCACCCGGGGTCCATCGTATTGCCGGGCAAGTTGCCCCAAAACGCGCAGGATCTGTTCCGGATGACCGGCTGAATCCGTATGACGGAGGGCGCGCCCCTCGTGTTCTTTCTTCATGCTCGGGCCATCGTAGAGATAACCCACCGCACGGCCGGTATTATCTTTGAAAATGTACGCTGTCCAGGGATCGTCGTCTTCCGGCGGACATTTGCCTCTTCGGTACGTTGGACGGACGGTCGTGCCGGTCAACCCGTCGTGCCATCGATTGTGAAGTTCAGCCAGGTCCCTGCGCCCGTGAATCACGTTGACATGTACTTCCTCAAGCTCTATTTCCGGTGCTGCTTCGGGCAGGTGCTCGGTGCCTATAAAATACGTCTCCTGATCCGGCCAGGCAAGCACGTAGCCGAAATTCGCAAAGCGATCAAGCGGTTCGGTACGTGTACATGACATATCATAGCCATGGGCATACATGGCGTCCAGCGCCGCCTGAATTGTTTCCGCGTAGATCCCCTCATCCCGATATTGTGGATGCACGGTCGGCAGATTGAAGCCCCCGGTCCGGACTGTTGCGCTGCCGATGCGCATCGACAGATCATAAACGCCCGCGTGTGCGACTACGTCGCCATCCATCATTCCGATCCGCGACGTCCGCCAGTCGTAGTGACTATGTGCAATGCGTCCGGCGCGACACTGACGGTCGATGGCGTTCCAACGCTTGTCCAGCAACTCATAAATGCCTTCGCTATGGTCCGTTTTATCCGGCGCCAGGATTTCTCGCACACGGTCAATGAACCGATCGTCCCGCGAAGGCCGGTTCTCATATATGTTGTCTTTCACCATATCGAATAGCCTTTCCTTGAGCCGTTTCCGCGCCGATCGCAAACGGTTCTTCACGACGGCGACTGACACACCCAGAAAAACGGCCACCTCCCTCTGTGAATAATCCGAAACGTAGAACAAAGACACGGTTTGACGCTCGTTTTCGGGCAATGTGTCGATCGCTTCTCGCACAAGGCGCCGCATCTCGTTTTCTTCTGTTATCCGATCCGGATGCAGGTCTTCCGATGCGATCTCGACGAGCTGCTCCATCGATACGATCTCGACCTTCTTTCCCCGGCGCGTCATCCGATCGCAATATTTGAACACGATCTTGCGTAACAAAGCAGGAAAAGCGAAGACATCGTACACCCGCTCCAGATTCACCCACGCCTCTGTAAACGCTTCCTGCGCCGCGTCCTGTGCCAGGTGAAAATCCCTCAACAACGCGAACCCGTATCCCACCGCGAGATCCTGAAAGTGTGCCACAATCTGCTCGTAGGCCTTCAGATCTCCTTGCTTCGCGCGTTCAAATATCGGTTTCAGCGTCTCCATCTCGCTCCTCTGATTATGAAGTCCTTCACCGATAATATCCCATTTGGATTGCATTGGGTGTACTTATCCTGTGTCTTTCTGGTTCCTGAGAGGAAGAAGAAAAACATAAGTATTTAACAAACAATGTTTTAGGGAATTATAAAGATAAACGCAAGAGCGCGTGACTTCGCTGTACGAAGAAATCCGGACTGCCTGTGAGGTATTCTAGACGGGTAGACGGAAAGGAATGGAGGGAGGACTTTAAACGGGTGGCTTATTGGGGGTTCTTGTTTTTGCCTTCTATATGCGTCTGTCTATCGAAAAGCGTTGCCAAACTCTTACGGCACGGTATCTGCGATCGGTGCCGGCCGATTGCCCTGCCAGGTACCCTGGCCGACTCAAGTAACGTCACCCAGGTAGACCGTCGATGATTCGGATCCGGCTTCAAGATGACCAAGCAGTGCCCCAGGGTAGAACCTCAGCCTTTTGAGTTCACTAACGCGCATCCATTTCACGCCAACCTGCATCACATCTCCCTCCGGAGCCCGGGACGGATCATATCCTTCGGGAACCGAACATCGGAAGATGAAATCGACCAGATGGCCTCCCTTTGACCAGGAATCAGGATAATTATCTGTTATGTACTCCCGAACGTACACCAAATCTTCAACTTCGACCTCCGTCCCGATTTCCTCTTTGCATTCCCGCTTGAGCGCACCCAGAAGTGTCTCCTTACAGGGTTTCATACCCCCTCCCGGCAGAGTGTACCACAGACCTTTGTCATCGGTATTCTCCGTCACGAGGATTCGGTCTTCTCTCCGGATGAGAGCCTTTGCAGCATTGCGCAAGCCCATATCAGTGTCATCTCCTGGAAATAAATCCAAACAATCGTTCGATTTTGCAGAGGATCGGTTTTGCTGTGGCGGTACAGGCAACTGGCCTGGAGGTCAGCAGGAAGATCGGACCTCAGTCCGATGGAAATAGATCGAGACGACGTCCAACAGCCTGTTTCCCCGTTGCCTGATGTTCCGGAACCTTCGAACCCGTGGACGCCGGACTGGGCGGAGGCCGGATTCAAGGACGGCCTGAGCTGTGGATGCTCGTGTTATGCCAGGGTGAGTTCGCGGGATACGCTACGGGGCTCCTTCGAGACCACTTCGGCCCATATGGATGCAGTCTGTTCCAGCGACAGCTTGAGCTGAGACTTGTGCAGATCCTCATTGCGGAGCCACGAACCCGTTTCGCCATTGCGAACCGCGTACCAGGTGTACGCATACAGGACATCGCGTTTGTCGTCGAGTTCCGTGAACTCCTCGCCCACGTCCAGGCGGGATGGATACGATGTGACGTGGCGCTCCACAACCGTGGCGGGAGCCATGGCGTACCTTGCTTCCACGTCATCCTCCGTAAGAGAGAACAGACCTATGAGGCGATTCGCAATGGCATCTTCGTCGTGCTCGCGAGCCAGATAGCAAAAGCGGGTGAAAACCCTTCCAAAGGACCGGTCTCCATGCCCCCATCTCTCCATCAGATATGGGATTATCACACGCGCGAGTTCCTGTATAGAGATCCCTGCTTCGATCAGGCGATCTGCCTCCAGATATGACTGAACTCGCCGAGCGAGACCGGTTACGCGCTTGAGTCGCTCGATCTGGCGCGCCCGGACAACCGATGGGTGAAATCGACAATCGGAAAGCAGCGCAACAAGTGCAGGAGTATCGCAATCCTCAGACGCTTGAACTGATTGACCGAGGTGACATTTGTCGGTCGCATGGAAAACCCTCTCATTGGCCGCCAGCTCATTCAAATGGCGCCTGCCTTTGATCAAGTCGTCCGCCTCGTCGGCTGTGAAATGAAGTCGTCCCGCGTCAACAGAGGTCGGCCACGTGTCTTGGGACCACTCCCGTGTAATGGACAACGCAAGCCCGTCCACTCTTTCGGGCAGACTGTTGGCCGCCTCCCTGGAAGTAATATAGATGAGATCTATATCCGACAAAGGCCACGGCATTCCCCGCCCAACGCTGCCCCCAAGGATCACACCCGCAACGCCGGGAACCGATGCGATCCGCTCGATGGCTTCAACGGTTCGCGCCTGGAGGATGTTTTCCCAGTTCTCCAGGTGCGCCCGGAAGAGATCCGCTCTGAACAAATCGAACTCACTTTCGCAAAACGTCCCCGCCGTGCCCGAACCCCGAAGATGACCCAAAGATACCCACCGCTGTGGGGATTTCCGTCGGTATTCAGGTCGCCTCGAACCGGATCGGATCGATGTCAGTCATAGAATGCATATACGGGATCGACTCCAGGAAATGCCGTGTCAGGCCGGGGTTCCGCGCCAGAAATCGTTGTACGCCGCCAGCGGCCCTTTGCCATGCGGCCCGGTAGCCAGATCCAGGCCCCCGAAGAGATAAACGGACCCGCCCCCCACTGCCATAACGGGGATTCGCTTAACGCCGGGACGTTCGGCGCCGGAAGAGTAATCCTTCGCACCATTGTGTGGACACAGACAGTCCCACCGGCCGGCACGAAGATCGTACTGCCACAGATCGTTCAGCTGGGGGTGCTCCCCTTCCCCTCCTGCGTATCCTCCAAACAGATACAGGTGATCTCCGATCACAGCGTATCCCACCGCGTACCGGGGGGAAGGCCGTGCAACATCATCCGGCCGGTTTTCCTCAATGCAGGTCCAGGCGCCCCGGTCGGGATCGTATTCCCACAGATCGTTGTAGAACTCCGGCGCTCGACCCTGACTGTCCCGACCGCCCCAGAGGTAGAGCCTGCCGTTCCAGGCGGCAAACGCGGGACAGTATCGCTTCGGCGGCCAACCTTCGCTTGTATTCGATGCAGGCCCCAGGTACTCCCATTTCCCGGCGGGTGTCTTGTAGGTCCACAGCTGTGCGTGGGTCATCGCGCCATGGCCCCCCATGAGATACATGCAATCGCCCAGAACAGCCGCGCCCATCCCGCCGAACCCCGCAGGACGATGCCCATCCGCCGTGATTCCCGATGCGCGCCCGTCGCCGGGCTCCAACAGCTCCCACGTCGCGGTCTTCGGATCGTAGGCCCAGAGATCGTTCAGCTTGATCTCACCCTTGCCGGGGCCCCGCACCGAGGACCCGCCGAAAAGATAAAGCCTGCCGTTCACGGGCAGCCAGGTCGGGAGCTTCCGGGTACACGGTCTGGTATCGGATGGTTTGAACCCGATGCGCCCGTCATGGTCATCCAGCCGCGTCCACCGGCCTCGACCCGGGTCGTAGCGCCACAGGTCATTTAACGAGCCCTGGACGGAAAGATCTCCGGGCCCTTTCGGCCGGCCGTACATCACTTTGATCCCTCCGAACAGGTAGACGCATCCATCGTAGGTCAACATCCCGCCGAAGGCCGCCCGCCTGCAGGGTACATCCTCGGCCTGCTCCTGGTCGGGATGCAGTAGTTCCCACTTCATAGTCGACCTCCGCGCGGCCTGACTTGTGATTCTGCGAAGAAAGTCCGGCATATTCCATTCGCAGCCGTAAGAGTTGATCCACGATATGGCTTCAGGACGCGTAAAGAGCAAACAGCCTGGCGCGGTCCAGGTACACCTTGACCTTCAGTCCCCCGCGCGCCTGTGAGACCATCTTCTCTTCGAGCCCGCCCTCGTTTTCCCCGACTGCGCCTTGCGGGTCGCTTTTCCATTGTACCCTGTATTCTGTTTCATTCGCTGAGAAGGGTATGCAGTCTTCTTTGCCAAAACCCGGCACGACCCGGTCAAACGGATCGACAATCTCCACTCGAATTGACCCGCCGGTCGCATCGGCGTTGATCCACAATGCATTGGGGTCGATACTCAGCGGGACGGTGGTCACCACCCCCTGCGCCTCCGTCTTCAGGCAGACCAGCCTATCCTTTTCGATCTTTGCCAGGTTGATTCCCCGCCGGGATTCTTCGCCGTAGCGCGTCCCTTCGCCGTGCAATTCGTTTGAGCAACTGTGATAGACCCAGATCTCGTTGCCGCGAACAAAGGGGGAATGAGACGGATAGACACTGCCACTGTCGTGGCTGCCGCGGGGGCCGCATTCCAGAATGGGTTCGCGGTTGCCCGCCCGATGCCAGGTCCGGCCGTTCTTCGAGTAGGTCAACTGAATGTCCATCCGGTTCATCCATTCGGGCATCCAGTCTTCGATCCGGTTCCGGGCGATCCACCCCTCGTGGAGCGTGTGAAACACGGACAGGAAGCCGATCCGGAAACCGCGATACGCCAGCGAACTCATGCCGTAAAACTCCCGGTCCTGCGGGGGATCATCCTCATCGGGCGCCACGATGATCTCGCGCGGGGTCCAGTTTTCGAAATCATCGCTTTCGGCCATACAGATGATGCGCACGTTCGGCCGGCCCCGCAGGTAAACGACGTAGCGGCGAATCTTCGCATCCCAATAAGCGATCAGGTGGGTATCCGAGCCCTCTGGAATGACCGGGTTGAGCCAGCGCTGGGGCACGTCCCAATGAATCCCGTCGGCAGAATACGCCACACAGACCGGTTGGACGATACCGGCGAATATCATGTCTCCACTCTGAAACATAAAGAGCATCTTGTAGCGCCTGGCCGGGTCTGTTTCGATGGGGTCTTTCATGACTCCTGTCCCGGCCCCCCATCTCAAAAAGGGAAAGACCAGGTTGTTCTCTTTGCTTCCGGCGTCTTCGACGAGGTTGAGGACGGGCTTTTCCCAGTGGATCCCGTCCCGGGACACGGCGTAGGCCAGCCCGTCCGCACTCTCGCCACGCGCTTCGCTCAATCTCCGGCTCACGCCGTACCACATCTTGAAGGCATCCTCGTCGTCGTCGTACAGAACGTTGACGTAGCCGCCGATCAGCCACTCCTCTTCCCAGGCCCGATCCTTCTCGATCAGCGGCTGTTGCGAAACCTTTTCTGCGGGCACGACCCCTTGCGCGACGCCGTCAAGACGCTCGACATACGTCTTGTC
>CAZKDZ010000197.1:0-9117 GCA_964551635.1 uncultured bacterium | reverse complement strand
CCTCGACAAGAACACGCCAAACCACCTACGCAGCGCCTTCGACAGACTCGAAACTTTGATCGACCACCATTGCGATCAAGCAAAACTCGCTGCTTGAAACTTGACTCATACACCACAAAAACCGCCGACTAAGCAGGCTAGCGACGCGAGAATCCTGAGTGCATTTAGGGAAATCGCGACGGAACTTAGGCAAGGACTGCAATATTGTAACGTGACGGTAACAGTAATGAACAACTTTTCGTCGGTTCCGCCGTTTACTCTGTTACGACTTGACGATCAGCCCCTTGCGCTCTTTGCGAATGACCATGATGCTGCGACTTGGCAGAGTGTAACAGTCGAATTCACGGAATTGAGGCTAAACGTCAATGTCCAACGTGAAAGAGAACAGGGCTACGACGTAATCAGCTTCACGTACACACAAGACCCTGAAGACCCTGTTGAAGTCGTTAGATCGTTTGCTGCCGTTCAGAAGCAGTTCGTTCCATTTAACCGAGCTGCAGCGATCGAGCGTGCGCTCGGACCCGAAATGGCCGAGTTCTATCGACTCCGTGAAGAGGGCCTCTGTCGCCTGGAGTCATTGGCGGAGAAAATTGTAAAGGAAACACACGAATACCACATGCGACTCGATACTGAATCGGATGAGCACAAGAAGTCGCTAACCGCGTCATTTGAAGACAAAGAAAAGGCAGTTGAAGAAAAATTCCAGAAGCGAACGGCTGATTTGGAGGCACGAGAAAAGGACCTTGATAAACTTAGACAGGAACTGGATGATCGAAGCGCCCGGCATGCGCGACGAGAACAGAGTCGGGACCTTCAAAGTAAGATCGCAAGTCGCTCGGAAAAATTCACGCTGACGCCCGATACCCAACGCAAGCGATGGCCGATTCATGCGATATTCGTGGTTCTTCTCCTTGCTGCTGGAGGATTGATCGCTCGATCCCTGTTTGTTCCACCATTGACAACGGAAGGTATCACTTCGTGGCTGGAATTCGTACGATTACCGCTTGGCATATTCGGATTCGCCCTTACTGCGATCTACTATATTCGATGGAACGATCACTGGTTCCGGCAGCATGCGGACCAGGAATTCAGGCTTCAGCAACTTGCTCTGGACGTAGATAGAGCCGGTTATGCTGCAGAAATGTTGTTGGAGTGGCAGGAGGACAAAGGAGGTGAGATGCCAGCCGTGATGGTGGATCGCCTAACCGCCGGCCTGTTCACTGATCAGACGACGAGTGGGCGGGCACAGCATCCCTCGGAAGACGCCATAGGCGTGTTGCTAAAGGCGGCATCGAATGTCAGACTCAACCTGCCTGGCGTTGGAGAGGTAACTCTTGCAGGGCGAGACATTAAGAAACTGGACAGAGATTTGAACAAGAAACAGGACGAATGACCGCAGGAAGGGAATAACCTCGAATTCAGGCAGACAGGAATGTCTGCCCCACCCTCAAACCCGCAACCAAACGTGGTAAGATGAACGAACCCCAGATCCAGCTCGACGGAGACCCGCGCAAGCTTGCGAGAGCCATCTGCCGGGCCGCGCGGGAGTCCTGCCGCGAAAAGCACGGACGTCTGGCCAGCCGGGACGACATGAAGGCCGGCGTGGAAGCCGAAATCCCCGCGCTTGCGAAACAGATGGCCGAGGCCCTGGACAGCCACGCGCGCGACGTCTACCTCATCAATGCGCTCGAAGTCCTGGCGCTCTACTATGCCCGGAGCGAGTTGGAAAAGGCTTCAAACCGTACGGAGTGAACTTGTCGTGCCCTGTCGTGGATATGGAAATACCCTTATCGAAATAGAGGAATGAACATGCACACACACTTGTGTGTGTTAACCAAAGATAACCTGAGTGGTTAGGACGAAATTATTCGGGGGATTGAATTCGAAGGAACCTATCGCAGTGACCTGGGAATTCGGCTGAAATCGGGAAGGATATCGCGACCGGTGTGTCAGCGGCGGTCGTTTCTTGCGAACAGGGATTTGACCATCCGCCAGAACAGACCGGCACCGACAGTGAGTATCAGCGCGGATGATATCAGCAGAACGATGCGGACGAAAAATGGAAGATCTTCAAAAACCGGCATCATGCGAAACCGTCAATTTGCCTGGCGTCGTGATTTAACGGCAATATGGAAAGCAAAGCATCATCAGCCTCAGCCGGCGTCGTCATACGGAGAAGAACGATGACCCAGGCAGCGATACTGGTCGCACCCACGGCGAATGACAACTGTCTGACGCAGGTTGTGGAAGCGCTGCTGCACAGAGGCGTCGCGATTGAGGCAGGCGTCCTTCACGGCCATCCGGTCCTTGAAGACGTGCTTGCGGCCTGCATTCGGCGCAAAGCGAAACGGATTGCGGTCATGCCGTTCCTGTTTGGCGAGGACGAAGGGATCCTTCGTCGCGTCCGAGAGCGCGTGGACAGGTTTGACCCGGACCATGAAGATGTGCAGATCCACGTCGCACCGGCGGTCGGATTCGACGCGCGTCTGGTTGAAATCGCTCAGGATTATATCGAACAGACGGAATCCGGGCTGTACAATGATGACGGCGCGCCGTTGCTGACGATGGATGGATGTCTACCGGGGCCACTGGTCTTCACGTTCGCAGACCTGCTTGAGCTTCCGTGGCAGATCGAGGACGTTGGCCGCGTCATTCCCGGTCGTCGCGGGTCCGCGGTTTCTGTCGCCGAACTTCTGAGGAGGGCCGCTGTGGACGACGGCGCGCGTCAGGCCGTTTTTCATTCGGCCGATGACGGGTACTTTGCCCGTGTCTCCCTCGCCGCGGCGGTTGAAAACGGCATCCTCGTCTACCGCATCGGCGAACATCCGCTGCCGGCAAGGCTCGGCGGCCCGATACGACTGTTCATTCCCGAGACCGACGACAGGTGCGCGAACGTTAAAAACGTGGTCCGCATGGAGTTGATTCCGTAGTACCGCTTCCGGCAACCGTCGGCGCGGTCCTGAGCGCATCTGAAAGAATCTGCCTGAATTGGCCGCCGGGTATTGCCTCGAAATCAACAATCGGTTACTCTTTACATGATTTAGGACGCGGGCCCCTTTCGTGTACTCAGCCTGTTTCTCCCTCCCGGCAGGCGGAGACTCGGATAGGGGCCCGTATTTCATTCCCCCCGGCGATATCCCGAACGCGCGCCGGACCCGCGTCCAAAGCAGACTGTCACCACACGGCCGGATGGCTGCCGGCCAGAATCAGCGGACGCACGGATTCGGCCTGGTACTGCGCAGCCGTAATCAGTTCGTCGTTCAGGAGTTCCAGCAGCAGGCGGTTTCGGAGATCGATCGCGCGTTCCGGTTCGTCTACCGGAGGAGGCGAATCGGGAAATCGGGCGAGATGGAACAGCAGGACGGCTTCTCCCGTGGTCAGCTGCTCGGGAGATATTCCAAAATAGGCGCGCGCTGCGCGTTTGAAACCCAATACGGATGAACCTCCGGGCAGGACGAACGGCGTCCGTTCGAAAAAGAAAGCCTGCAGGCGCTCTCTTTCGAATTTGCGGGCGATCAGGAAGGCGAAGCAGGCGCGCTTGAACCCGCCGGCAGCGTCCGGGCCAACCGTTGGCGCCAGTTGTTCCGCGAGCAGCCGGGAAAGGTCTGCCGTGGAAAGCGAGTCCGCAACCCTGTCCAGAATGTGAGGAAGGCCGGACGACGCGTGCGCTTCCGGTCCGGCGCCAAAAAGGCCGTCCAGCTCACGTGAATACCCGCTGAGGACAACGCCTGCAAGCGAGGCCGCGAGCGCCACCGGAATCATGAACGTCAGGACGGATCGAAGAGAAAGGCCCGCCATCATCCGTTCCCCAGAATCCAGTCCGCGGCGGCGCTGAGGTCGTCGGTAACGAGATCCGCGTGTCCGGGATGCATCTTCGCCAGCGCCTCAGGACCGGAACCCGTTCTCACCAGGATGGACGCGCGACAGCCGGCGTTGCGCCCGGCGTCCACGTCGGTCTTCCGGTCGCCTACCATAACTGATCCGGAAAGGTCCAGGTTGAGGTCTGCGGCCGCGGCGTGCAGCATTTCGGGACTTGGCTTCGTTTCCGGACGATCGGTGCGATATTCCGGCAGCACGGCGTTCCGGCCGCCGTAGCGGCAGTAGACCCCGTCCAGTTCCACGCCTGAAGCGCCAAGCAGGGCGGCCATGCGGTCGTTCACGGCGCCCACCGTTTCGGTGGTGACGTATCCCTGTCCCACGGCGGTCTGGTTCGAGACGACGACCAGGACGTAACCGGCGCGCTTCAACTTCCCAAGTGCTTCCGCCGCGCCGGGCAGCAGGCTGAAGTGCTCCGGACCGGTGCGGTAGGCGGGAGCCGGACTGACGGTGCCGTCACGGTCCAGGAAAACGGCGCGACGCTTTGGCGCGTTCGCCCGGAGGAGATGGCATTCGGTCTGCGTGACGCCGCCCCCGTCGATGGCGTAGATGCGAAACGGATGCGGCGGCTCCCCGAACGCGGGCGCGTTGGCGAAGTAAACGTGTCCTTCCCTGAACAGACTGTCCCCTTTGTGATAGTGTCCGCTGAGTACCAGGCGTACGCGGGTGTCGGCCAGGAGGGACGCCTTGAGACTGGCGGCCTCCCGGTAGGCATGGGGATAACCGCCCGTGCGTTCGGGCGCGACGAGGTAATGCTGGAGGTGAATCTGCGGCGAAGCGTCACCGTCGTTCATCGCGGCAATAAAGCGTTCACGCTGCATCCCCATGCGCTGGGGAAAGTTGGCGTCCACTTCATCGTCGAAAAACAGCAGAACGCGGTGGCCGGCAACGTGAAAATCCGCGGGAAGGTCGCCGTAGACACGGTGGAAGGACTCCGGGTGGTCGTGGTTGCCGTAGAGAAAGGCGACGGGGCAGGTCAGCGGCGCGAATCGTTCGCGGACCAGGCGGAGGTCCCTTTCGCCGAGGGCGATGAGCTTCGCGTCGTGCATCCCGTAAAACGGGTGGTCGACCAGGTCGCCGGTTACGACGACGAGATCCGGGGACACGCTGCGAATGCGGTCCACCGCCCGCGATATCAGGTCCGGCATGTGCCGGCTCAGGCGCCGGGAGATGGTGGAGGTACCGGGAAGATGATGACGGAGATGAAAGTCGGAAATGTGTACGATCTTCATTCAGGCGTCCATTTTATGGCAACGATCGGGAATTCGTGATCCAGTCGTGCAACGCGGCTCGGTTGATACGGCGCGCAGAAATCCGCAACTCCGGGCGGGCCTCCGCGGCGCGGTAAAATGAGCGGAATTCGTTGAATGGGAGTTCGTTCCCTGCATTGTGGACGTAGAGCGGCCCGGGTGCGATCATCGCGGCGGCCGTGCGGAGGTCGCCGGCGGCGCGGACTGCCGGCATGAAGAGGTGTTCGCCCCATTGGAAGTCGTCATTCGCACGGAAACGGTTGCCGTCGATGATCGTACGGCCGACGTCGGGCGCGAGGGCCCTCGCGAACAGGCACCAGAGACCGGCCCCTCCCATGCCTGCCAGGTGGCAGACGGTCACGTCCCCGCGGGACCGGAGATAGGCCAGCGCCGTCAGAATGTCCTGGATTCGGCAGGAAGCATCGCTGGGGTTGTAAGTATGAAAGTGCGGCGCGCTGGTGTCCCGGACGCCGGTGTTTGACGGCGACGCGCCAACCAGGAACGGACTGACGGTGAGAACACGCAGGCCCCTTCGGAGCAGATCGTCGACGGCCGGGCCGGGCATGCCGCTTTCGAGATGCGAGAGGGCGTCATTGCCGTCAGGGTGAACGAGCAGCGCGCCGGGCGACGTCTCCCGGCCGTTTCGCGGCAGAAACAGTCGCGCCGGAACGCGGTCGCCGAAGTCCGGCCGCCCGATCAGGAGCCGCTGGACGATAAATCTGCCGTTCCTTGTTCGCCCCATGTCCCTGACCAGCGTCGCCTTCGGATACTCAGCGGCGACGGCATGCCGGAGCGCCGGCGCGAATCGCGCTTTGAACCTGCGCAGGGCGGCCGGGTTGTCGGGCAGGGCGTCTCCAAGACGTGACTTGGACCGGGCGATCAGGAAATTCGTGAGCCCGTTGGCGTCCAGCGCGCCTGCGGGCGGCTTCCGGTCATGGAAAACCAGCAGGCCCTCGTCGGGTTCAACGGCAAAGGATGTCTCCCTGAATGGCTCGTCCCTGCCCAGCAGCCACCTTCCGAACCACCGGTAGACGAACTCCCGGCTCTCACGGTTATAGTTGTGCCCGGCATCCACCTGAGCGGTCGAGACCCTGTCCGCAGCGTTGTATAAACTGTAGACTTCCCGTATTGCAGGGTATTCCAGTTCAGGCGTGTTGCACGTCCAGTCGCCGGAGGCGGAAACGATGAAAAGAGGGCGTGGCGCCATGGCGGCTGCGATCTCGACGTTGTTGATATCCAGACGGAGGTGGCCCTGGTTTTCGCAGTTGCATCCGCCCTGCATGTGGGCCGAGATCATATTGACCGGAGCCGCCGCGCTCACCCGGTCGTCCACGGCCGCCAGCAGAAACGTCTGGGTACCGCCGCCGGAAGCGCCTGTGCAGCCAATCCGGTCCGGGTCCACGTCCGGCAGCGACTGCAGGAAGTCGACAACGCGGATGCTGTTCCACAGTTGCAGCCCCAGAACGCCGATCCCCCACAGGTCTTCCCGGGTCCCGCCGAATTCGCGATGCTCGATCTGGCTGCTGTCGTTGTACCCCGCCATGTCATACGAAAACACCACGTGACCCTGCCGGGCCAGGTTGATACATCGTCCAGGTATGGAAGCAAAGGAGGTGTCGTCGTTTTCCAGACGGCCGCGGCGGCAGTGGCCGTGCGGACAGGCGATCCCGGGGTGGGGTCCATCGTCGGACGGACGATACAGGTTGCCGCACACGAGGAAGCCCGGCAACGACTCGAAGAAGACTTTCTCCACGGTATAGCCCCTGCGCTCCGCGCGTCCGAAAATGCGCGCATTGAGCGGGTTCTTCCCGGGCAGCGGGTATAACCCCGACACAACGAGGATGTGTCGGCGTATCCACGCGGCGCGAGCCTTCCATGCGTTCAGGGAAGACCAGGAGGCCAGCGTCCACGGCGTGTGTACGTGACGCGACTCCGCCAGGCGCACGTCGGGAATGGCCTCGGAGGTCCGATCTGCAACGGTAGCCACGTGGTGATCCTCCCCGGTTTCGCGGGCGTCTGAAAACCGAAGGACGCGGAGGCGTCCCTGCGGACGCGACGGATTGCGCAAAGATAAAGCCCCCGACGACGAAATGCAAGGCGCATCGGGGCAATGATCAGATCCACAGATCCGGCTGGATAGACGCCGGCGAATTCGCTATATTGAATCGTCAAACCAACGGCGGGAAACTCAACAGGGGAGGCAGAGCGATGGGCAAACGGGAGATTAGACACCCGGACAAACAGGTGGATACCGGAGCGTATTCGGCGGCGGTGGAAGCGGATGGCTGGGTCTTCGTAAGCGGACATGCGTCGCTGGATCTGGCTACGGGCGAAGTGATCGGCAACGATATAGAAACACAGACACGCACGACGCTGGAGCACATCCGGAAAGTCCTGAGTGAAGCCGGCTGCACCATGGACGACGTCGTCAAGTCCACGTGCCACCTGGCGGATATCGGTGATTTCGCCGCATTCAATGGCGTGTATTCGGAGTTCTTCGCCGGCGTTCGACCGGCCAGAACCACGGTGCAGTCGGTCCTGCCGGGAATCCTTGTGGAAATCGACGTGGTCGCCAGAAAGCCGCAGCGATAGACCAGCAGACCGGATGCGCTGAGCCGCTCCCCGAGCTTGCGGTCCCTGAGCCTGTCGAAGGGTCGGCGAGGGATTGCATATCGGACCCGTACGGATAGTAAAACGCGGGCATTTCGACAAGCTTGCTTCGACAGGCTCAGCACAGGCAATGACCGCGTTTCAGCGAGACCGGATGATTTGGCGGGAGAATCGTTGGATCGTCCTGGAACGAGACACTGACATGGCTGTCACGGAAAACGAGATTGCCTTTTTCAGATACCGCAACCGGTTGATGGCCGGGGTGTGTCTGTCCTCCGCGGGGGGGAAGGCCCGTTTCGCGACGGCCCGGCGGGAAACGGTGATCACGCCCGTCAGGAACGTGCTGCTCTGTACTGGCGATACGGCCGGAGACTGGACACACGCGGCAGAGTGGATGACGCGCGCGGAAGACGAGAGCGAAGGCATAGACCTCGTGGATGCGTGGGAGCTTGTCCGTGACGAAACGGATGTGTGGACCGTCGACGGATTGGCGGATCTCTATTTCGGCGGCGAGCCCACGACGAGTCAGCTGGCCGCGTTGCTGGTCCAACTCGAGCAGAACCTCTATTTCGAGGCGGAAAGGCGCGGCGGCGGTTATCGCGCATTGAGCGAGGAAGAGGTCCTGGCGCGACGGGCCGCTGTTGTCCGTCAGGAAGCTCGCGACGAGAAAAGGGCCGGGTTTCGGCGTTGGCTGCGGGACTGCGGGGAGGAATCGCCGGAGATTGTCGGAGGATGGGTCGACCGGCTGAAAGACTACGTGCTGTACCGGGAGAGGAGTGTTCACGCCGGGTGGGTGGAACGGATGGCGGGTGCGCCGGTGGATCCGCAATTTGTCTTCAATCGGCTTGTCAACGACGGCATATGGGAGCCGGATGAACACCTGGACCTGATCCGGGCCGAGGTGCCGATCGAATTTCCGGCGGCTGTCATCGAGGAGGCGGACGGTTTGTGTCTGGCGACGTTGCTGGACGACGGCCGGCGCCGTGATCTCACGGATCTTGCGGTATACACAATAGATGACGCGGCAACGACCGACATGGACGATGGCGTATCGGTCCTGATGAGATCCGACGGTACCAGGCAGGTCGGGGTGCATATCACCGACGTGGCGGGATTGGTTCATCCTGACTCGGAGATTGACCGGGAAGCCGAGTCACGGGTGTCGAGCCTTTACTTCCCCGACGGGAAGATCCCCATGTTTCCCGAGACGATTTCCAGCAATCTGGGCAGTCTGCGGCCGGGCGCGTCGCGGCTGGCTCTGAGTCAGCTGTTCGAAGTTTCGGCGGATGGTACGGTCGAAAGCGCTGAAATCGTTCCATCGATCGTTCGTTGCCGTGAAAAGCTCTCGTATGAAGCCGTGGACGGGATTCTTCGGGATCCG
>CAZKDZ010000196.1:0-9677 GCA_964551635.1 uncultured bacterium | reverse complement strand
GCGGTGGGCTGATGTACAGGTTTTGTGACGAGGCGGGACAGCGTTGTCCTATGAATCAGAGTGTATTTGGGTGACGGTCCAGGCGAAGATCAGCCTTTCTCCCTCTTTCCTTTAGGAGAGAGGGCCGGGGAGAGAGGTCTGCGTGGCCGGGAGTGGGGGTCGCTTTTGAATTTTCCTTTCGCGTTTGCCTCTTCTCCCTTCTTCCCTCTTCCTTCCTCCCTTTTCCCTCTCCCACCTCCCGGCCTTTAGCCTTTGCTTCATCCTTCATCCTTCTTCCTTTTTCCTTCCTCCTTTTTCCCTTGATTTTCCCCCGCCATTCGTCATATATTTCTGTTTAGGAAGTGCATTTGCCGAAAAACCGATTTCTGCCTTCACCCCCTCGTCCTCCGGGAGAGGGGGCCGGGGGGTGCGGGTCTTGCCTTTAGCTGATCGCTGCCTTTTGAGCGGTCCTGCTTTTCTTTGTGTCTTAGTGCCTTTGTGTCTATGTGTGAGGCGGTCTTCGTCTTTAGCTGATAGTTCCGTCTGAGGGAGTCAATGGTCGAAATGAACGTGGTCGGCGTTGCGGTGGAACCCAACACCAACCGGCCTCTGGTCTGGCTGAAGGACAGGGAGCAGCAGATCTTCCTCCCCATCTCCATCGGCAACTTCGAAGCCACGGCCATCTACATGGCTTTGTACGATGAAGAGCCCCCGCGGCCGCCCACCTGCGAGTTGCTCCGTTCCATTCTGGACGGAATGGGCGTCAAGGTCACGCGGGTGCTCATCAACGCGCTCGAGGAAGACGTCTTCTTCGCCGAGGTCAGCCTGGATGCCAACGGCGAGACCATCGGCGTGGACTCCCGGCCCAGCGATGCGCTCGCCCTCGCCCTCCGCACCGGCGCCCCGGTTTACGTTGAGGAAAGGGTCATCCAGGAGGCCGGTCTTCCCATCAATTCATCTCTGGATATCGAGGTCGAAGGGGTGGAGGGGGGAATTTCCGACAGGTTGACGGCGCTGAAGGCGGAACTTCGCGAAGCCGTGGCGCGTGAACAGTATGAAGAGGCGGCCAGCCTCCGCGACGAAATCCAGCGCCTCGAGCATCAGATGCGTTGAAACAGCGTATTGGGGTAGGCAATCAACAGACCCCTGCATATTGTGCTTGCATGGGGGTGCGTTTGAAGTTTAATTTACAGTGTTTTAGGGCGCTTCATCGTTTTTGCTTCCGGCGAGTGAATAATCGCAAAAAAACACTTGACAGCCGATTTTGCATAGCGTATAATTAGGTTGCTTTTCGCTACATATAGGTCAAGGAAATAGCCCGGAATGACTGAAGATATGCGGAATATTGCGCCAACGTTGTGGTGTTCAGATGTGGCGAAGGTTGGTCGCGTTTTCGCTTTTGTATATATAAACAAGGAGGTGCACACGAAAATGCGATGTTAAACAGTTGTCGCGCATCAGACGCAACCACAATCACCATTCACCCCAACGTTTCAAGGCAGGTTTCGCAGCAAAAAGAGAAGGGAGGCGCCCTATCGCCGCTGCGCATCAGGATTCAATGGACAACCGCCATTCAGGACGGTTGAAAAGAGATTCGGAAGATTTAACTACAGGAGTAGAGGTTGTGAGGAAGTTTCCCAGAGGTCTTTTTTTCAGGGAGGTTGAGATGCAGGCTAAACGGTTGTTGTGTTGTGGGTTTGCGTTTCTGTTCGTTCTTGCCTTTGCAGGTGTGGCCTCGGCATTGGACGTTTCCGATGCTCAGGGCACGTGGGTGCGGATTAAGAGTCCGGCCAACGGCGCCTGGGTCGCAATTGGCGATTCGATTGTTGTCGAGGTGAGTACCGTCAGCGCCGCGACAGGGATAACCGTTTCAATTGTGCAGCCGGACGGCGATGATGAAGGTACCGCCCCTGACGCGTTTACAGCAGGTGTACCTACATTGGCGGCAGCAGATTTAACTGCAACTACTGATGACGATACTCGTGCCGATGGGGTTCTGCTCGATATTGCCGGGGGCGTCACTGGCGTCCCGGACGCCAAGTTAGCTACATTTATCTTTCGTGTTGCTGCCGACGCCACCAATCGTGTGACGAAGTTGGGCCTGTCTGTCCAGGTCGCGATCACCGGCGGTGGAGCCGCTGAAGGAACGATTTATAATACAACGGATGATGAACAGATCCTCACCGGCGCCACCGGCTTTGCCACAACGAAGGTAGGCGACGGGAAGACGTTCGGTATCGACAACCAGCGCCCTGTACACGGGACCGTGTTCACCGAGATGATTTTGGTGGACTCCGACAAGAAGAAGATCAGCGGCACCGTGGCAACGACTGACGCGCAATTCACGGCGCAAACCGCGGATCCTCCTGTACCGCTCGCCGATCCGAACTCGCAAATCAAAGAGGATGAAAAGGTCAACGTCAGCCTCACCCTGAACCGGGGTGCGTTGATCGCCTCCGGCGCAAGCAAGGCCACGGTCTTCTTTGTGAAGGAATCGTTGATTTTGCCTCCTGTCGGTGACCCCGCCGGTACTCCAGCTGCAAGACTCGTTGTGGCCACGGACCCGGCCATAATGGATTCCGCGATCACCTCCGTGGTATTTACCGACCTTCACGCTTCGCCGCCGCTTGTCAAGAGGCTGAACACTGACGAGGGAGTCTTCGGCGACGGCTTGCGGGTGAGAGGATTCGCTTTCCTGCAGGATGACGCCGGTAACTTGGGCGCGGCTACCGCTGTCAATGGCGTCCCGTCGGGTGATCCTGGTAATCATCATATCGATGATGACGGCGATCCGGAAACCGATGAAAACGATGACTGGGACGACCCCTCCACCGACGGCACCGACGAAGCTGGTGACGGTACCGACGACCCGCAAAGCGTCCTTCTGTTCACTATCGACACGACGACGCCGACGGTCACGGTGGCGTATCCGAAAGAAGGCGCCGTGGATTCGACCTATCTGTCGGCGCTGGCGACCCAGTCGTTGGACTATTACTCGGACGGTGACGGGACGCTGGGTCCTGTGAATCATGATGCGCTCCTGAAGCATCTAACGTTAAAGGTCAGCGAGGATGTCGACACGATCCGTGTCACGCTCGGCGATTCGACGCACACGTTTGACCGGACCGAATCTACCGACACGGCCGATTTCGATCTGCCGCTGCTGGATGGGGACGATCCGGTGTGGAACGCCCCCAACGGTATTACCGGAAAGCTGACGGTATTCGCCGAGGACGCGGTAGGGAACGTGGGTTCCACGCCCAACGAGGGCATCACGTACGATTCCGGTGCGCCCGTGCTGAGCGATCAGTTCCCGACCGTCACCGACGCGCCCAAGGACGAAGACGGCAAGGCGACCATCACGCGGAGCACGCAGAGTCCGGTGTTCGGCTCCAGCGAAGAGCTGGACTCGCTGTCGGTGCGTTACGTGGAGAAGGGATCGGTGCCGCCACATTTCGTCGGCCAGCATTTCTCCTCGGGCGCCATCCTCAGCGATGCTGACGACAAGCTTGTGACGGCGACCGTCCGGGATACGTCGTTCATGGACGGAGTGGATTACTACCTGCAGATCGTGGCTGTCGACTTTGCCGGTAACGCCTCCGTGACCGATGCGCAGGAGCTGAGGTTCACGAAGGACTTCGAGAACCCGGCTGCCGACTCCTTTGTGGTGGCTACCGCCGTGGACGACCAGGAAGCGGTGGTTGCCGGCGCCGCGTTGGCGTTGAACCTCACGGCCCTCGATACCCAGCAGACCCGTATGGAGGGAGAGGACGTGAAGGCGCCCACGTACAGGGGTGATTCTCGGGTACGCGTGGTGGTTTCGGACGATAAGGCGTCCCGCCTCAAGGGCGTTTCGTTCAAGGGAGACAACGTATCGATAGCCCCCGCGGATACGGGCATGGGCATCGCCACGCTGGACTCCGACGGCTGGCAGGCGGGTGCGCGCAGTATTGAAATCTCGTCGGAGATGACGCTGAGCGACGTCATGGTCGTTGTGGAAGATCGCAACGCTGATGGCGACGTCGTATTCAGCACGGAGGTGGGACCGTTCAGTTTCGACGCTGCCGAGTTCGCCGCATTTACGGTTCAGGCGATGGAGGACGGCGAAGCGACTGACAACGTCATTGGTACGTTCCAGGTCTCGGTGACGGCGACGGACAAGTTCGGCAACCCGAGTACGAAGATGGGCAACACGATCGATGCCGACACCGACGAAGACAACACCCACCAAAGCATCGCCGTCGAATTGTCATCCAACAACAGTCAGGTTCAGGTGCCTTCGGGCAGGCAGGAAATCGACGCCAGCGGAATGGGCACTTTCGACGCGACGGCATCCGAATCGTCATCGGGCACGGCTGTTATTACGGTATACACCGACGGTGCTGCAGAGACCGGAACCGATACGTTGAGCTTCGGTCCGGCGGCGCCGCCTCCGCCTCCTGGCGCGCCCGGTAAGCCCGAATCGTTGCTGGTTCAGGATTACATGGGTCCCAGCGGCGACGGCGACCAGGGCGGAATGATTATGGTGAGCTTCAAGAACTCGCCGGACCACGCCACGGTGGACAGGTATCAGATCTACCGGGAGATGTCGGTGACCACCGGTCAGGATTCCGCGGGCAACCTGGTAGAGCTGGACGAAGCGATGATGGCGTGGGTCCCGTGGGCCACGCTGAGCCAGGAAGACCCGAGCGCAGAGATTCAGCGCGCGGTGATCCCTGCGCTGGACAACGAAGCCACCAATTGGGCGGTGGCGGCGATTGGTGTCGGCGGTTCTTCGGACCAGACGCCTGCTACTGCAAAGCGCGTGTTCACGAAGGAGAGCGTGCTGCAGACCCTCGAGTTGCTGAATATGGCGCCCGAGGCCGTGCTGACGAACGAAGAGTTGGTGAACCAGTTCAACGCGCCTGAGGACTACGTGAAGTCGATCCTCGGGGATCAGGAGAACCTGGTCTTCGCGCCGGTGAATCCGGACGTGAGCGTGCTGCTGGGCAACGGTTCGGTTCCTTCGAACATCCGTACGAGTTCGGATGGCGGACAACTGGCGTCCGAGCGTGCAGTCACGGAGAAGCCTGTCGGCGCGATTGACAACATCGCTCCGGCCGCGGCAACGGATGCTGCCGGTGCGCTGGGCAGCGACGGTGAGACCGCGCAGGTGACGCTGTCCTGGACGGGTTCGGCCGATGAAGGGATCGTTGGCTATATCCCGCTCGATAAACTGGGGCGGCGCTATTCTACTCAAGTTGACCTCCTCTATCCGATCATGGGTGTGAAGGGCTACGCGGTGCTGCGAGGCACCGTGGGAGATGACGCCCCGCAGGTTATCGGCACGGTTGGCGCGGGTTCAACGGAATTCGTGGACACGAACCTTCCGGATGGCGCCTTTACCCTTACGTATCGGATTGACGCGTTGGACGACAACAACGCCGCGGCGGGTGAAATGATCACGGTTTACAACATTGCGAACCGTGCGAAGTTCCTGGACGCCGATGGCGAGGCGGTTTACCTGATGGTGTTGCCGCCTGTCGGCGACCTGGAGGTGAACTTTGAGGACATCGTCGCTTTCGCGGCCGCCTTCGGCAGCCAGAAGGGCGATGCAAACTACAACGTGCAGGCCGACGTGAACGACGACGGGATGGTGGACTTCTCGGACTTCGTCACGGCGTCAGCATCGTTTGGTCGGACCGCGGCGGCGCCTGCGTCGAAGCTGGCGGTGGTTCCGCAGCGTCCGGGCGTGAACGCCGATACGGAGATGAGGCTTGAGCTGGCCAGCGAGAAGGTGCTGGTGGGTGAGAACATCTCGGTGACGGTGACGATGGCCAACGCCAAAGCGTTGAACGGCTACGGTCTGGAGTTGCTGTATGACGCTGACAAGTTCGAGTTCGTCAGCGCGGTTCCTGCCGAGAAGGACCTGCTGAAGTCTGACGGCGGCGAGACGCCCCTGTTCAAGAACTGGCCGCAGGAGGGCCGGGTCATGGTGGCCAACGCCATTGTCGAGTCGGGCTCGGTGGGAGGCGAAGGCGCGCTGGTGACGTTCACGTTCAAGGTTCTGAGGGAGTTCAAGGACAGCGCCCGCTTCGAGATTGCACAGGGCGTGGTGTTTGATCCCGAGCGGCTGTCGAACCCGGTGGTGACGCTGGGCGCGCTGGACGTGCAGAGCACGCCGACGGAGTTCGCGCTGCACCAGAACTATCCGAACCCCTTCAATCCGCAAACCAACATTCCGTACGATCTGGCTGAAGGCGGGGACGTGGTCCTTCGGATCTACAACCTGCTGGGCCAGGAAGTGCGCACGCTGGTGCGTGAGCGCCAGGCGCCCGGCCGCTACACGGTGCAGTGGAGCGGAATGGATGACCGCGGAGTATCGGTTTCGAGTGGAATTTACTTCTATCAGGTCTCGGTTGCCGGTAAGTTCCAGGATGCCAAGCGGTTGATGTTGCTCAAGTAGTCAGAAAAAAGGGTATGGGAGGTTCCTTGTCGGGGCCTCCCATACTTTGGTTTTCCTTCTGGAGCGAGCAATGAACAAGTATTCTGGAGCTGAAACACCCACACCGGGAAGGAGAAACGAGATGCATAGAGTTAAGCCGATTAGCTTTGTTACGGTCGCCATCGCGGCGTTTCTTGTTGTGGCGGCTGGCATCGGAGGCGCCGAAGCAAGCCTCAAGGACTCGATGCTGGTGGTGGATACCGTGGTCAATATGGGGTTTGACGAAGGTATGAATACGGTCCCGCCGTCAATGGCGATGGCCGGTGACACGGTAAAGGTGGAGTTGTATGTCAAGGGCGGCGGCGGCCAGAAGGCAGTGGGTTTTGATGCCCAGTTCGGCGCGGCGCTTGGTGACATGATGATTCCTGACGCCGCGTGGCAGATTGTTGGCGCAGCCACCATATTCCCTCTGGAATTGAAGGTAGGGCCTCACGCAGTGCAGGTGGCGGCGTTGCCGTCAGCGGATATTCCCGCCAACGGATATCTTGGCACCGTGAAGATCGTTGGGGCTGCGGATGCCCCGGAAGGCGCTTCCTTCTATGTGAAATCCGCCGTCATTGCGCTGGCCGGCGGGACTGCGGATAGCCTGGACGTGTCAGCCGCGGTCGTGGTCGTCGCGGCGCCCACCGGCCCCAGCGTCATGGGCATGGGCGACGATTTGATGCCCGGGAATATGATTCAGATTCCGGCGGACGGTGGAAGTGCTGGAATTGCCGTTGGGTTAGAAAACGTCGAGTCCGATACCCCGAGCGTATCCTGGTCCGTGATGGATGAGGGCGAAGGCACGTTGGTCGTCCTGGACAAGGAAGGCATGATGCTCGAACTCGACGATCAGATGATGTTGATGGACGCGCCATCCGTAATCGTATTGAAGGTGACGGGCGGCTCGCTCCTGGTGACGGTGAAGGCCACGGTGGACGGGGTCGAAACGGAAGCCGTGACGTTCACGTTCACCCAGTTGAACCCCGCCGAACTGGCCTCTTTCGACGGCGCGATTCAGGAAGGCAAGGTGGTCCTGAACTGGTCCACGGTCTCACAGACCAACAACGCGGGCTGGCGGATCACACGGAGCGTCGACGGCGAGACGTTCGAGGCGGTCGGCGACTTTGTGCAGGGCGCGGGGACTTCCGATGCCCTGTTGAGCTATACCTTTGAAGACAAGAATCTGCCGGGCGTGGAGAAGGTGTATTACAGGCTCGAGCAGGTGGATCTGGACGGCTCGATCTCACAGTCGAACGTAATCGAGGTGCTTTTGGGCGCCCGGATGCCGTTGCCCACGGAGTTTGCGGTCAACGTCTATCCGAATCCGTTCAACCCCAGCACCACGATTTCCTACGACCTTCCCGAGTCCGCTCCGGTTTCTGTGGTCATCTACGACGTGCTGGGCCAGCAGGTGCGTCACCTGATTTCGCAGTTCAACTCGGCCGGCCGTTACTCGGTCCAGTGGGACGCGCGTGATAATCAGGGCAGGGGCGTTGCAAGTGGCGTCTACATCGCCAAGGTTGACGCCGGAACCACAACGCTGTCCCAGAAGATGCTGCTGCTCAAGTAATCGCAGCCGCGAAGATGGAATGTCAAAAGACCGCCGAACCCCGCGTTCGGCGGTTTTTTTTTCGTCAGCCCCCTGTTCCCGCAGACCTCTCTCCCCAACGCTCTCTCCTAAAGGAAAGAGGGAGAAGAACGAGAAAAACCGGCCTCACACAGAGACACAGGGGGAGATGAAGGAAGAAGGAGAAAGGAAGAAGGAAGAACCAAAGGCAAGATCAAAGGCGGCCCGTCCTCGCCCAGACCTCTCTCCCCGGCCCTCTCTCCTAAAGGAAAGAGGGAGAAAAGACAGGTTTCGCTCCATAAATGCATTTTACAGTTGGCGACCGGGGGTACAGGAGGTTGGTTCGCGTTTCCTTCAGGAAGGGGGTTAGGTTTCGCGCAATAGTGGGCTGTTCCATTGGAGCGACCGGGGGTACGGGGGGTTTTTCCACGCTATTCCGTCCAGTATTGAAGCACAGTGGGGTCGGATCGGTACGCAGGGCACGTTCGCCAATCTGTGCCACCGGGGGTATTCGTGGAAAAACCGGCCCCCTGCCGAAGGGCGCCCTTCTTTTTGGTCCTTTTTCTTCGGCGCATAAGAAAAAGGACAACGAAGAAAGAAGATAGAATTGAAAGGAAAGGTCTGTCGCTACCGCGGAGCGCAGTTCAATGGTTCGAAAGATGTGAGACTGGAGAGATTACCTGCCTTGTGAGGTTTCCGTTCGTATCGGAGGCAGCGAAGAATGACCTGCCGGGCGAGGATTTCTTCTCCCGTCTAACGTCCCCCCGGCCCCTTTCCCGGTTCGCGCTTGACGATACGCAATGCAATGGATATTTTGTATAAGGACATTGGTAAATCGCGTCGACTGGCGTTGGCCCGGCAGGTTGTACGACTTCTGAGCCTGGTATCGACGTGCGACGCCCCGCGTTGCCCTGAAGCCTGATTCACGCACGTAAGACCCCCACGGAGAAAGGGCGGCAACCATGGCCATTCCCAATCCAACGGTCAAGTTTACCTACGAAGACTACCTGAATACACCGGAAGACAAGCGGTACGAGCTTATAGACGGAGACCTGTTTATGACGCCCGCGCCCGGGGAACTTCACCAGCGTGTTTCCATCCTGCTGGGTTCGAAACTGTTTCAGTTCACACTCGAGAACAGCCTTGGGCGGGTTTATGTCGCTCCCTTCGACGTGGTGTTGTCGGACATGGACGTGGTACAACCCGATCTCCTCTTTGTCTCCAACGAACGCATCCGCATCATCACTCCCGAGAATGTGCAGGGCGCCCCGGATCTGGTCGTCGAGATCCTTTCCCCCTCTACGGCCACACGTGACACGACATTCAAGCGCGTACTGTATGCGAGGCACGGCGTAAGAGAGTACTGGATTGTGGACACACAGGAAGAAACCATCACGGTTCTACTGTCCGGCGATCGAGGATTGGAGGCTGCGGAGGTCTATGGCGCAGGAGAGACGTTGACTTCCGCTACCTTGCATGGTTTCAAGTTGAATATAGACGATGTTTTTTGAGTGTCCTTCTCGTCGTTTTTTGGACGGCCGACATGGGGATGGTCGGTAGATTGAGGAAAGGAACCCATTGCAGGACAACCGAAACCGGGGCGATCGGCGCGCCGGTTTTCTTGTGAAAGACAGACCTCTCTCCCGGCCCCTCAGACCTCTCTCC
>CAZKDZ010000195.1:0-11724 GCA_964551635.1 uncultured bacterium | reverse complement strand
ATATTCGTCTATACGGGTGGATTTGACCAACGCCGACCGGCGCTTTTGCAGCCGCGCGAAGACCGCTGGGAATTTTAAGACAGCTTCTGAGAGCCGGTTATGACCTGCCGCTCAGGATGTCCCTTGCAACCTGCCGATCGTCAAAGTGGATCTTTTTGCCACCGATATCCTGGTAATCTTCATGCCCCTTGCCCGCAATGACGACGAGGTCTCCCCCCGATGCATGATCGATTGCCAGTGAAATCGCCTTCCGCCGGTCGACTTCAACGAGGTGGTCCGCATCGCCGACACCCGACACGATGTCTCTGAGAATCGAGTCCGGGTCTTCGGTCCTGGGATTGTCGGAAGTCACAACGGTCAGATCGGACATCCGCGCCGAAATCCGCCCCATCTGTGGCCGCTTTCCGCGATCACGGTCGCCACCGCATCCAAACACGCAGATCAATCGACCCTCCGTAAACTCACGGGCCGCCCGAAGGACGTTCCCAAGAGCGTCGGGAGTGTGCGCATAGTCCACAATCACACTGAAATTCTGTCCCTCCTGAATGCTCTCGAAACGACCGGGCACCTGTACGTCTTTGATGGCAGCGGCTGTCGACTCCGGGTCTGCTTCTAGGGCCAGCCCCGCGGCAACCGCGGCGGCGGCGTTCATCTGATGGAACCGCCCCCGCAGCGCAAGGGTGAGTTGCACGGGTCCCTGGTGCGTTTCCAGATTCATGCGAGTCCCGAAACCGTCCGTTTCCGCGTTCACGATCCGTACATCGGCGGCCGGGGATCGACCGTAGGACACGACCCTGGCGACGCAGTTGCTCATCAGGCGGCCGGTCGCTTCGTCGTCCGCGTTGACCACCGCAAACGCATCCGGATTTAAATTGTCAAAGAGCAGCTTCTTGGCGGCCAGGTAGGATTCCAGCGAACCGTGAAAATCCAGATGGTCGCGGGAAAAATTCGTAAAAACCGCCGCATCGAACGCGATGCCCTGCACCCTGTCCAGCGCCAGCCCGTGCGACGTAACTTCCATCACCGCCGCGGCGCAGCCGCTGTCCGCCATCTCCTTCAATAGCCGCTGCAGGTCGTGCGCTTCAGGCGTTCCGATGACCGAAGGCATCCGGCGGCCGCCCAGCCGGTATTCAACCGTCCCGAGCAAGCCGCAGTCTCCAACGGCTGCACCAAGCGCCGCCTGTATCAGCATTGCCGTCGTGGTTTTCCCGTTCGTTCCGGTTACCCCGACCATTCGCAGTCTTCGCGACGGCGACCCGTAGAAAAGTTCCGCGAATACGCCCAGCGCCTTCCGCGTTGACGGCACCCGGGCAGCGGCAACGTGCGCGTGGACCTGCTCTTCCACCACCACCGCCACGGCTCCAGCCGCGATAGCCTGCGGCACGAAGCGATGCCGGTCCTCAAGCTGTCCGCCCCTGATGGCGACGAACAGGTCGCCAGGTTGAACCTTGCGCGAATCCGTGGCCAGACCTGTAACCCGGGGATTGCCCCTGTGTAGCCATTGCGCTCCGGGAATCCTGCAAATGAAGTCGACCAGCCGCATAACATGGCTTTTGTCACATGCCGTCAGGGATCGGGGTGTGTGGTTTGCAAACGACTTCGCAGGTCGTGCCCGGGGCGACCAGCGTCCCGGCGCCGGGAGTCTGGGATACGACTCGCCCGCTCCCCGAGGCGCTCACCGCCAACCCTGACGCCGTCAACTGCACCACAGCCTGGCGCAATGGAACCCCCAGCACATCAGGCGTGGCGACGTAGTCGCCGGTCTTCCCTGAGTCTGCTGCAACGTCTGCGTGTCGCGATTCACCGTTCCCGGTGGACGGGGGTTGAGCACCGACCGGCCGGGTCGACGTGACTCCGTGTCGATTCAGGACCCGCTTCGCAACGTTCCGGGACAGTCCCGCGAATACCGGCGTGGATGCCTGAGCGACCTCTTCCCCGCGGGATTCAGCGACTGCCCGATGTCGCACTTCCGTGTCGCGCATACTCACGATGCGTTTCATAATGCGGCTGAACACGGGCGCCGCCACCTTGCTGCCCCATCGAATGCCCTTAGGGCCGTCTACGACCACAATACACACGAATTCGGCGCGCTCCACCGGCAGGAAGCCGATGAAGGAAGAAACGTACCGGTTTGGATCGTAGCCCCGTCCCCCTTCCCTTGCCCGCTGTGCAGTGCCCGTCTTTCCGGCTACGCGATAACCCGGTACCCGCGCGTTTGCGCCCGTGCCGCGCTCTACGACCCCTTCGAGGATTTCAGCGACGATTCCTGCGGTTTCCTCGGAAACGACCTCGCGCAGGATGCGGGGACGTTCGGACACCCATGAACCGTCTGGTGAACGGTGGCGGTAGAAGCGAGGGGCCATGAGACGACCGCCGTTGGCGATTGCGCCGTAGGCCATCGCCATCTGCAATGCCGTTACCCCTATTTCCTGCCCGATCGACATCGATGGCAGCGTTCTTCCGGACCATCGTGTCGGTTTCTTCACGTTACCGGGGACTTCACCCGGCAGCTCTACGCCGGTCTTGATTCCAAATCCGAACAGCCGGACGTATTCATACAGCCCCGCCGGCTCCAGTTTTCGAGCGATTTTCGCGGTGCCGATATTGCTGGATTCTTCGACAACCTGCTGGACCGTGAGCCATCCGCAGGGATGTGTGTCCCGAATCACGCCTCCGGGAACCTGCATCCGGCCGAACTCGCAGAAGATCCGATCCTCCCGTCGCCACAGGCCTTCCTGCAGTCCTCCCGCCACAGCGACCACCTTGAACGTGGAACCCGGCTCGAAGATATCGGTCACCGCCCGATTGCGACGGACAGCAGCATCGTATTTGCCGAATTGATTGGGATCGTACAGCGGCACATTGGCCATCGCCAGGACTTCACCTGACCTGGGCGAGGTGACGATGGCGATACCGTTCACGGCCTGGAACCGTGACACGGCGGCAGCTAACTCCTCTTCCACGATCGACTGGTAATCGACATCCAGAGTCAGCATCACATCCTGGCCATTCTCGGGGATTTTCCGCACAACTCCCAGAGCCCCCAGCGCCTCGCCGCGCGCGTCACGCCTGGACGTCATGTCTCCGGGTTCGCCCTCCAACAGCGAATTGCGGGCAAGTTCCACGCCCTCGATGCCCAGATTGTCGATGTCAGTGTATCCCAGAACCTGTCCGGCAAGCTCTCCCATCGGATAGCTTCGCTTCATCTCGACAATACGACCCACACCCTTCGGCAGCGGATCCTGCTGCGGGTCGCTGAATACCTTCCGAGCCAGCCAGACGAATCGCTTGTTTCGAAGCCGTCGCAGAAGCGCGGCGTTTTCCTCGCCATCGTTTCCGGAAAACCGGACGGCGATGGAACGGAGACTGTCCAACTCGGCAACCTTGTTGACAAAGAACGATTGGGCTTCCAGGTTCGTTGCGAGCACCCGGCCCCTGCGGTCCAGAATACGACCGCGGTTCGCCTGCAATACTGTCCGCGTCTCGTGCTGCTTTTTCGCACGGGCGCTGTAGACGTCACCCGTCCAGACCTGAAGCGCAGCCAGTCTGCAGGTCAGGACCAGAACGAAGATACCGCCGAGCAGGCAGATGGCTCTCTGCCTGCGGATGTGGCGCACTTCAATCCGCATGGTTCAGTTTCTGTGACCGGAAGGAGCGTGGCGGTCCGGTCGCCGATCCAGGTAGAGATTTCGCGGCGGCCCCTGGGGAAACACCATCCCGAGCCTGTTTGTGGCGATCTCCCGGATTCTGCTGGTTCTTCGGAGACCCGAAATCTCCGCCCGAAGACGTTCCTGCTGGCGGAGAAGCTGCTGGTGCTCGGTTCGAAGACGCGAGATCTCGTCACCCTGCCGTACGGTCTGCGCCTGTGCCCAGAGATAACCCAGAAGACCCAGAACCACCAGCGCCATGGTAAGGAGTGCGTACCTGTAACCACCCGATGTCTTCACTTCGGAACCGGTATTCATACGCGTTTCCCAATTCACAATCTCTCCGCGACCCGCAATGTCGCGCTTCTGGATCTCGGGTTTCGCTCGCGTTCCGCCGGCTCCGGGCGTATACCCTGCGGAGTCAGGACGCGTACCTGCGGGACACGCCCGCATCCGCAAACCGGCAGGTCCGGAGGGCAGACACAACCCCGGGAAGCCGTCCGAAACAGCTTCTTTACCGTTCGATCCTCGAGAGAGTGATAGGACAGAACGCCGATTCGCCCGCCCGTTGTCAACTTTGCGATCGTATACTCGAGAGTCTCCGGAAGCTGGTCCAGTTCGCCGTTTACCTCAATGCGGATCGCCTGGAAGATCCTGGCCAGAGTCTTCGTAGTCTGAGTTCCCGGCGTAATCTCCGAAATCAGTGAAGCCAGTTGGGATGTGTCTTTCATCGGTTCCCGGATCCGCCGGCGGCAGATGGCGCGGGCGATACGTCCGGCGGCGCGCTCTTCTCCGAATTCCCTGAAAATCCGGGTCAGCTTCTCCTGAGAGTATGTATTCACGACCTCCTTCGCCGAACTGGGGGCGTCGGGTCCCATACGCATATCCAGGGGCCCGGTTCGGAGATAGCTGAAACCGCGGGAGGCCTCATCGATCTGATGGGAAGAAACGCCGAGGTCGAAAAGCGCTCCCGAAATCCGTTCTACATTCAGCTTTTCCAGGATATCCGGCAGTTCCCTGAAACACGCCTCGACGATTTCCAGTCGATTGGAGAATCCCCGCAGCCGACCGGCGGCGGCCTGAACCGCATCCGGATCCCGATCGATTCCTATCAGTCTTCCACGCCGTCCCATCTGACGCAGCATGTGTTCGGCGTGGCCCCCGCCTCCCACCGTGCCGTCGATGTACACACCGTTCGGGTCGTTCACCACCCGACGGGCCGCCTCCCTCCCCATAACCGGCGTATGAAATTTCGCAGCCCCGCACATCGAAATAGCACTAGAGAATGTCGAGGTCTTCAGCGAATGCTTCCAGATTCTGGCCGACGTCGCTCATATCCGCGGTGTATCGCTCCGGATTCCAGATTTCTATCCTGTTGCCTACGCCGCTAAGCGTTGCACGATCCGTAATTTCAGATACATCGAGCAGTTTTCGGGGAACCAGCAGACGCCCCTGCCGGTCGATCCTGGTCTCTGCGGCGCCCCCCATAACCCAACGGGCGATTTGCCGTTTTACCCTTCCCTTATGACTGCCGTCTCTTATCTGCTGCAGAACCTGCTGCCAGCCTGCCGGATCGAATCCGGCCAGGCACCCGTCGAACCACCTGGCAATTACGAGCGACGTGACATGAGTAGGCAATACCCGGCGAATGGCGGCAGGGACAATCAGCCGACCCTTGTTATCGACGGGAATTTCCTCATATTCTCCAATGAACAATGGCGTTTCGTCAGGCATGGGTGTCGCTCGGAGATTACACAGCTCCTACACCGGCAAGATCCACGATTGACAACAAGGGAGTTTCGAAGCCGCTCCCGAGAGGAACCGAATCGGGAGAAAAGCCCCGACTGACTTGCCGGGGCTCGTCCTGCTCGAGCGATGTCTTCGGAAGCTTCCTTGTCCTCCCCAATGCACCACTTTCCACCACTTTCCACCACCAAATTAGGGCCAGTACATACAAAAGTCAAGGGATTTCTAGACGATTTTTCGCCTTATCTTCAAAAAAAACAACCCCGTGACCATGTGTGCACATGTATGGCAGAAAGAGCCATTCAGGGAAAATGTAGTGCGTTCGAAGCGGAAGGTTCCAAATGTATACCAGATGTTGTGCAATGGCGCAGGGTCTTCCCGGCCGTTATACGCATCACCGGCTGATGTGCCTTGACCTTCCGGTCCCGTCCGGATATCTTTCTCGAAATGAAACGGACGAAACTCATGCTCCTCTTCATCGGAATTCTGGCCTGCACGGCACGGAATGGATCCGAGCCCGACGGACGCCAACTGGCAACCGGCGTTCTCGAAATCATCCACCTGCACCATCGGTATGCGGAGCATCCCGACAGTCTCGCGATAAAACGAAAGGCCGTTCTTGCAGGAATCGGGTTCACCGAACAAGACCTCGAACGCCTGGCCGTAACCTGGAAGGCGAACCCCGAGGCCCTGAAGGCGCTGACCGGCAGCATTATGGAAACGCTTGAAGCCGACAGCGTTTTCGTTCAATGGAAGAAGACCGCGAAGAGAAGGACCGCTGGAAGCCGGCGCGAAGCGCACAAAAAAAAATGAAGGCGGGTTCTAAGACCCGCCTTCATTCTGCTGCATCACGAAACCGACTCGGTCCCTCTCAGTAAAACATCCCCCAGATCCGGCCGATGTCACCGAACGTCACGTACACCATAAGTCCAAGCAGGAATACGAAGCCGACTTGCTGGAGGCGCTCTTTCTGGCGTGTGGATAGCGAACGCCGCGAAATGGCTTCCACGCTCAGGATCATCAGGTGGCCGCCGTCCAGCGCCGGAATCGGCAACAGGTTCAGCACGGCGAGATTGATACTCAACATCGCCATGAAATCGAGCAGCGCTTCCCATCCCTCTCTCGCCTTGCTCCCGGCCATTTGCGCGATTCCCACCGGGCCGGCGATCATTCCACCGGAAACTTCGCCCATCACGATGCGCTTGATTAACGAAAATATCAGCGTGGTATACCCCACCAGGTCCCGTCCACTGCGTTCAATTGCGGTAGCCATCTTCACGGGAACCCGTGCGCTCGGCTCGTAAGACGGCCCGATGCCGATCACACCAATGGTTCGCCCCCCGCCCTGCTGGGGTTGAGGCACGATTCGCGCCGCCATCTCCTCTCTGCCGCGCAACCACCGAATCTCGGTTTCCAGACCCGGCCTCGCGGAAATCTTCTCCCGCATCTCGTCCCATCCGCTCACGAATTCGCCGTCGACCGACACAACGCGGTCTCCAGGCTCCATCCCCCCTCTCGCAGCCGGGTAACCCGGCATCACCGATCCGGCAGTGGAGGGGAGAAAAGGATCGAAACCCAACTCCTGCCCGGGATCCGGTGTGGCTGCGAGAAACACCACTTCGTCGCCGCGGGCCACTTCAAGAGCAACGTCACCCACCGTAACCGCGCTGTATGCATCGACCAGCCCGCCCCAGTTGTCCACCGGGGTTCCGTTTACGGCCAGGATCCGGTCCTCCACGCGCAATCCGGCCGCGTAGAACGGAGACGTCGTCTCGACCCTGCCTACCTTCGTCGTCTGCAGGACAAAGTCTCCCAGAGTAAGGCGCAGTCCCAATATCAGCATGAATCCAAGCAGAAAATTCATGATGGGTCCAGCGACCATTACCGCCATCTGAATTCCCCTCGGCTTCGACTGGAATTCCCATGGCTCCCGCTTTACGTCCGCACTTCCGAAATCCGACATTCCCGCAACCTTTACGTATCCTCCGATCGGTAGCCAGGAAATGCAATATTCGGTTTCGCCAACCGTTATGCCGAACGCCTTTGGCGGAAATCCCATCGAGAACTGCTCCACGCGAATGCCCGACTTTTTGGCCACGATGAAATGACCGAATTCGTGAACGAAGACCAGTACGCCCAATACCAGGATAAAATAGAAGATGGTTTCCAGAAATTCCAAAACGCCAGACTCCTTTATCGACTTCAACGTAAAATGCGTGCCACGATCTCCGTTGCCTTCTCCCGCCCCCAGCGGTCTGCTTCGAACACCGCGTCGAGATTCGAGCCGGACGCGTTGACATGCGCATCGAGAGTCCGTCGCACGACGTCCGGTACATCCAGAAACCCGATCCGTCCGGTCAGAAAGGAATCGACGCCGATTTCATTGGCTGCATTGAGTACCGCCGCCGCCGTACCTCCTGCACGACACACTTCATAAGCAAGCGCAAGACAGGGAAACCGCTCCAGGTCCGGCGCGTGAAAGCTCAAAGAACCCGTGGACACGAGGTCCAGCGACGGGACGGGAGTCGGCAGCCGGACGGGGTGGGTCAACGCCTGTTGAATGGGCAGTCGCATATCCGGGCGGCTCAGGTGCGCGATGAGGCTTCCGTCCAGGAACTCCACCAGACAATGCACGATCGACTGCCGGTGAATCACGACGTCGATCTGTTCGATATCGAGCCCGAAAAACCAGCGGGACTCGATCACCTCGAAACCCTTGTTCATCAATGTAGCGGAATCGATCGTGATCTTCGGCCCCATCCTCCAGGTTGGATGACGGAGGGCCTCTTCGGGTGTGACCCGGGCCATCTCGTCCAGAGACATATCGAAAAACGGACCCCCGGAAGCGGAAAGCACAATGCGGGTCACCTGTTCTCGTGAAACTTCCTGAAGGCTCTGCCACAGGGGTGTGAGTTCGCTGTCAAGCGGGATCAACCGCACACCGTTGCGTGCAGCGAGTTCCGTGACCAGGTCGCCCGCTACCACCAGCGTCTCCTTATTTGCAATAGCGACGTCTTTACCCGCCTCTATCGCCGCCAGGGTTGGCCGCAGTCCTACCCCGGCAACCAGCCCGTTGATCACGAGATCCACTCCGGAGTCGGTCGCCGATGCGATGAGTCCTTCAGAACCGTGCAACAGCTCCACGCCCTTCAACTCATTTCTTTCGCCCGCCTCTTTTGCGCACTCCTCTCCCACGCAGACCCGTTTCGGCCGGAAACGCGTCACCAGTTCGCAGAGCAGATCGATATTGCTTCCCGCGCTGAGGCATACCACTTCGAACCGTTCAGGCAGGCCGGCCAGTACATCCAGCGTACTGGTGCCGATAGATCCCGTCGATCCCAGCAGAGATACCCGCGTCATGCGCAGACCCCGTTCATGTCAACGGGTAATTGTATCTGGAGATTCATGGAGTTCACAACCGTCTAATGAAACACGCGCAGGTAGAGATAGACGACGGGGTAGACAAACAGAAAACTGTCAAACCGGTCCAACACGCCGCCGTGTCCGGGAATGAGGGCGGAAGCATCCTTGACTCCCGCGTTCCTTTTGATCATCGACTCGACCAGGTCTCCCCACATCGCAACCACCCCCACCACGATTCCCAGAAAGATACCGGCTGGAACGGAGTAGATTTCCAAGACGTTTCCACCGGCAAGCATTACCGCTACGGCCCCGACGATTCCGCCTGCGAAGCCAGCCCCGGTCTTGCGGGGACTGATACGTGGAAAAGGATGTCGTTTCCCCCAGAGGCGACCGGCAAAATAGGCGAAAATATCGGTACTCCAGATTCCAAGGAGTACGAGAACGGCAAACCACCTTGCGCCTGATTCCGCGGGTTCGAGTCCGGAAAAGTTCCGAACCAGCAGTGCAAAGGCGGGCAGTAACCCAACGTAGCACGTGCCCACGAATGTCGTTTCGGCGTCCGCCAGTCGAAACCGGCCATCCCTGTTTCCCGTTGCCAGGGTGATCAGGACGAGGAGGATCACCACGAGCGGAACCAGCCAGAATCGATCTCCGAACCAGTTCAACCAGAGACACCAAACCAAAGAGGCCGCAACCCCGACGCCCGTCCAGGGATGCAGCCCCCGCTTTTTCTGCATCTGGCAGTATTCCCACGTACCACCCGCAGCCACAGCGCATACGCCGATCAGGAGCGGTATTCCACCAACCCAGAACAGAACCAGAAAAAGCGGCCCGAAGACGGCCGCCGCTGAGACCCGGTGAAACAGGTTCGACTGTACCGCCAAAACCACCCCTGCCTGACGGAAGCGAGCGTTCGAGTGAACCCCGCTACGCGGGCTTCACTCCCGTTGCCGCCCCCATCCGCTCTGCGACCCCGTTCCCGGCGCCATTCGCCAAAGAACGGACCTGCGCGCTGGTCTTTCCGTAACGGCGCTCACGGGACTGATACGCCCGAACGGCTTCGTACAGATGTTCACGCCTGAAATCGGGCCACAGGACAGGCGTGAACCAGAATTCGGTGTACGCACACTGCCAGAGCATGAAATTACTCAGACGAAACTCTCCGCTTGTTCGGACCAGTAAGTCGGGGTCGGGCAGATCGGTGGTGTAAAGCATCCCGGAAAACAGCTTTTCGTCGATACGATCGCTGCTCACTCTACCCTGTTCCACCGCGGAGGCGATTCGTCTGACGGCCTGGAGAATATCGTTGCGACCATCGTAACTCATCGCCAGGTTCAGCGTCAGCCCGGTGTTTTCGGACGTCCTGAACATGGCATATTTCATCGCCTGCCGCGCCTGCCTTGCCAGACGGTCCGTGTCTCCGGTTGCAACCAGGCGTACGTTATTCTCAAGGAGTTCCTTCAGTTCTTCAACGGCAACGTCTCGCAACAGCTGCATTAAAGAAAGGACTTCCGTCCAGGGGCGCCGCCAGTTGTCCGTTCCGAATGCAAAAAGCGTGAGTATATCTATCCCGAGTTCCCCACAGGCCCGCACAATGTCACGCACGACCTTGCGGGCGGAACGGTGTCCCTGAGTTCTGACAAGTCCATGCCTTTGCGCCCACCGGCCATTCCCGTCCATGATGATTGCGACATGCCCCGGGAGATTGCCGTCCGCCTTCAGCTCATTTTGAATTTCCACGTCGTGGCGATCCAAGATTTCCTCGCAGGAATTGCCGTTAATACTTCAAAATTCGGCATTTGTAATTTAAAAGCCCATACAGTCAAAGTCAAGCGAACTTTTCCGTCTGACTGCGCCGGTCCGTCTGCATTTCAGGCCCCCTCCTGTCTTGACAAGCCGCCGCCCTCGAAGTATAGTTATTAACCCCGACACCGCAGAAAAGTTTCAGGCCGAATCAACACCCCATGCCTTCCAAAAAGCAAATCCGAAATGCTATTAGGAAAATACGGTCCGAATTGTCATTGGAGGAGGTTCGCGCCCGGAGCGATCACGTTATCGCGCGCCTGACCGGCAGGGAGGTCTTCCTTCGCGCCGTGTGCGTGGCCAGCTATGTCTCGGTGTTGAACGAAGTCGACACCCGTACCCTCATCGATCTTGCTCTGGATCGCGGAAAACGGGTTGCGGTGCCCGTCCTGTCGCCGAACCGCACGCTGATCCACCGGGAAATCCGCGGCCTGGCTGAATTGAAACCTTCGGGCTTCGGCCTTCTGGAGCCGTCCGGCGAAGACGGCGCCTTGGTGCCGCCCGATGCCATCGATCTCGTTGTCGTACCCGGTCTGGCCTTCGACCGCGCCGGAAATCGGGTGGGCTTCGGGGGCGGATACTACGACCGTTTTCTATCAATGGCGAATGCCGTCAAAGTCGGCCTCGCTTACGATTTCCAGCTCTTCGATCGGCTACCGGCCGGTCCTCGCGATATCCCGATGGACCTGGTGATTACCGAATCTGGAGTTTGCTCTCCGGTTAAGGCTTGAATTCCCGCACGCGGTAATGTTGTAGACGCGAGACAGGAGTCCCGAATGCCGATATCACCCGCTGAATTGCGCCGTGTCATGAACCGGCACCGTGCCTGGATCGATTCTGGAGGAAAGACCGGAGAACGGGCCGACATGTCCGGTGAAAACCTGAGCCGGGCGGAACTTCAGAATGCCCGGCTCCAGTACGCGGATCTGAGCGAAGCCATCCTGAGCGGTGTGCGGTTCCAGGACGCCAACCTGCACGGCGCCAATCTCCAGCGCGCAAGACTCTACGAAGCCAACTTCCGTGGCGCGGACCTTCAGGACGCCGATCTCTCCGGCGCTCCCCTCCAGCGCGCCCTGTTCCGGGGCGCGAATCTCAGGAATGCCAATCTGGCGCCGGCAGACCTCGAACTCGCCGATCTGACGAATGCGGATCTTTCCGGCGCCCG
>CAZKDZ010000194.1:0-6276 GCA_964551635.1 uncultured bacterium | reverse complement strand
TGAGAAAGTCGCTCTCGAGCCATTGTGGTCGAAGACAAGGCGCGCGACCGAGTCCCATCCTGCGATTCGGCGAGGGAGCGCAACGCAGGTTTTCGACCGCAAGGGCCGGCCGTAGACCGGATGGGCTTTTTCAACGGGCTGTTGGAACGACGTTTCCGACATCACACTCGCGGGAGCTCAACCTCGTATGAAGGACTACTCGATACTCGAACGCAAAGCGCTGCGAAACAAACACCTGGTCAATGAGGAAATGCTGTCGGTACTCGATGCGCCGGACGAAGACCTGCTCCTCCTGATCCATTCGGCATATCGGGTTCGACACCGCTTTTTCGGAAACCGCGTGCGCCTTCACGTCTTGCAGAACGCAAAGAGCGGATTGTGTCCGGAGGATTGCGCCTACTGTTCACAATCGGCCGTGTCGACAGCCGACATCGAAAAATATCCGCTGTTGCCTCGCGAGCAGATTATCGACGGCGCCAGAAAGGCCAGGGCGGGAAAGGCGCTGCGCTATTGTATCGTCACCAGCGGAAGAGGCCCCACCGCCAGAGAAGTAGACATCGTTGCCGACATTGTGCGAGAAGTCAAGGAAACCGTCGATATCGACATATGCTGCTGCCTGGGGCTGCTGGACGAAGCGCAGGCCAGAACGTTGAAAGCGGCCGGCGTGGACCGGATCAATCATAATCTCAATACCAGCGCAAGGCATCACGGCAGCATCGTCAGCACGCACACCTACACGGACCGGCTGAATACCCTGAAAGCTGTCAAGGCAGCCGGCCTCGAAACCTGTTGCGGAGGAATCATCGGGATGGGTGAATCCAGGCAGGATATCGTCGACCTGGCGGCGGCCGTCCGTGAACTCGATATCGATTCGATCCCTGTCAACTTCCTGCATCCCATCGATGGCACGCCCCTGGCCGGACGCGAACCGATGTCGCCCAGAGACGGCCTCAGGGTTCTGTGCCTGTTCCGCTTCGTAAACCCGGACAAGGAAATCCGTATCGCGGGAGGGAGGGAACTCACGCTGGGTTCCCTTCAGGCCCTCGCCCTCTATCCGGCGAACTCCGTCTTTATGGAAGGTTATCTTACAACGGGCGGTCAGTCCACTTCGGAGACCCATCGACTCATTGAGGACATGGGATTCGAAATCGAAGCGCATTGGAAGTCCGACGACGGGTCGAGTGTGCCGGCATGCGCCGGGAATGCAGTTCTGTAACGCCCTTCATATCCTATGTGGACCTACGATAAACACTACGATATCATCGTTGTCGGCGGGGGGCACGCCGGAGCCGAAGCCGCCCTGGCAGGCGCGCGCATGGGGTGCCGTACTCTGCTGCTGACAATGAATCTGGACACGGTCGCGCAGATGTCGTGCAATCCGGCGGTCGGAGGGATTGCAAAGGGCCACATGGTACGCGAAATCGATGCGCTGGGCGGGGAAATGGCGCAGAACATCGACGCGACGGGGCTGCAATTCCGACTGCTGAACCGGAGCAAGGGTCCGGCGGTTCAGGCCCCCCGGGCGCAGGCCGACAAGAAAGCATATCAGTTTCGGATGAAATACGTCGTGGAGAGGCAGCCGAACCTGGATCTCAAACAGGGTCTTATCGAAGACCTGCATGTCGACGAGGGACGGATCAGGGGCATCCTTACAAAATCCGGCACGAACTTTCTTGGCCGGACCGTTATTTTGACGACCGGCACCTTTCTGAAGGGCCTCATCCACGTGGGCGACCGCTCTTACCGTGCAGGGCGCGCGGGCGAGGGTTCCGCGGAACGGGCATCCGGCGGCCTCCGGCGGTTGGGGTTCGACCTGGGAAGGTTGAAAACAGGCACGCCGCCGCGGGTCAATTCACGCAGCGTGAATTACAGTGTGATGGATGTCCAGCCCGGTGACGAGCAACCATGCCCCTTTTCGTTCCGCACCGGGGCCATCTCACGCGAACAGCTTGACTGCCACATCACCTGCACCACGCCTGAAACCCACGAAATCATCAGACGGAATCTGGATCGTTCTGCGATGTACAGCGGCCGCATCCAATCGGTGGGGCCGCGTTACTGTCCTTCGATCGAAGACAAGGTCGTCAGGTTCGCAGACCGGCGGAAGCACCAGCTCTTCGTGGAGCCGGAAGGCTACGACACCATGGAAGTCTACCTGAACGGTCTGTCGATGAGCCTGCCTGAAGACGTTCAGGTTGACGTCGTGCGCAGCGTGACCGGCTTTGAAAACGCGGAAATCATGAGGCCGGGTTACGCCGTTGAATACGACTACGTCCCCCCGAACCAGATCCTTCCCACCCTTGAGACCAAACCCGTCCGCGGCCTGTTCTTCGCGGGGCAGATCAACGGCACCACGGGATATGAAGAAGCGGCCGGCCAGGGCCTGTTGGCGGGCATCAACGCCGCATTGCAGGTCCGGAACGAGGACCCGCTCATTCTGGATCGCGCCCAGGCCTATATAGGCGTGCTGATCGACGATCTCACAACTAAGGGCACCGATGAGCCGTACCGAATGTTCACCGCTTCGGCGGAATACCGTCTGTTGTTGCGGCACGACAACGCCGACCTGCGCCTGACCGAAACCGGACGCAGGATCGGGCTGATTTCAGACAGCGCGTACGAATCCTTCAAGCGCCGGTCGGCGGCAATCACCGCCGAACATCGCCGTCTTAAAGAGGTGAAAATCACGCCTTCAAGCCGGGTACAGGAGTACCTCCGTAAAGCGGGAACTGCCCCGCTCGCTCAGCCCGTACCTCTGATCGACCTGTTGCGCAGACCGCAGATCGACTACCGGTTTGTCCGGGAAGTGGCGCCTCCACCCAAGCCACTTCCTCCCGATGTCTGCCAGTCGGTTGAAGTCGAACTCAAATACGAAGGCTACATTCAGCGCCAGAAGTCGCAGGTGGCCAGGTTTCAGGATCTGGAGCGAAAACATCTCCCGGAAGACATCAATTACCATGACCTTCCCGCCATCTCCCGGGAGGCCGCCGAAAAGCTCTCCCGTATACGCCCTCGCTCGCTGGGTCAGGCTTCCCGGATCCCGGGTGTTTCACCCGCGGACATCTCTGCCCTGATGGTCATCCTTGCCCGGGACGCGGCATGAGTCCGGACAGGACGCGGGTCCGGGTGATTCTTTCTCTGCTGGCCGACCCCGACGCCGATATCGTGGAAATTGTGCGGCGCAAGCTGTTCACGATGGGTGAGCAAGCCGTGCGCGAGGTTCTGGATGCCGCGCCTGGAGGCTCGCAGGCACAGCGGGAAGCCGGGCGGATTCTGCTCTGCCTCAAGGAACCGTCTCTGGAGTCTCAGTTCCGGAACTTCCACGAAACGGCCGACGGCGACATCGACCTGGAAACAGCATCGTTTACCCTGGCCAGGCTCGAATATCCCGCTCTCGACATTCAGAGATACAGAAGCCGGCTCAACAAGATGGCGGAGGAACTGGCGCCCTCGATCGCACCTGACGACCATCCGCTCAGAGTCATCCAGACCATGAACCACTACATTTTCGAATCACAGGGATTTCGGGGGCGCAGAAACGAATCCGCCGGCCCGGATGCCAGTTATATGAACCGGGTCCTGGATCGCAAGACGGGTCTTCCCATCTCGATATCGGCACTCTACATTTTTCTGGCGCGACGGCTCGAACTTCCAATTCTCGGCGTGGGGATGCCCGTACACTTCATCGTAAAGTACAAATCAACGGACGGCATGGAGTTCCTGTTCGACCCCTACAACAACGGCCAACTCCTTACGGCGAATGAATGCGCGGAAACCCTTTCCCGGTTCGACGTGGCCTTCGAGCCATCCATGCTGCGCCAGTCATCCGACCGGCAGATGCTCACCCGCATGATGTTCAACCTCTGTGCCGCTTACAGGCACCGGAACGAAGCGGGCAAGGTTGACGCCCTCGAACGGCTGGTTCACATCCTGCTCAAACGTCACCCGCTGCAGGAGTAACCGATTCGCTCAACCCGGAGTGCTTTGGCCGGTGATCGGGTGACAGGTTTCACAACGCGTCTGTTTCCGTGGAACAAGGACCCGCCGCTCTACTTGTCCCATGCCCGAAAACATAAAAATCGTCGTGCAGAACCGTAAAGCCAGGCGGGACTTCTTTCTTGTCGACACCTATGAAGCCGGCGTCGAACTCAAGGGCACGGAAGTGAAGTCACTGCGCCTGGGCAACGTCAACATGGCGGACTGCTATGCCCGCGTGGAAGACAATGAGGTCTTCCTGCACAACCTTCACATTGGCGAATACACCGAGGCCAATCGCTTCAATCACGATCCGGTGCGCAAACGCCGGCTCCTGCTGCACAGGTACGAAATCGACCGGCTCAGGGTCCGTACCGAAGAAAGGGGACTGACGCTTGTCGCCCTGAAGCTTTACTTCAAACGCGGCAGGGCCAAGGTCGAACTCGCCCTTGCGAGGGGCAAGCGCGAATACGACCGGCGCCGGGAGATAGCCAAACGCGACGCGCAACGTGAAATGCGGCGAGAACTCAAGGTCCGGGAAACGAGATCCCGGAACCAGACACTATGAACAACAACTCACCAGGAACCGGTCCGCCCCCTGGGCTCGACCTTCCCGGCAGCGATCCGGGATACTTTTATGATCCCCAGGTCACGGCCGGCCTGCACGGCGAAATCAGACTTTCCCCCAGGGTCGAAAAGCACTGCAGGTGCGGTGGCAGGCTGCCGTACCAGATTTTCAGACGGCCGGATGCGGAACCGACCTGGTGTCCATGCAGGCGCTACCGTCTGAAAATTCAGGAGATCAACCGGCTCATCAGGAACTCCGACATCCCCGATCCGTTTCGATACAGGTTCCTGGACGATTTCTACGAAACGTACGATGGAAAACCGATCAAGGGCGCGGTCCAGCTCAAGCGCCATCTGCGTACCCTGATCGAGAGATCCCGCAAACTGAATGCCCCGCAGGACACCGGCGCAGAGGCATCCGGCTTCCAACCGATCAGAGGGTACTTTCTGACGGGTAGACCCGGCGTGGGAAAGACCTACTTTTCCTATGTCGCGCTCAACGAACTTATTTTTCATACGGGCCGGCCCGGGAAATTCATCAGCCTGTCGAAAGCGTTCTTCCAGAGACTGAGATTCGCGTTTGACGAGAACAGCCCCATGCACGGCAAGTCGGAGACATTCCTCCGCACCCTCGGTAACGTCCCGTTTCTGGTCATCGACGATTTCGGCGTGCAGAGGAATACGGAATGGGAGCTGGAAATGCTCTACAACCTGGTGGACACACGCTATGCCAATCGACGATTCACGATTGTAACCACAAACCAGGACATCGAAAACGTAAAGGATCTGGCGGACGGCAGGATCTATTCGAGATTCATCGAAATGTGTTACGTCATCCGCATTCAGGCATCGGATTACCGGGAGCGCACACGCAAGGTGTATGAGATATGAGACCGCTCTCGAATGAGAGCGGGCACTTCAACCACGGACCTGTTCCGCACGATCGATCGTGAATTTCAGGCTTGCCATGCCGGTTTTGGTGGTCGCCACGAAAAATCCCGGCAAGCTCAGAGAGATCCGGGAAATACTTGGGTCGGAAGTCACGCTGCTTTCTCTGGCCGACTTTCCTGACGTCGGGGAGATTGTGGAGGACGGCAGCACGTTCGAGGCCAACGCAATCAAGAAAGCGCTTGTCGTTGCAACCCACACCGGTCACGTGTCCCTCGCAGACGACTCCGGCCTGGAGGTGGACGCGCTCGACGGAGCTCCGGGAGTTTATTCCGCGCGATTCGCGGGCGAAAAGGCCACCGACGACCAGAACAACCGCAAGCTTCTCCGGCTCCTCGAAAACACTCCCGACGAACAACGTACAGCGCGTTTCCGGTGCGCAATTGCCGTAGGCGGGCCCGAGGGTTCCGTTCAGACGGCGGAGGGTACGGCCGAGGGACGGATTCTGCGCAGCCCGCAGGGGACAGGCGGGTTCGGGTACGATCCGCTGTTCCTGGTTTCAGGCGAACGGCGGACGTTTGCGGAACTGCCGGCCGAGGAAAAAAACAGGCTCAGTCATCGTGGAAAAGCCCTGCAATCCGCGTTCCCGATGCTGCGCCTGTTTCTCTAAAACGGGTATTCCGGTTGAAACGTGCGGCGTCCTGCGCGCGTCCCTTTGGTCAGTCCGATCCGGAACCATCGACTTTCGGACGGCGCTGGTACCGCCTCACCCTCCGCACGAAGATCCAGACCAGACCCGCCACGGCAAGATATTTCAACACCTCCCATACCCACCCCTCCCATCCC
>CAZKDZ010000193.1:0-13366 GCA_964551635.1 uncultured bacterium | reverse complement strand
CCCCTGCCGTCCCGCCTCGGTGACCATCCCGTGCCCCGCCCCGGCCTTTGAGGCATGCGGCTGGCTGACCTGCCGGATGTAGTCCTCCCGCCGCTCGTCGAGCCAGCCGTCCGGCGGATGTGCGAGCGAATCGAAGGCAGGACTCAGCTCGACGTCCATCAGCCACCCGAACCTCACATCCGTACCGTTGCCGACTTTCGACAGAAACCTCGACACGGCACAGTCCAGTCCGGCGTCGTCGCCGGCGCCAAGCAGGATCACGTTCCTTCCGTTCCCAAGCAGGTTGTGAAGCGTCCGAAGCGCGTACCCGCCGGCGCCGGGATAGCAGAGGTCTTCAATGGCCCACCACTGGTAATACAGCCAGCGAATGAACGGGTTGTCTGCCATATTTCCCAGTGCGACCACGTGCGTATCGAGCAGCGCCCGGGAGGCTGTCACATCGCCGGCGCGGACGACGGGCAGACGGGCGCCCGTGGTGTCTTCGATCCGTTCGACGATCCGGTTTGCCAGATGTTGTTGTGACGCGCCGTCCCGGATGACGATCTTCCCTCCGGGCTGTCCGCCGGCCGCCAGTACCGTCTCCAGGTGCATGTCCTTCAATTTGTCGATTTTCAGGCCGACCGACCCTCGATCTGCGTCCATTTTTCCTCCCGGCGTTTCCGGCTTACCGGTCGTCGTCCACACGCCACCCGCTGACCTGTCCCTCATCCGTGGCTACAACAACTGTACCATTTACCGTTCTTATGCATGTCGGCCTCCCGGTCAACCTGCCCGATCGGACGACCTCTCCCACGCCATCCAGGACAACCAGGGTCCCGTCCTCGCAGCCCGCCACCACCCTCGCGCCGCTTTCGGCTCCCAATGCCGCCATCACCGCCGGCGGTGACGGCAGCCGCCTCCACCAAAGCTTTTCACACTGGTGATCGAGTGCGAGAATCAGCCCGCCCGACAACGCAGCCAGGAGCTCCTTCCTTCCGTCGCCATCCAGGTCGAAAACGTCGAAGTCCCGCACGTTGTCCGCGGGAATACGCTGCCCCGGGCCCAGATGTACGTTGTGCAGGGCGCGCCCGTCCTCCGTCCAGACCGTCACCCGGTTCCAGGTCCCGTTGATCTCGCTGACCACTTCCTTTTTGCCGTCCCCGTCCAGGTCTTCATGAAAAATGTGCTTGCGGCTCATGCAAGCCCACCCGCCGATATTCGTATGCCCGTCCGGCACGTCCCGGAAGGCGCGCTGCTTCGGGTCGAGTTCACGGTTGTTCACCACGGCCATCGCGTGGGAATCCGTGGGCTGCCTTGCAATCAGCAGATCGATGCTGCCCTCGGGCCCGTCGATCAGGGCTAACCGGGAACCCGGGCCCCAGAATACCGGAAGCCGTTTCACGAGATTCCCGTCCTCATCCAGTATCTCCAGCGTACAGGCGCTGCCCACGAATGCCTGGCTTCTGCCGTCCAGAAAGACGCCGGAATGGAGTCCGTGAACGCCTGCGTGTCCCGGCGCCGTCTTGAACCAGTAGGGTTTCGCGGCCCTGAACACGGCGGGGTCTTCCTCGGAGACGAAGACCCACCTCCGATCGCCTGAAACCGGATCGTACGCGACGACCTTTTCGTCCTCGCACCCGGCCAGGAGGAGGCCGTGCTCCCCCCACCAGTGGAGGAGACGGATGGGACCGTCCGTCGGCAGGGTCCGGAGCTTTTCTCCTTCCTGCGACAACACGTGGACGTTCCGGTCTTCGGCCGCACAGATCAGCGTTTTTCCGCCGGAATCCGCCGCGACCAGGTCCACCACGCCGTTACCCACCGAAGAAGCGAAAACGGGCGAAATGGAAGGCACATCCGGCATTGCGGGCGAAGGCGCGGCCGCGGATTGCCGTCTGGCATCCCGGCCCTGCTCCAGAAGGCCCGAAAGCCGCGCCGTCACCCTTTCAAGCGCGGCCGTATCCGGCGCCGCGCCGGTAATCGAATGCCTTCCCCGGGGGATCCGGATGGCCGCCGGGCCGGGGCCATCCCCCGCGTACTCCGGGACGCTTCCGCCCACGCGCACGCCGCGCGGATCGGAAACGGCCAGCCGTATCCCGGTCTCCTCGTCCGCAACCACCTCGATTGCGCCACTGTGAAAGTCCCAATCGACCTGCACGGGCGAACTGGCGCGGAACAGCGAGGCGCCCAGCGCCGCCCCGGTCAGGTTGACGCCGTGCAGATGGCTGCCGGCCAGCACAACCAGATCGCCGTTCAGACCCTCGTACTCCCCGGCGGCGGCCACTGCCGGCTCCGGGAGCGCCAATGCCGCGGCGTTCCCGGCCAACCGCGCGCACGCGGTCCCGTCCCCTGCCAGCAGCGAAAACCAGCACCTCCCGCTTCCCTTCTCCACCTCTCCACGCCAAAGCATGTGGGCCTCGCCGTCCGCAACGGCGGTCTCTACCGGATCCGACATACAGATCTGAGCGACGTCACGGATGCGCGCGCCGCCGCCACCCGGCAGTGCCGCCCACGCGCCTTTCCCCTGCCAGAGGAACTCCACCTCCAGTTCCTCGCTGTCCTCCCGGAATGTCAGGCCGTCCACAAACAATGCGTACCGGCCGACACGCTGCGCCAATGTCCTGCGCCAGGCGCAGAACGCCGCCCTCGGCACCTCTGCCGCGACCACGGCGGTCCCCCCGACCACGTCCCGGTACTTCAGCGCGGAATCCATCGCCACCACCGGCTCCACGATACCTTCCGAACGCGTCAACACCTGGTTCAGATAGCCTTCCAGCAGCGTTTCACCATCCAGCCGCAGTTCCAGAACGACAAATGTGTGATACGCGTTACGCGACGCGCCGTTCATCCCTTTCACGAGGATGAAATCGCCGGTCGAATCCGCCGCGCTCCGAAAACTGCCGAACAGAAATGAGTCCTCGAGCGGCAGTCCGCTGTGACGCTCCCGCCACAGCGGCTCGGGGATCGGGTGGATGCTCCATCGGTTCAAAAGATCCGTGGGCAGGCGGGGCTCGATATCGTCTTCCGGCCAGAAGGACTGCCCCAGCCGGAAAAGATTCAGGTCCATGCCGGTACGCCGCAGGTATTCGCGGTAACGGCCGTCACCGGTCAGATAGGCGGCCTTGTTGAGAAACCCGATGGATGCGGCATTAAGGGCCCAGTCGGGTTCGCGCCCGGAGGCGAGGATCTCCTGCCCGCGAAGCAGGTTGGCCATTACGCCGTTTTCAATGGGCTTCCGGTCGCCCGTAAGCAGCATATAGCTCAGAACAGGTGCCATTCCCGTATTGTACCAGAACAGATTGTCGTGTTCACCGTCCACCAGGGCGTGGTGATGCAGCGAGGCGAAATGCCATCTGGCGGCCTCCATGGATTGCTCCCAGAGCGCGCTGGGGTAGTGGCTGTTGAAATAACGGCCGAGGCAGTACAGCGAAATCGCGGACCACTGCCCGTGCCGCGAACCCACGCTGGGCGGGGGGTCTCCGAACCCACTCGCGCCGCGACGCACGTTCTCAACGACCCGCCGCCTGGCGCCCTGGTCCTGCGCGTGGCCGAACTGTGCGGCGAACGCGTTGGTCACACGCAGGCGTTCATCGTCCGTAAACACAGGACTTTCTTCTATCAGATCCCAGTACAGGATCATCATGTGCGCATTGTAGTGATAAGGTCCGCTCAGCGGCTCGTCCTTGTTTTCGATCCGCTCCCCGTCGATCTCCGTGATCTCGGCCATCGCACGGTCGTCCGGAAAGGCCAGCCGGATGGCTTCCCGCGCGTGAAATGCGTCTCCCGTCATGTAGTACATCGCCATTCGCTTGCTGATGCTGTTCCAGCCGAAATACCCCACCGACCCGTACCCGGCAGACGCCTCCCAGGTCTCGAATTCCCGGAGGTCCTCCGGAACCTGGATCTCCCGCCCCAGCCCGATCTCCATCATCCAACCAAGCGTAAACCCGCCCGCTCCGTCCTTCGCGTCCAACACCTTCCCCGCCAGCACGTCGGCCGCCGCTTCCACGCCCTCCGCATCGCTGCCGCCCGCAAAGATCACGTTGCAACCATTGCCGAACGGATTGTGAAGCGACCGGACCTCGTACCCGCCCGGTCCGGGATAGCGCAGGTCGAGCAGCGTGTAATACAGGTTGTAGAGCGTTTCTATGGTCCGGTTGCTGGACCGGTTGCCCAGGACGATGAGATGCCCTGAGATGGGCGCGGCGCCGGCCGACGAAAGGTCATCTTCAACGGGCACGAGTACGCCGGTCTTCGACTGAATCGCCGCCTGAACGCGATTCGCGGCCCCGGCGTAACCTCCGCCTTCCGGAACCACGATCGTTGCGTTCGGCCGGCCGTTCCGGACCAGTTCCGTTTCGAGATTCAGGTCCTTCAGTTCCGTGTACACAGGTGGTATACGCATTGGATCATGACCTCCGTTACGTGCAGGGCTTCGCCTGCTACCGAATCAATACGCGTGCACGCCGTGCCCCTGACCCGGGAAAAAGATTACGTCCAGCACGTAACCCAGGGGAACGGCCAACGCGTATCCGACAATGGTCCCGATAAAGAACGGCACCGTCCGCCGGTAGAGCAGCATGCCGCCCGTTTTGATCACGACAAACTTGCAGACCCACGCGGCAAAGATGCTGAAGGCCGCGTGCCTCGTCATGCCGGTGTAGCCCACGGCCAGCCCGGCCGGGTGCACCGGCCACCAGTTGAACCGGTATCGCAGGAACGCCAGCAGGGCCATCCCCGCGGCGCCGGCCGCAAAGAGGATGAACGACGCCGCGTGAACGGGGTCCGGGCTGCGCATGTGGCTCACGTATCCATTCACGCTCGGCACGGTTCTCCGGAAGAGCGCGATACTGCCGAAATTGTACGCCCCGCCTGAATATCCCCAATAAAGCGTCAGAGCCACGGACGTCGCGATACTCGTCAAGAGGCCCAGCCCCACGACCCACCCCAGCCGCTTGCGGTGGCGGTCCACCCGTTCCGCCAGCTTTGCAATCTGCGCGAAGGCCGGCATGAACAGGCCCATGTGGTCGTTGGCGAAGACATTGGTAAACGCCATGGCCGTGAGCCCTTGCGCGGGAATGGACGCCGCACCCGCGGTTCCCAGAATGAGCCCCTGGGCGCTTTGCGGAAGGTTGACGTAGAGCAGACCGGTCTGCGCCACGATCCGCGCGAGACCCAGGTAACTGATGAACAGCAGCGCGGTCAGCGCCGCGGCCAGAAGCAGTCCCATACCGGCCATCCGCAACCAGCAGATCACAAAAGCCACCCCCAGAACCAGGCCCCACAATGCCCATCGGTACCGCAGGAGTTCTCCGGCTTCCTCCGCTCCGTCCGGTCGACCCAGAGCGCGGCGAACCACGCCTCTGAGATGCCCCCGGGCCGTCCAGAGCGCCAGGCCCACGTAACACATCATCGCCCCGCCGCCCTGCCACGACACGTCACCGCCGGAAAATCCCGCAACGCCCAGTCCGATCCGGGCGAACGCCGCGATCTCCATTATGTAGAACAGATGAAACAGCCAGATGCTCAGCAGCAGGTCCAGGCCCGTCATGTACGCGAACCCGATCGTATAGAAATTCAGGCTCACGTGGACCATCGAGTACTGCGTAAAGTAAACCCACAACTGCTGGTGAAACAGCCGGATCATCGGGAATCCGTGCACGAAGGCGGGCACCAGGTTCCAGACCTTGATCGCCAGTGCGGCCGCCAGTCCCGCGATGAACAGCCGGTTCCGCAGGAGCCCCGCCCATTCGCCTCTGCCTGCGGCCCCGTCCGCCATGTCCGCGGCCACCGAGGGAATGGGATACGCCAGCCGTTCGTGCCCCGACCACTGCCGGTGCAGCACCGCGATCGTACAGAACGATACCAGCGCAATCCCGCCCAGCAGCGCCGTCCACCAGAAGAGGGGAACAGCCCATTCCCCCCAGGGAATCCCTTCACCGGGGGGAAGCCCTTCGAAGAGCCATCTCATGGCTCCCTGCGCGTTGGACGGCACCATCCATCCGCGCACATGCGGCAGGAGGTACTCTCCCCACTGATTCTCCGGCGTGGCGAGATAGTGCGGGATCGCAAGCATGCCGATCCAGGTCGTGGAGAGACCGAACGTCGGCACCATGCCCCCCGCCAGACCCGCACACAGCGCCACCAGGAGTTCAGGGCCGGACAGCGCCAGTCTGGGAACGAACCGCCGGAGGACCGGAGTCGCCAGGACGAGGATCAGGAAGGGCACGAACACGCCCATTGGGAAATGGGTCCGGTTCAGCCACGATCCACGGATGATATACAGCGAGTGCAGGCTCCAGAAATTGTGCAGGGCGGCAATTCCCAGACCTATGCTCAAGGCGCGCGCCGAAACCCCGCGCATCTCCAGCGTTGTGCCGGCTACCGCCGCTTCGCGTTGCCCGGCAGGACTCGCCATTCCGCGTCTTCTCCAGTTGGATCGTTCAGGACGCCACCTCCCGTACAGGCGACGTCCCCAGTTCCGCCTCGCCCTGCCGCGCATAGTCGGTCCTGGTTTCCGGCGGCATAGTCTTCCATACCAGAAAGAGCTTGCGGAGGTCGTTCAGGAAGCCCCTGTTCACGCGTTGCCACGAGTTCACGTCACCGCTCAGGCGATGAATACGGACCTCTATGCGGTATATATCGTGTTCTCCCGTGGGAATCGCATTCATCTGAACGTCCTGGCTGATGCCCAGATCGTATGGCGCCAGCCACATCCTCAGCGCGATGTTATATCCCGTTCCGGCCCGAAGCGGATCGGACCCGAAACGCACGTCACGTGAAACGAACCGGCCCAGGGAACCCTCGCCGAACGACTCGAAACATCGAAAGAGATAGGTGTACATCCCCAGGGCTTCCGATCCCGCCAGGGTAAACGGAAAATCGAAAGTCCAGTCGTCCCCTTCCGGTTCAGGAAACCGCCACCGGCGCGTCACGTCCGGTACGGACATCTGTTCGGCCTTCCTGGCCGGATAGAGGGTGGACAGGAATACCGCCAGCATCACCAGCAGCGTGGAAGAAACCGCCGACAGCGAGGAGTAGTTCAACGAAAGCCCGCCCAACGCTCCCCGCTCGTACAGGACCATCGCCACCGTCTGGCCGATCAGATAGCCGAACGCCGCTCCCAGCGTGGCGAACACGGCCGCTTCGGCCAGAAAGAGCGCGGAAATGTGGCTGGGCGCCAGCCCCACCGCAGAGTAGACGCCGATTTCACGGAATCTCTCGTACACGGCGCCCATCATCGTATTCAGCACGATGAGCGACGCGATCAGCAGCGGGATGAATAGATTCGCGATGCCGGAAAGGGAAGTGGTGCCGATGGAACTGTATACCGTCACCTCGTCGTCGATCCCGACGAACATCGTCAGCGCAACCCGCGACATGAAGTCTTCGATCTGCCCGCGGACGTCCCGGCTGGGATTGCCCTGGGCGTCTTTGAAATCGGTGATTGCGATCGACCTGAGCGTGCCCCCGATTTCGATGACGAATTCGTACGGCAGCAGCGCCGTATTGCTCGTGTCCAGGTGGATGAACGCCTCGATCGGCTCCGCTCCCATCAGCCTGGGGTCCTGGCTCAGGTTGCGCCAGTCGCTCGTTCCCGCGGTCTCCATCGTTGTGTCGATGGGAGTCAGGCGTTCGTCATCCATATCCGCAAGCCTGTCCACGGCCCGGGAGTCCAGAATCCCGACGACGGCCAGCTCCACACCCAACATGCGTACCCGCGCCCGGCCTGCGTCCACGGCCGCGGCGGTGATTCCGACGAGTTCCGCCAGTTCTCCCGGCAGGATGACGGCGTGCCGCTCCCCCTCCCGGAACCAGCGGCCTGCCGTAAGCATCCTGTCGATTCCCAGCACAGCGGGTTCCGCCGGCGTCACGCCCAGCAACCCGTTCGCGAAACTCCGCCGGCCGCTTTCGGGTTCCTCGAAGTCGATGTACGCCCGTTCGCCCCGCTTTTCGGAAATATAAAACGCCCGGGGCGCTACCCGGGCGAATCCGCCGAAATGACTCTGGATATAGGTCAGCGCGGAGGGCTGCATGCCCCTCCAGTTCCGGTCTCTCACCAGCGCTCCCTCGTAGGGCGGCCGGTTGTCCCTCGGCAATTTATAGAAGCGCAGGTACGTCTGGACCGACGTGAACGAAAGCACCGTGAAGGTGAGCAAGGTCAGCGTAATCGCCGTGAGTCCGCTCCGAAGCGGGCGCTTTCGCAGATTCGAAACCCCCAGCGTAAACGCCACAACGGTTGCCGAGATGCGTCCCACGTCCTCTTCGTACACACCCGTTGCGGACTGCTTCAGTCGTCTGACCTGATCGGCGAACCTGGACACCACGATCACCATGGCCACCCCGCCCAGACACAGAATCACAAAGGCGAGAAAGATGATGTACGGAGAGCCGGACAGTTGAAACGCGGGATGCACCCACCGAAGGGCCAGGAACATCGCAATGAGAATCCCGGCGAATCCGACAATCCGTCTGTGGACGTCCGGAAATCCGAAGAACAGCCGCTCGCAGAAAAACGAGAACGGCAGCAGCAGGACGAAATAGAAGATGACGCCGCGGACCGTGTCGTTGGCCGTCTCCTTCACCTCGGGGTACCCCCGCGCCTCGAGCCCCCAGCCCTCCCTGGCCGATGCAATGAACCGGTCGTACCTGCGGTTTTCCAGATGGCTGTTCGCCTCGAGCAGAGACGCGCGCGCGCGGTCGTGAAGCCGGGAAAGCCTCTTGTTCTCCACGCCGTACCGGGCGAGTTGCTTCATGCGGACGTCATCCACGATCCACATATCCCGTGCCGCGCGGTATGAAGGCAGGGTAATCGCATTTCCGGCCGGGACGTACCCGGCGCCCATGGACCGTTTTACCGTCTCCGCGTTCACCTGTCGCGGAGCCACGGGATCGGTCAACAGGTCTTCCGGAGCGTTGATGAGCAGGTACTTGATTCCGAAGAGCCCGCTGCTCATCAGGATCTTGATCCGTTCATCGGGTGGGGCGAATGCCACAGACGCCTGGGTGACTTTCCCCTCCTTGCGACCCTGGTTGGCCACGTATCGAAATCCGTATTCTATCGGTTCGCTGTTATCCCGTCCCAGCACCTTCATATGATCCAGCACGGACAGATAGCTCGAATCCACAATCTCGAACAGGCTCAGCGACCGGCACCTGAACAGCACGCCCATCATCTCGTTGTCCCACCACCCGTATCCCTGAACCAGGGGATACTTCCCGGTTTTACCATCCGACCCGGCGCCGTCTATTCCCATGTCCGGCGCCGAGACAATCCGTCCCTCGGCGTCGAGTTCGTATGCCAGAACGTGATTTGAAAAGCGGTTTCTCACGATATCGAATTCAAACCGCCCGGTCTGCGCGACCACTTCCCTGGAACCGTGCAACGCACCCCTGGCTGCCGGGCCTTCGTATATCGGGCCGCTGGTGGTCTGTGTAACCATCAACGTCCGTACGCCGGCCAGGCTGCCGGGGCCCGGCTGCTTGTACGTCACCAGCGCTCCCGGAACCGGCACCCTGGGAATCGCGAAGTCCACGTCCCGGTCGAACCAGAGAATCCGACCGGACAGTCGGTGACCGCGGTCCATCAGCCGAAGCTGGGTCTCGCGGAAGAAGCCCGGGTCGTTACCCGCACGGATCATCATGGCGGCAACCGTCCGCACCTGGTCGGTCAGCCGGGGGAATGCCATGGCCCCGGGAAGATCCAGCGGCGTGTCGGTGCGGACGCGACCGTCGTACAGGGTCACCAGGGTCATCGCCTCCTGACCGACGAAAACGGCGGCCTCGCTCTCCAGAGCCAGCGGGACCGGCATATACGACGTCCAGGGCCGCTTGGCGGGGGCGACCACGTCCACGTAGCGCCCTTCATCCGGAAAGAGCGCGCCGGTATACTCGCGGAACCGGTGCGAATAGGGTGTCAGCAGGTTTTTCAGGTATTCGTCCGTCCCCTTGCGTGCGTTGTAGAAGGTCCCCATCGCGAATCCGCCCACCTGTCTGCTGCGGCTGGACAGGTCCAGCCCGACAAACAGGCTGAAGTCGATCCGGTCGCCCTCGGGGATCCGGTCCCGGAAATAGTCGCTTCGGCGGGAATGTCTGAAGAGGAAATCGTTGATTCCGCTAAGCCCCTCGAAGTGCGCCGACGTGGCCAGAAACAGGAAGGAGTACCTGGAACCGTGCCGCTGCAGCGAACGGATCACCTCGAGCAGAGCGGCGACTCCCGAGGCGCTTTCGGCGCCAGGGGCGAGCGCGGGCACCACAGACATGGCGTCATAGTAGGCGCTTAGCACAATCACCCTGTCCTTCCACCTGGCGCCCGTTCCTCCCGGTATGCGCTCCTCCGATCCGGGCAGATATCCGAAGACATTGGCCGACTTCACCGTCTGCCAGTCCATCCGGGCGTTGAGACGCACCCGGATATCTCCGCGCTCAACTTCATTCAGAAGGCGTTGCGCATCCTCCCGGTTCACCCAGAACCGGGGCACGTTCACGGGCACCTCCAGAAACTTGTCCTCCGCCTCCCCGCGGGTCACGTTCCCGTCGTCGAAGAAGAGAATGGCCTTCGCACCGAGCGTCATCGCATTCAGGTAATTCTGTCCGCAGCCGAAGTCCATCAGCACGACGCTTCCGTCCACGACCGACCCGTTGAAATCCGAAAATTCCCCGCGCCTTCCATAGATCAGATGCCCCTCGACGCCTTCGGCCCGGAGCGTGGGCGTCCGGACGTCGTTCGGCCAGAGGCCGTAAATGGGTATCTCCTCCCCGGTTGCGGTCACCTTCAGTACGCCGCCACGGTCGACCGGCACGGTCACGTCGAAAGTCTCCGTGGTCACGCGCTCCAGACCCAGCGCCTCGAACTGCGAAATAACGTAATCCCGCGCCTGCCGCTCGCCGCCGTACCCAACCACTCGGGACGGCATCCGGGTCAGGGCCGCCACGTGGGCGCGGACGTCGTCTTCCGCAATCCCATCCACGATTCGCCGCACCGCCAGGTCCGCGGCCGACAGGTCTCCCCTGACCTGTTCCGCCGGCGGCGCCTGCCGGATATCCAGCGTATCCCGTATCACGTCGGACACATCCTCGGGGTCGAACACCACCACGAGCGAGAGGACGCCCAACGTCAGCAAAACGAGCAGTGCCCTTTTTATGACGTCGATCATCGTTCACTCTCTTACGCCGGACTACTCGATCCACGGGTGGATGCTGTGCCCGGCTCCCGGGAACATGAACATGTCCACGAGGAACGCCCCCGTAATTCCCAGAACGTGCCCCACGAGCAGGCCGAGGAAAAACGGCTGCGCCTGCCGAAACAGCGAATTCCCGCCAACCCGCAGGATCACCGTCTTGCACGACCATGCCAGGAACAGCGTCAGCGCAAAATTCCGCACCAGATCCGTACCCATGATAGCGAACCCCACCGGGTGGATCGGCCACCACGGAAACCGGTAGCGGAGAAACGTAAGGACAACCATAACGGCAGCGCCGATACCCAGGAACATGATCCGGTTCCAGTCGACGTCGAACGGCTCCTTGATCTTGCTCACGGTATCCGGAAAATTGTGAACGCCCCCGCAGATAAAGCCGTGTCCGAAATTCTCGGCGCCGCGGGTATAACCCAGATACAGCGTCCCGATGATCACGACCAGGGTCGTCGCCAGGAAGGACAGGGCCACCGCCCAGAACAGGCGCCTTCCGCGGTCCCGTACCTGTTCGCCCACCTTGGCCACGTGCGACATCTGCGAGGTCGAATTCGCGTGGATCGGGTAAGAAAACAGGAGCGTGGTCAGGCTGGACGGCGACACGGCTTTGGCCCCCAGCAGATAGACCGAAAAGCTCTGGGCGGTCATCGGCCCCTGCACGTACAGGAGGCCCGACTCGGCAATGATCCGCGCGACCCCGATGTAGAGAATGAACAGCATCGCCACTAACGGGATGGCCATCTGCAGGTCCATGCCCGCACGGTTCAACCACACGACCGCGAATACGTAGCCCACCAGAACGCCGACAACCGCCGTACGGTACGACAGCATCTCACGGGAATCGTCCACGGAATGGTCGGACCGCCAGGCCTTCATCACCACGTCTTTCAGGTGACGCCTGGCCATCCACAGACCGAACAACACGAAGACGCAGAAGGCGCCCAGGCCCTGCCAGCTAGATGCCGCGTCATAGGAGCCGTATCGGTCCCCGCGTCCGCCGATACTGTAGCCCAGACGGTTGAAGATTCCAAATTCAAGCACGAAAACCGCGAAGAAGAACCACACGCTGAACAGGACGTCCAGATTCGCGAAATATGAAAACGCGAAGGTAAACGGATCGATATAGCTGAACATCGGGGGCATATCCCGGCCGAAGAAGGCGTACACCCGCCCCCGAACCGGCATCTCGGGAAAGGCGGGGGAGATCCAGGGCAGCGCATTCCAGAAGATAAAGACGAACGCGAACCCCGCCCCGAACCAGAACAGCTTTCCGCGGGCGAATCTCGGCCACAAACCGCCGGTTTCGGAGCCGGAGGCCATCTCCACGATGGGCTCCAGGACCGGGTATCGCAATCGCTCGTGTTCCACCCATTGTTTCCGGAGGATCACCGAGAGCGAAGCCGCGGCGAAGGCCAGCACGCAGAACAAAAGCACCCACCAGAACATGGGAATAACCCACGCCCCCCATGGAATCGCGCCCTGCCCGCCCGGCAGCCCGTTGAACAGAAGCGTAACGGCGCCGTCCACGTCGAGAGGCGCGACCCACGAAGGCAGGTGCGGGTGAAGAAGGGCGCCCCACTGGTTTTCCGGAGTGGCCAGGTAGTACGGAATGGTTATAAAGGCATACAGTGCCGCGATGGGGGCGCCGCCCATCAGCCCCATTGCGAATATCGTCAGGATCTCCGCGAGGCTCAGCCCCGCGGACCGGACGACCCGCCTCAGGAAGGGATTCAGGACGAACAGGACGAGAAGAATCGCGATAAACAGGGCAGGTGAAAGAAATCCGGCCGTCACGCCGGACGACCGGATCACCCGGCTGGAAAAAATACCCCAGCCCTGTATGAACAGAGCGACGCCGAGCCCGATGGCCATCGCCCGCATGGTGACGCCGCGTCGTTCCAGGCCTGACGCCGCTTCAGGAATCGAATCCGGTTGCGCTAGCTGCATATCCTACTCCAGGTCTACGTACACCGAATTATGGATTGGGTGGTCACGTGTACCGGACGCCGGACGACCTGCCGTCCCGACTGCCAGGAAAAAGGAAAACTACGACGCGCATAATATGGAAATATCTTGAATTTTCAAGGGAAAAGGGCCTACACATGCGAGCTCCGGGTTGTGTAGTCGAGCCCCGCGGCGGCATTCTCCCATCAGGTATTGACCGGCTTTCAGCCTCGCCGCGCCAGGCACTCGCT
>CAZKDZ010000192.1:0-7204 GCA_964551635.1 uncultured bacterium | reverse complement strand
ATGCATATGGCAGGCCCCGCGCCCAGCGGCGACTTTTGGTTCCTTTTGGTCGCTTCAAAAGGAACACGCCGTAGGCAGGGAATTTGGGGAGATGTGGGTTTTGGTTCGCGTGTTCGGTTGACAGTTGACCGCCGTCTGTGGATTGGGTTTCGTAATGTTCAAAGATAAAGTAGTCGCGATAACGGGTGCGTCGTCGGGTCTGGGCGCGACCCTGGCGCTGGCGTTCGCCGACGAGGGCGCGGACGTGGCGCTATTCGCCCTGGACGAGGGGGTACAGGATATCGCGGAAGCGTGTCGAGAGCGGGGCAGCCGCGCCATTACTGCCACGGGCGACGTGGGAAAGCCCGGGGACTGCGAGGCCTGGATCGACGCGGCGGTTGCCGGGTTCGGGGGGGTGGACTACCTGGTTGCGTGTGCAGGAATCAGCATGTGGGCGCGGTTTGACGAGGTGGAGGACGTGGCGATTTTCCGCAAGCTGATGGAAACGAATTATCTGGGCATCGTACATTGCGTATACTACGCGCTTCCCCATCTGAAGGCGCGCGACGGGATGGTGGTGGCCATTTCTTCCATCCAGGGCAAGATCGGCGTCCCCCTGCATACCGGGTACGTGGCGTCCAAGCACGCCGTGCAGGGATTCTTCGAGTCGCTGCGGACGGAGTTGCTCGACACAGGCGTGGACGTGCTGACCGTGCTGCCCCACTGGCTGCGGGGCACGAATCTGCGCAAAGCGGCCTTTGGCAAGCACGGCGGCTCTCTAGGCGCGTCCAGCCGCAAGCACAGCAAAGAGTCCATCTCTCTGGACGACGCGAGCAAGGCCATTATCGAAGCCATGAAGAAAAGGAAGCGGGAACTGATCATTCCGTTCAAGCTCAGATTCCTGCCCTGGCTGCATCTGATCAATCCGAAGATCGTCGAATATCTGGTCACGCGCGGGGTGTCGAAGCAGGAGAAGGGGTAGGCCGGCGGGATGGAGGCGGAAGACCGGGACAGGACTCAGAAAAAGACGCCATCCAGGTCCACGTGTTGCTCGATGAGGTCGGGCAGGCATCCCTGGTTTCCGGCGTCCACGTCCACGCCGGGATCAAAGGGAACGATACCCAGGGAGCGGACACCCGACAGGCGGTGGATCACATCCGGGCTGGTTCGGGCGGCGCGCGGGTCCCCGGGGCCGGTGGTGTTGTAGACGACGCCGACAACCTCCTGCCTGCGCCGGTGGGCGGCTTCGAGCGTCAGCATCGTGTGATTGATCGTGCCCAGCGCGGCGCGGGCGACCACCAGCAGGGGCAGGTCCAGGCGGCGCGCAAGGTCCGCGACCAGGACGTCGTCCCGAACGGGAACCAGCAGGCCGCCCACGCCCTCCACCAGTACGACGTCATGAAGTTGCGTAAGGCGGGTGTAGGCATCGTCGATGGGTTCCAGCGGGACCTGGCGGCCTTCCAGTTCGGCCGCGACGTTGGGCGATAGCGGCGCCGCAAGGCGGACGGGATTGACGAGTTCGAGCGCATCGGCGACGCCCGCGGCTTTCGCCAGGAATCGCGCGTCGGCCGTACCGCCCGAGGAGACGGGCTTGAAAACGCCCACGTCGACGCCGCGTCTGCGCAATACCGCCGCGATCCCGGCGGTAACGGCCGTCTTTCCCGCGCCGGTGTCGGTGGCGGTAACGAAGACTCCCCTGAGTTCCATAGTCGTGTTCTTCCCGCAGATTCGGACCCATCCGCCCGCGTATGGCGCGAAACCGCGTCAGGCCGCCGTCATGTGGACAAAAAAAATCGTGCGAAGCGCGTTGCCGGCCGGGGTCAGTCCGGGTTCGTCACGACCCTGATGGCCTCGTAGACGATATCCAGCAGCGTTTCAAGTTCGCGTTCGGTGATGGCCAGCGGCGGCATGAGGACGATGGTGTCGCCCAGCGGGCGGATGAGAAGACCCCGTTTTCGGGCTTCGCCGCAGACGCGGGCGCCGATCCTCTCCTCGGAAGGATACGGCCGGCCGCCGGATCTGTCGGCAACCAGTTCGACGCCCGCGATGAAGCCGCACTGCCGAACGTCGCCCGCGTGGACAAGGTTCCTGAAGCGGCGGAGCCCCCGCGTCAGGAGTTCGATTTTTGGAACTAACGACGCCAGTACGTCGTGGGTTTCGAAGCGTTCGATTGCGGCCAGCGCGGCCGCGCAGCCGAGTGGATTCCCGGTATACGTGTGGCCGTGAAAGAACGTCCGGCCATCGCTGTCCTCGCCCAGAAATGCATCGAAGATCTCACTGGTGGCGAGGGTGGCGGCCACGGGCAGGTATCCGCCAGTGATGCCCTTGCCCAGACAGAGAATGTCCGGCGCGACGCCTTCTTTCTCGCATGCGAACATCGCGCCCGTGCGGCCGAAGCCGGTGGCGATTTCGTCGGCGATGAGCAGGACGTCGTGGGCCCTGCACAGTTCGGCGACGGCCTTCAGGTAGCCTTCCGGATGAACCAGCATCCCGCCCGCGCCCTGGATGAGCGGTTCGACAATGAAAGCGGCGATGCGGTGGGCGTCCCGTTCCAGGATTTCTTCGACCGCGCGCAGACAACCGTTGTTGCACCCGCTTTCACCGGCGCAGAACGTGCAGCGGTACGGATGGGGCGACGGCGCATTCAGCGTTGGAAAGAGGAGCGTTCCGTACGCGTCGTGGAAGAGGTCGATATTCCCCACGCTCATGGCGCCGACGGTGTCGCCGTGATAGCTCTTCTCGAGGCTGAGAAAGCCGGTCTTCGCCGGTTTTGGATCCGGTTTCTGCCGCCAGTATTGGAAGGCGATTTTGAGCGCGATTTCCACGGCGCACGCGCCGGTGTCCGAGTAGAACACGTGGTTGAGGCCGAGGGGCGTAATTTCCACGAGTTTCTCGGCCAGCCGGATCGCAGGAATGTTGGATAGACCCAGCAGGGTGCTGTGCGCGACCCGGTCGAGTTGTCCACGTACGGCATCGTCGATTTCCCTGACGCGGTGACCGTGTACGTTGCACCACATGGAGGAGTAGCCGTCGAGATACCGGTTGCCGTCGATATCCTCCAGATGGACGCCGTCCGCGCTCGCGATGATGACGGGTTCCTCACGCGCGTAGGATTGCATTTGCGTGAACGGATGCCACACCAGGCGGCGGTCGAGGTCTTTCAGGCGGGCCTTCTCGTCCGGAGACATGATACCTGTTATGGGTTGGTTGGAGGGTATGCGGTGGATGAATGCGGTATTCCGGAGTTCGTCGACTGCTCCGGGCCTGGGAATGCCGCCATCCCCGTCTCGATGGCAGCAGGCGCCGGGGGTCTGCAAGGCCGGTACCCGGGGTGCGGCGCCAGGGTCCTCCCCCGGGCAGGATTCCCCCGTGGTTTTTTTGGGCTATTGCCTGCCTGCGCCGATGCTTTCGAGGACGTCCAGGGGCATCTTGCAGACCATCGTGTACGCGGGGTCGTAGACGTTGCCCACGTCGTATTCCACGGCCTGGCCCATGAGGATGTGAATGGACCGGGTATCCAGGCCGAAGTCTTCCTGGAGGATCCGGATCAGCTCGGTGGTGGCGTGCTGCGTTGCCTGGTCCAGAGGACGGGCGTTGCCCACGGCCATCGCGTGGGTTTCATTGATTGCGCGGGGCCACTGAATGGTTTTTCCCTTGATGAGGCGCAGCGTAAAGGTCACGTCGAAGGAGATTTCGATGCCGGTGCCCGCGATTTCACCGTCTCCCTGAACGGCGTGGCCGTCGCCGATATGGAACAGGCCTCCTTCGACAAATACGGGGAAGTACACGGTTACGCCCTGGACGAACTCCCTGTAGTCCATATTGCCGCCGTGCGTATCGGATGTTGCGGTGGAAATGGCTTGGCCGCGTGGCGGCGCCACCCCGAAGCAGCCAACCATGGGTTTCAATGGGATCCGGAGCCTGCCGATCGGGAGGTGATCGAAGCCGACGGGCGTGGCCGTGTTGTCTTCGAAGTCGATTTCCCAATCCAGGAGGCGTCCGCGGTTGTCGTCGAATTCGGGCGTGTAACCGAAATCCAGGACGTTGGCGGCGACAACACCCGAAGTGTACCCGACCTTTCGGTTGGGCGTCAGTTTGTCGAAGGTAACGGCCAGCGTGTCGCCGGGCTCGGCGCCTTCCAGGTAGAAGGGTCCCGTCTGGGGATTGCCTGCGGGTGTGATCGGCTTGCCGGTGGCGTCGCTTCCGCCCGCGTCAACCGTGGTGGTTGAGATGGTGTCGCCGCTGGCGACGCTCAGCACCGGGTCGTGTGCGCCGATTGCCGTGTGGTAGGTTTCAGGGACGAAGTGATGGTGAGCCATGGATACTCCTGTTTGAGAGCGTACGGGAGGGGCGGCCGGGCGATCCGATGAAGAAGGGATCCTCGTCCGGACGTCCGGTTGCGGCGGTTTCGTTACTGTTGTACCGCGATCATGCGGATGTTCGAGGGCGCCTTCCACGCGGGCGCCCAGGTGCGGCCCCGGTCCCGGCTGCCGTAGAGGACGTCGTCCGCGACCGACCAGGCGCTGCCGTCGGGGGTAAAGCCGATGTGAAAGGTGTCGATGTTGCCCGCCGTGGTGTCGGGGAAGCCGTCTGTCACGTGCGACCAGTCGCGGCCGGCGTTATCGGTCCGGAAGAGCTGTCCCTGAGCGTCTCCGTGGGGCCCGGTGCTGACCGAGGCGAGCAGGCAGTCCGGTTCTTCCGGATGCACGGCGATGGCCCGGCCGTAATAGTATGGAAAACCGTCAGCGCGGTGCTGCCAGGATTCGCCGCGGTCGTCGCTGAGGAAAACGGCGTGCGCCGTGTTCGCGTAGACCCGGTCGTCTTGCAGGGGCGAGGTGGCCACCTGATGGACGTCCTGGTGCAGGTCCGGGGTGACGGGTTCCCAGCTGCGGCCCCGGTCGGGCGACCGCATGATGCTGCCCACGTGGATATCTGCATAGACCCAGCCGTCACGCGTGCGCGCCATGCTCCGGACGGCCGCGGGTCCTCCCCAGGGCGTGTACCAGTCCCCGCGGCATTCGAGCGCGTCGAAAGAATCCAGGCGCTCGGTCCCGTCCTCCGTCACGGCGTAAATGTGGGGCGCTTCCACGCCCACGAGGAACCGCAGAGGATCTTCATCCAGGATGAGAAGGCACTCTATGGGTTCTTCGATGCCGGTGGCGAGGGAACGCCTTCCGTTTTGCGACAGAACAGCGACGTTGCCTTCTTCGAGCGCCGCGAGGCCGATGGACCGGCCTTGCGCAATCGCCTGGACTTCACCGTCAGCGAGGACGTCCTGCGGTGCGCTCGGGTCGCCATTCAGGGCGTAAACCGTGTCTCGGGTCGCAATCAGCATATCGACTCCTCTCTCGGAACGGGCCGCAAGGCCGGATGCCGCCAGCGACTGAACCCATAGATCAGCGACGAGTCTGGTCCTCAAAAATATCGAATATTCAATCCGCCGTCCGTCAACGGCAGATCGACCGTGCGGTGTTCGGCCGCGGCGCGGTTCCATGCCAGGCAGAGTTCCAGCACGTTTCGCGCGTGTTCCGGCGTGACGTCAAGCGGATGCCCGTCCCGGACGCTCCGGACAAAACGTTCCACCGCGGCGTCGATCGTGTCGTTCTGCGCCCGGTAGAAAACGCGGGGAGCGCCCTCGTCGTCCTTGCGCCAGACAATGCCTTCCATGACATCCAGGTGCGCACGGGCAATCCCTTCGGTGCCGACGACTTCCATTTCCCAGGCCGGGGCGCCGCAACTGACGTTGAAGATGATGTCCATGGAACCCATGCGGCCGTCCTCGAACCGGACGATGCCCTTGCCGGAATCCATCCAGATGCTGTGGGGCGTGGCCAGGTTTTCGTATTCGGCAAATGCGCGGACCGCGGGTGAGTCGATGAGCCAGAGCAGCAGGTCCGCGGCGTAGACGCCCAGCGAGAGTCCGATGCCGCCCTGGCCGGGACCGAATTCACCGCTGCCGTCGAATACGGTTCCAGGGCCGAAACAGCCGTGTTGAATCCACGCCCTCGACGTGATGACGCGTCCGACCGCCCCGTTCTGCACCCGTGTTCCCATCGCGCGGATGGCGCCGTCTTCCCGTCCGGGCAGCAGTGCGGACAACAGTACGCCATTCCGACGGGACGCGTCGATCATTTCATCCGCGCCCGCAAGGGTCATACACATGGGCTTGCTGATATAGGCGTGGGCGCCCGCGTCCATCGCGCCGGCGGCCTGTTCCGGTTTCAGGCCGTCCGCACAGGTGATGAAAACAAGGTCGAGGGACTCGGCGCTGACCATCTCCGGCACCGTGGCGTACGCCCGGATTCCGTATTGGGCGCCGAACGCCTCCCTGGACTTCATGCCGAGTCTGCCCAGCGTTTCGTCGCTCTGATCCAGGTGCGCGTACGCGGCCAGTTCGATGTCCGGATTACGAATTGCGGACCGGGCAAACGCGTTCGAATAGAAAGATCCGATGCCGCACACGCCCGCTTTCAGCGCCATGGTTTCAATTCCCCGGTGACTGGTTGCGAATGAAATCGGTCCGCGGAATGGCGGCTCCGCATATGGGTCCGCGTCGCACCTCCGCACGGTGTTTGCGGGTGGGTATTTATGACAATATCGGCGGCATTGTCAAGCGCAATCGTTCGCGAACGCGGTTTGGACGGGTCGCATTTCGGGCAGGGCGTGCAAGGTCCGGCGACGCGCAAATCGAAGGACGTTCGTCCGGGATGAACCCGAGAGGGAGGCTGAATGAACGACGGTGAAACCGGGATCCGGCTGGAGGCGGCGGATGAGGCGCGTCTGCGAACCGGCCGGTCGTCAGACATTCTGGAAATCGATAACAGGCTGGGTGAAGTCCACGGTCTGTTCGCGATGGAGGCGTCGTTCGCGCCGGACGTGCTCGCGCGGTACGGGCGGGCATGGACGCGCAGCCATCTGCAGGATGGGGATGTCAGAAGGGTGATAAACCTGGCCAACCGCGCGCGGGGCGAGTTCGCCGCGCTCGTCACACTCGGCATCGGGGGGTCCGATCTGAGCGCGCGGGTCTTTCACGACGTACTGGATCCGGCTTACCACAACCTCCTGCCGGCGGACGAACGGGGCGGGGCGCCGGAAGTCTATTTTGCGGGAGATACGTTCGACCCCCGCCGGCTGGGCGGGCTGCTGGACATGCTGACCCGGCGCGGGATGCTGAACCGCACCCTGTTCAACGTGATCAGCAAATCCGGGCGCACGGGTGAGACCA
>CAZKDZ010000191.1:0-23305 GCA_964551635.1 uncultured bacterium | reverse complement strand
ATTTCTCGTGCCATTGCATACCTGACGGTTCCTTTCCGATCCGCGGGACATGCCGCGTGAAGGGGCCCGGAGACCTGCCGATCGGTAATTCCTAGCCTTTCAGCGCGGATTCGGCCAGTGCGTCTGTGTCGGCCACCATCTTTTTCCAGGCGCTATCGGTATAGTCGGGGCCGAAGTCAAACGGCTGGGTTTCGATGCACATTGTGCGGCTGTAGCCAATGTGCGCCGCATGCCGGAAGAATCTTCGCCAATTTACGCGTCCGTGTCCGGGGGCGAGGTGGGAATCTCGGTCGCCCGCGTTATCCGCCAGATGAAATGCGACCATCTGCGCGCCCATGACGTCAAAAAACCTGTGTGCGTCGTCGCGCGCAGCCACCAGGGCGTGGCCCGTATCGAGGCAGAAGCCCAGGTTGGGATGGGCGAAGTCCCGCACAATTCGCTCGAAATGCTCGGGTCTGGAGGTAAACCGACCGCCGCCGGACGGAAGCATGTTTTCAAGAGCGATCGTGAAGTTGAGGCCCTCCGCTTCCCTCAGGAGCGTTTTGAGGCTTTTGCCGATCTGGATGAAATAGGTTTCGAGGCCGTCCACGTCGGCGTCCGACCGGTTCGTGGTTGGATGCTGAATGCCAACCGTTGCCCCGATAAGCGATGCTCTTCCCATCCAGAGGCGCATCTTGTCCACGGCCCGCCGGCGTACGGTTTCGTAGAAGGAAGCGATGTCATCTTCAGGAGAAAAGGGGAGGTGAAACGTCTCGATGCGCAGTCCCGCCGATCGATAGGTGTCGCCAATCGCCTGAAGTTCGGATTCGGAGTTTCCTTCGAACTGGGGGGGTGAGCCTTCGATGCCTGCCAGACCGGCGAAGCGACAGGTTTCGATGATTTCGTTGTGAGACTTGTCGGCAAGTCCGTAACCGGTCGTGGTCCACTTCCATCGTTTCTGCATTGTGTCTTCCTTCCTGAACCAATCAAAACGGCAGAATTGCCGATTGACGATGTTGGTTACGCGGTTCCCGGTTCCCTCGGGCCGGCTCAAACCGGGCGGGAGCGTTTAATCTCCGTTCAATCCCTTCTTCTGGCGGGAACGTCTGCGCTCCCAACGATCGTACCAGTCCAGCAGTTGGGGGGTTGGCGCGAAATCGTGAATTGTTACCCGTCTGCGTCCGGGCAGATAGTTGCCGAGGTGCCAGCCATTTGGATGATAGAGCGCGAAATCTCCCGCATCCATAAACAGTCGCTCCGACCGCGGCATCGCCCGGGTGTAGTCCAGACATGCACGTTCCTTTTCTTCGTGCGGTAGTTCCTCCGGAGGCAGCGGAGCCGCTGCGGCGTCGATCTCATCCGGCAGATCGTCTCTCAGGTGACTGCCTGGCACAACCCACGTACAGTTGTCCTCGTAAAGAGGACAGTTGATCTGGTTGAACCAGAGCGGGTCGCGGTTCACACGGCGAAATTCGTCCAGGTCGGGTACGTTGGATGTCTCCCGAATGTCCCGGTGCCAGGCTGTACACCACGGTTTGTCCTTCGGCTCCAGCAACAGTCCCAGCCGCGCGAGTCCGCTGTTGGCAATTCTGTGCTCGGGGGTGAGCACTCTGCTGATCGCATCGACCAGGGGTGGAAGTTCCGCATAATCCTGGAAGGGTCTGATATCGATGTCACAATTTACGATGGGCTGAAGGCGCTGTGCCTGCGGACCCCGCTTTTCACGGGCGAAATGATGTGCCCTGGCCGTGGCTCGACGGAGGTCGCGAATGAGCGCCGGCGGCAGGATTCTCCGGAAAATCACGCAGCCTCGTGTGCGGTAGTCCCGGATCATGGAATCACAGAATCTGAATCCCATTTGTGCCTCCATCGGTTCGCGTGGTCGATTTCCTTCCTCAGACCTTCTTCACGGTATCGCCCACCCGAACGGTGCCCGCTTGAACCACGCGCGCGTTGAGACCGCGGAGCCGGAGCCGCTTGCCCTGGCGCGAATTGACAAATTTCATGGCATCCACACCGAAACGGGACACGAACTTCCGGCAACCCGTATGGGGCTGCTCGGACACCCTGATCACAGCCGTGCCGAGCGACAAACGGGTACCGGCCGGCAGGTTGTCTTCGCTCAGGTCCAGGTCCACGTACAGCTGGTCGCCGGCGAACTGCCAACGGTTGTTGTCCTGTGCGACAAGGGCGGCGCACCGGGCGTTCATGACGGTGAGCTGCGTATAGGGATCTGCCGAGCCGTCCGGTGTTCGGGAACTGCCGCGGGACTTCCAATTGTCTCCCACGAGACCTTCCGACGGGTGAAGTTCGCCCTCGGAGAGCACTTCGCGCTGTTCGACGTCCGGCCTGCGCACGATCATCTTCAAAACGCCTTCGTCTTCTGGTGAGTTGCGGACGTCGTCCAGACCCTGTTCGAGCTCCTTCGTTGTCAAGTGCCTTGCATCTTCCATATCCACCCTCCGTCGTCGCGGTTGCCGGGTATGACAACCTGTTGCGGGAACCTTGCCCTGACCGGAAACCGCAGGGCGCAGCCGGAAAATCAGGTTCGATCTGAAGGCCAGTCAAATCCGTACCCGACGCCTCTTACCGTGGAAATCGTACCATTGAAGTCGGCCAGTTTCGCTCTGAGCCGCGCGACGTGTACGTCTACGGTACGCATTCCGCCGTGATAGTCGTACCCCCAGATGCGGTCGAGCAGGTCCGAACGGGTAAAAACGCGGCCCCGATGTACGATCAGATACTTCAGCAGTTCGTATTCTTTCAACGTAAGGTCCACGAGGGCGCCGTTGACGCGGACTTCGTAACGCACCGGATTGATGACCAGTTCGTCCAGGCGGATAACGTCCCCGCGCTCCGTCCGCCCCAGGATCAGCCGCAAGCGGGTTTCCAACTGCTCCGGGGAGTACGGCTGCGTGATGAAGTCTGTGATTCCGGCAGAGAAGTCGATGGTTGAGACGCGGTCTTCGTCGGTGATCAGCAATACTGGCGTATTGCGGGACGCGGGGGGCCGCAGCAGGCGTTGAACACGTTTGGGCAGGTGGCCCGGAAACGTGTGGTCCACAACGAGGAGATCCGCCGGATTGCCCGGCAGACTCCCGGTGTCGGGCAGGGCAACCCGGTCCTGGTTCCAGGCCAGGCGTGAAACGGAATGACCGATCGATTCCAGGTCTGACTTCAGGCGCATACCCTGTGATTCACTGGCAAGCAGCAGGATGTGGGGCATAAAATGGGCGTGGCATCTTGCCGCGGACGTGCGGCGGAACTCGATCCGGACGGCGATTTGACCGGTCTGTCCCGTATCGGTTGAACAGCGGCCTGCATTCTGACGGCGGAAAATACAGCGTACCGGTCAACTCTGTCAAGGGGTATCTAATTGTGGTAAAACACCGGTTCCGCCGGCTTTTCGGGATGAATGGCGGGTCATTTTTGCGTTGCAGCGGTATTCCGAATGCTGTATACAAACCGAAAAAGGCCGAAACGCACGGCAGGCTCGGCCCATTCAACGGTATAAATATAGCAAATTGCCAACACGAAGTCAATAAATTTAAATCCTTTAAAAACATAATTTTATATTGACTTTTTCGTCGGTGTGCCGTAATTTTATCCTCAGACGGTTCATTCATTTTCCCGATCAGTCTCTACCAGCGGTTGCTGGTGAGACCTCTCCGCGTCCACGGGCAGGTTTTTCATGGAACGGAAACCGGTCAAGCGCCGCCGGGATTCCTGTGCGGTCTGCGGGGCGAAGATTCCCTCGGAACGCAGGTCGGAAGTACCCGGCGTGTCGACCTGCCTGCAGTGCCAGCAGCAGCAGGAATCGCGGCGTCCGGCAGTGGATGATCGTAACGAGGCGCAACGCGGTGCCCCTGAACCTGCCGTACGGGATTCAGTGACGGTTAAGGGAAGTCTGGTATTGGCCGGGGATTGGTCCGGACGCCTCATCGACCTTGTCGGTCGCGAGAGCGAGGTGCGGAGGCTCCTGACGAAAGGTGAAGCCGATCGGGCTCGAACGCTGGTGCAGGCGCTTCCCGTACAGGAGCAGGCCGCTCTGGTGGCGATGAGCGAACAGCCGGAGGAGATGCTGTCAATGACGGGCGCCGACGGTTCCGGCGTTCCCGGCTACAGCCCCGGGGTTGTGGCGCTGCTGCCCGCCGAGACACTGGGAAACATGATTTCAATTGACCCCGACGAACGGAAGTTCAATGCGGAACTGATCCGGACGATGTCCCCCGGCGTCCTGCAAAGCACGATGGCAGAGACACTGGATCAAGTAGACAATCCCGAATTGCGCACGCGGGTGTCCTGGGAGTGGCTTCAGGCCCTGGCGACGCTTCGTGAATTCGACCGCAGGGCGGAGTTGCTGCGCGCCGTGGATCCGTCATTTCTGGAAGACGCGCTGATGGACAGGCTGGAACATCTGAATCTGAATGAGGTCGTCGGAATTGGAGGCTTTCAGGTATATCGCTTTCGGCTATTTTCCGCCGAGGGTCTCGGAGGGTCCCGGCCCAGCGCGTTAATCGACGATCCGGAGACCGGAAGGGTGCTCGATGCGCTCTATGAAGCGGCGCCGGCCCTGCTTTCAGACGCGATTCGCGGGGCGTGGGAGCGGTCTGACGCCGAAGATGAAGAAGCCGATGCGGGGCCGGACGCGAAGTCGAATCATGAAGACACGGTGGAGCGGTCGAATGAACCTTCTGACAGGCGTTGATTTCGACAGACTCAGGGTCGAATCGGAGGGGTTCCTTGGACAGGCCATCACCATGGGGATCAGGTACGGAAGACTGTCCGAACATACGCCTGAGGTTCTGCTGGCCTTCCTACGCGCAACGGGGATGAGATTCGGCCAACGGTACCGCACCGGTCTCGCCGTTTCACGGGATGTCCTGGAACAGGGCATCGGCAAGACGCTGGTCAGCCTTGAACTGGGCCTGACGGTCATGTCGGAGCAGGATCTCAACCGGGGTGTGGACCTGCTTGCCGAAGGGGATTTCGAGAAAATCCGCAAAACGGGCTGGGAGGAAGCGTACGTGCGTGTTGAGGAGATGAACCGCGTATGCCGGTCGATCCGGGGAAGGCCGGAGTCGCGCCTGTTGCGCGACCACGCCTCTCAAATCGACCGCTGGTCCCGCGTGGTCCCGGAAACCTGGATGGTTTCAGGCGTGGAGGATGAAGACGAACACTTCGTGGACCCGCTGAAAGACTATGCCGGGTTTCGCGAACTGCATGCCCGCCTGCGCTTCATCCGGCTTCTTCCGTCGTCCGTTCTAGAGCCCTTTGCCGAGGCCGTGGACGAGTGTGGGTTCAGCGACTTCGTTCGACACCTTATTCTGGCACTGGCGCTGGACCTGGAGACTCTGGTCCCCGGCTCACGCGAAATTTCAGTCTTTGAGTCAGACTGTCTCGGGCAGGAAGGCTTCGCGGCCTGGGCGCGTGACAAGGTGTTGGCAAAGGCGAAAGAGATGGCGAGCAAGGCGGTTGATGATTCGCGCCTTCGGATGCTGTTAATTCAGGAGGTGGAAGACGAAATGGCCTGTCTGGCGGGGCTCCCGGCCGACTCGCTTGCCGGCGCATTCGTGATCGATTCCTGATCCCGTTCCGCCGTGGAGGGATCGAGAGCGCATCCGTTCCGGCTTTCACGTGCCGGATTCTTTCTCCGCGGCGCGGTGGCGGGCTTCGCGGCCCTTTTCCGGGGTGGGGTCCTTGACGAGACCGTATGACTCCCGGCCTTCGTGTCCTTCCGGAAGATATTCGGTGACGGGCAGTCCATCGGGGGTGACGAAGAGCAGGCAGTGGCAATATTTGTAGATCTTCATTTCGTCGCAGGCACAGATCCATTCCCTGCTGCGCTCGATTTCCGCTTTCTTGTCGGGATAGAAGTTGCAGGGGCATAATGGACGGCCGAGTTCATCGACGTGGGCCGCAAGACCGTTGACAACGGCTTCCGTGATGCCCCGGTCGGGATGACCGGTCGTGCCTGTCTTCTCACAATATTTCTCGAAGTAGACCCACATCCGCTTCAGGCTTTTTTCCGATGGCTGGTCCATTGGTGGCTCCGGTGTATCGGGAGTTGTCAGTGTGACGGGAACATGAATTCCTATCGGAGACCGTCGAGATAGTCCATGGATTTCCTTAGTTCCGCTTTGGGGTCGTTTCCCGGCGGGATGGCGCATTCGAAACCGCTGAAATGCCCGTAACCGATCTCGTCCAGGGCCTGCAGGGAGGGCGTGAAGTCGGTATGCCCATAGCCCGGGAGGACCCGGTTGCTGTCGGCCAGATGCACGTTCGTGATCCGGTCTCCGCAGCTGCGGATTGCTTCCGCCATATCGGACTCTTCAATGCTCATGTGAAAGAAGTCCGCCATGAGAGTGACTCCGGGGCTGTCGACCGCATTGCAGATCTCGAGCCCGTCCGAGAGGGTACACGGCCACCATTGTTCGTACCGGTTGAGAGGCTCGATGATGACGCTGCATCCGCAGGCTTCGGCGTGCGGTCCGATATCGTTCTTCAGGATTTCGGTGAGCAACCTCGATTCCAGGTGCGCGGTGGACGCAAAGGGCGACAGATCCGGAATCCGTTGGCCATGCTGGAGTTTAATTGCGATCAGCGGAGGAAATATGACTCCGACTCCGCCCAGGTCGCCGCAAAGTGTGAGCGCGTCCCTGAGGTCTTGCGCCGCCCGCGCTCGTTCCTCGGGCCTGGCATCCAGGAGCCCCATCGATCCCCGGATCGAAAAAATGTTGGGGGTGACGCCGGTTTGTGCGGATGCCCTGCGGATCTCGCCGGCGTGCGCCGCAAAGCTGCTGGTGGTGATTTCGATGCCTTCGATGCCGATATCCGCGAGGTTGCGGAATTTTTCCAGAATGGTCTTCCCCGGCGCCATATTTTCGCGAATGGAGTATTTCAGCGGCATATCAGGATTCCTGACGGTTCAGCTACCCGATCCACGTTCATTGGCGGGCATCCGAACAATGTTGGCAAGCGCGTCGAGCGCGCAATATAGTGTCTGCGTCGAGGCGTGTCAAGTGGCGCGCCTTCCTGATTTGCGGCTCGGTACGACAGCGCCGTGACGCCGGGGTCGGAAGCCCCGACCGCGTCACTCTGTTGTTGAAAGCGTCAATCTGGCGCGTTCAATTCTGTCGATCCGGAACGGCCGTTCGCCTTTGCGGTGCCTGCAGAAGCCATACAGTACTCCGTCATCCACAAGAATCGGCTTAATCGAACGGGATGTGGTTTTGGCGCTGCGTTCGGTCGTGAAGACGATCTCAAGGCAGAGGCGATGTTCCATGGCGTATTCGATAAGACGGCTGATGTCGCCCTCGCCGGTGGCCGGGTTCGCGCCCGTGTACCCGGAGAGCGCCTGGATGTCGTCGCGGTATGGCCCGCCTCTGAACAGCGTCTCGAAGGACCGGCAACAGTCGTCAAAAGCGTTTCTGCACTCGCTGTCAGGTATCCCCTGGAGACTCCTTCGGACACGTTTCCGGAGGCGCTCCAGATCCTCCGGCAGCGGAATCGAACGTGCGCCGAAGGACTGGATGGCGGTCTCCAGGAATCCTGCCAGTTGCAGCAGTTCCGACCGCTTCAGTGAAATGCTGTGCTGTTCATCGTCCGGTTTTCCGCTGGCCACGTTCGGCATATAGCCGCGCCCGTTCAGGGCATCCACAAGTTCGTCGATGCGCGTCGACGGTTTGAGTGCGGCCGCAGTCGGCGAAAGTCGATCGCCGAGCAGGGAAGCGACCTTTTTCTGTACCAGGAGTTCGTCCAGCAGTTCGGGTCGTTCGCTGACCAGATAGCCGGAAGCCGGCGCGATTTGAATTTCACCGTGTTTTCGTTCACACTCCTGGATCAGGGCGTCCACCATCTCCGGCAGACCGGTGGCGCTGTGGGTCCGAAAAAACTCCCTGAGAGAAGCTCCATCCCATCCCCTGCTCATTGCCTGGTGGACTGTCTGCGGCGAAACCCGGAATCTTGCCAGTACGTCGACTTCCCTGAGTTCCGCAATGGAAAACAGCCGCATGTACAGGGCGAAGGACAGGTCTGGCGGAGAAAGGATTTCAAGGTTAGGCTGCAGGATAAACCGTCCGTTGCGACGGGACGACGACTCTCTGTTGATTTTCGCCGGCTCCCGGCCATGGATGAGCGCCGCGCCTGCTCCGGTGAGCTTGAAGACTCCGCGGTGGTCCGGCTCGAGGGGGTCGGCGAACGCGTCAGGATTCCCGATAACGACAATGCCCATCCAGGTCAGCGAGGAAACGAGAATGCGTCTGAGCAGTTCGTCTCCGCCGCTGCGGACAGGGTCCCTTGCCGCCGCCGGACGCCCATCGAGGTGGGCGAAGGATTCGGACCTGCGCGTGAGCAGCGTGTAGAACCGGGGATAGGAAATCCAGCTGTCTTCAGGACAGCTGGCAAGGCAGTCCAGCAGGTCGCGGCGAAGCGCTCTGAGCGTGTCAGTCCTGTTGCGTGTCCGTGTGCCGGACCGTTCCGTGGTCCATTCATTCCAGCGGTCGGTCTGCCGCCAGAGCGTGAAGAGCGCATTACGTACGTCGAACACACTGGTGAGCCGCTCGGCAACGTCACCGGCCAGACGCCATGCGCCGGCGTCCGGCCGGATGAATCCGGTCGTTTCGGCAAACAACAACAGGAATTCGGAGTATCCCGGATCAATGTCGCCCCGGTAGTATTTGCTCACGTCCCTGAGGCGTGCCCTGGAAACGCCGCCCTGTTTCAGCACACGAGGCCCGCGCTGCTCGACAAATCCGAGAAGGGTGCACAGATTGGGTACCAGGAAGGAAACATGCTCCCGGGTCAGCGAGGGGTCCGGCCCGGTACTTACCACGTTCTTCTCGAACGTGTCATCAATCTGGTCGCCCAGGGCCTGAATAGCAGGTTTCAGATCTGTAGCCAGATGCATCGGTGTATGGGTCAGGAGTCGATCCTTCGAATGGAAGAACAGGGGCGTCTTCCATACCATCTCGTCGAGCGCACGCAGTCCGTCTTCGCCCATGGCGCTGAGAATTTCGCCCTGTGTGACGGCATCTTCAGCTACGGCGAGGTCGAGAATGGCTCTCTTCGTTTCCGGCAGGCTGTTAATGTAGGCCTTCAGATGCTCCGTGTCCAGCAGCCGGATGCGGATGGCGCGCGCCAGAAAAACGCGCCGGGAGTCTTCAATCGGGCAGCCCAGTTCCTTCGCGAATGCGCGAAGGAGCCCGATCGACCGCGACTGCATCAGGCTGCGGAGCCTCCCCCGATCTCCGGCCGGCAGCGGAATCGCCTTCAGGATCGGTTCCGGAATACCCACGAGACTGACGCCTGCCCCGAGTGTTTCGGCATCCTCGAAGACCAGGCCGACTTCGGAGACCGCGTCCTGCATGATCTGGAATCGGTGGGTGAATCCCGCCCCCAATTCGTCTACGGCGTCTTCCTTGAGAAGTTCGCCTCCCTCTGCGGCCAGAGCGACGACGTATTCCCTGTGATGGGGCTTGAGCATATCGATGTGTTTGTCCACCAGCGAGGGGTTGGAAAGGTGGCTGCATAACATATCGATCAGCATCGTCTTGTTGGCGCCGGGTTGAATCGGCAGGTCGGTTGCGTCGGCGATCCTGCGGAGCCTGTTGGTGGTCTGGAGGCTGAGTACGGCTCGCAACTTCATCGTTCACCCTGAGTTCTGCGTTTTGAAGGCATGAATGGTGCGCAGACACGAAAATACCGACTCTCCACGTCGGTAATCCGATCCAGGTAGCTGTGTCAAATTGCCGGTGAGTTCCCGAGCGCGAGCGAAAAAGCGGCGGTCAAGGCATTAAAACTCGCCCACAGCCAATGTATCGTGGCTGCACGCACCTCGCCGCTCCCGGGTGGGTTTGACCAACGCCGACCGGCGCTCTTGCAGTCGTGGAAGACCGCCGGGAATTCCAAGGCAGCCTCTAATGCAGTATAGAAAAAACAACAGGTTGTGTCAAGCTGCAATACCCGCATCCGGTCGGAAGAGAAAAAACGGGATCTTGAGCGTTCAATCCATATATTGTCGCGGCTCTGACCGGCACTCCGAGCGGTGTCTTCCCCGGATCATGCAAATTACCCTGAGGTTCAATGACCCTATTCTACGCTCAACGGGCTGTCGCGAGGACAATATCGGCGATTCTCAGCCCCCCGCTCGCGGCGGGCGGTCTGTCGATTCTGCTGATTTCAAGGATGCAGGCGCCGCTGAATCATCGCGTATGGTGGCTGAGTATCTGTTTGACATTTGCAACCTGTCTCCCGGTGCTGTTCGTGGGCTTGCTGGTTGCGCGCAAGAAGGTGGACGGATGGTATATCGCGGTTCGATCCCGCCGGCTGATTCCGCTACTGGTGAGTTCCTCGAGTTGTTTTGCCGGATTCATGCTGCTGCGCGCTGCCGGCGCGCCGCCGCCGATGAGCGCGTTTTTGCTCAGTTACGGCGTGTTGGGACTGCTTGCCGCCGCGATTAACACGCGGTGGAAGATCAGCCTTCACGGTGCGGGCGTGTTCGGTCCGTTGGCAATGCTCCATCATCTGATCGGACCTTCGGTCCTGTACTGGCTGCCCGTTCCGCTTACGGTTTCGTGGGCGCGCCTGGTTCTTGGCGTGCACTCAGGTCCCGAGGTCGTGGCGGGGTGCGGGACAGGCTTTCTCGTTGTGTGGGTCGTTGTCGCCCTGTACCTGGCGCCGTGAACTAATGGCCATACACTTCCGTGTCCTGCCAGAACGTGATCCAGGCGAACCAGAATGCGCTGTGCCCGGGGATCTGCTGCAAGACGCTGTCCTTGAGGGGGCCTGAAATCGCCCGTCCCTTCAAGTCCCAGGTGGTGAGCGTCTCCCGGTCCCGCAGCATAAAGGGATAAGTCTGAGAGAGCGACGAAGTCCGCTCGAAGACCAGAGTCTGCTGCCCGTAGTCCCGGCTGAATGCGACAGCCATCTTCTCGACGCCATACCAGACCACAACGATGTTGCTCCCGGCCAGGGTATCGTTGATCACCGCTTCGTCTCCCAGCGCCGACGCGGGATATGCTTTTGGTTTTTCGATAAAACGAACGCCGAAAGTCATCTCCTTCGGTGAAAAGAGACCTGCGAGCGGATTGTCTTCAAGGCGCGGGAACACCTGGAACTTTGGCGCGGATTCGGGATCCCGGTACATTCCGTAAGGGTATAGGTTATACTCGCTTGCATCGTATGCGCCGGGTGTGTTGCTGCTGATGACAAACGTATCGGGATGGAGTTGTTTCCAGTATCGCCAGGTGGTTTCGACGAAGGGCGGGGTGTTCAATACCCATCCTGCCCGTACGCCGGAGATGCCCGTATGGGTCATCTGGGGATAGCGAATCTGGTCGTCGTTCAGGTCGTACATGATCAGGTTGTTGTTGAAGAGTTCTCCGGACGCGCCGAACTTCAGCCGGTTGATTGCGCCCCCGCTCCATGCCGAGAATACGATGCCGCTGCCGGTTAACGGCGAAAACGTAACCACAATGGGTTGCCCGCCAATCCGGTCGTTCACGATCAGATGGTACCACGCCATCTTCTGGGGGTAGGCTTTGGAGACGCCATTGAGACGCACGCCGATCACCATGTCGTCATCCGACAAATATCGTGCCTCAGCGGAAGCAGCCGGGACGAACCGCGGGTCGATCAGGGCGCGCGTTGCGTCTTTTTCGTAAACGCTTTCGATCCTGTCGTGCGGAAACGTCAGGGGATTCAGGAAATTGCGCCCGGTGAATTCGACCGCCGTGACCCGGCTGGAATCGGAGCCGCGCCCGGAGTTGTCCTGAAGTACGGTCCTGAACGTCCGGCCGCCGGAGTTCTCGGATTCGTCCTCTGAGTCCACGGGCGTCTCTTCGCCGCAATTGGAAACGCACAAGAGAAGCAGAGCGAAAAGAAGGCTGAATGAAAACCGTGCGATCGACGGCATCGTGACGGTCTGTCCCGGGCGAAGATTTATTGTTCTGCCGGGGCCTACCTGAAGAACATCGAGACCCCGACCGTGGCGACGTGGCGGTTCAGGCGCTTGCCATCGTTAAACAGCGCGACATAAGCGTAACGGGTTGTGAGTGCCGTCCGGTTGGACATTGATCTCCGGAACCCGATGCCACCGCCCACTTCGCTGACGCCGGCCCACCCCCAGTAGTCTCTGGCGGCGAACGCCTCGAGGAACGGGGATGTGCGCCTGTCCACTCTCAGCGGGATGTTGAGCCTGTAGAAGCCGGACAGCGAGGAGCCGAATCCGTCTTCGGCCGAAACGGGATATCCTGCCGTGGCCTGCACGGGCGGGACCGGCGTTTCGATAACTTCCGTCCGGTCTCCAAAGCGATCGTATGCCCGGTTGCCAACCACGAAGGAACCGCCGATCTGATGCAGGCGGCTCAACACATACCCTACCGACACACCGCCCCGATAGAACACCTCGCCACCGTCGTTAACGCCGGCCGACAGTATCGGAATGATCTCCAGACGCCCCGCTCGAACGGGACTCAGCGTTACTCCTGTTTCTTCCTCCGGTTCTTCTCCGGGAAAAATGTCCGCCCGCGCCGGCGTTCCCCATATCGACATCCCGACAGTCAGAAATACAATTGCGAGTTTCATGGCTCAGTTCCTTTCGTTAAGAGCAGCCCGGGTGGACATGCCACGTGACGCTTGGAATGTAATGTCGGCGATCAGCCCACCGCAGCCGTCGCCCGACGCCGTTGTTTCAGACACAACCCGGAATGGATACACCTCTGACAAGCAGTGCGTCGTTATTTTCAGCCGGTTCATCGTCGTCGAGCAGATCCTCAACCACCAGCACACCGTCTTCGCCAAATTGCGCCACCTGCGTCCTGGACAGCTTCATCTCGCACCTCTCAACCGAACAGTCTATCTCACGTCGGATTCGAAGCCCCCGGGAAATACATCGCCCTGATAGGAAAGGCCGACCGCGGCCATCCATCCCGCGGGATAGTTGCGGCCGTGGACCGAAATATTCAATGCCGTTTCCAGCGTAAACCTGCGGAACGGCCCAAGGCTGATCGCGGGCGAAATATAGGTGACTTTCTTGATGTCCGACTGTATCCTGGCGCCGAAGACGGTCGCGGCTTTGCCCCGGATTCCGTGAACCTTTATGCCGACCAGCGCATTTCGGCGCACCCGCAGGCCGGTTTCCGCGAGGAAGGTCCACTCGTTACCGGGATCCCGATCGGTCTCCGCGTTCCTCAAGCGAAGCCTGTAACCGACGTCGGCATTGGCATAGACGGGCAGGGGCCAGAAGGAGCGGCCCAATTGGACGGCGGCATCGAAGTCCCACTGCCCTTCCCCAACCGGAATCAGACCGTCTTCGTTGACAAATTCGCCGGATGGGGCCTTGAAACCCAACTTCAATGTGCCCACCGTGCCAAGGTTGAACAGGTTGACCTTAAGGATCCCGCGAATGTCTCCGAAACCGGTTGCCGTCCTCGGTTCTCCAAAACCGGTGAGGAGCGGCGTGTCCTGATACTCCTGCCGGAAGAAGGGCAACTGAAGTCCGAGGTCGATTCTGTCGGTCGCGCCGAAGAACAGATCAAAAAAGATCGCGCGGGAACGGTACCTGCCGTTAAATCGATACGGGGCGCGGTTTCCGACGTTGTAGATCCTTGTCGGATCCGGCCCTCTTCCCGATCCCGGCGCGCCGACGTATTCCTCGTGTGTCGTCTGCCCCAGGACGGCAATCTTGCACCAGACGTGATTTTTGGGAAGCGTCCACGCACCCGCAAAAACGTCTTCAGGAAACGGACAGGCGAACGCCACGAGCAGTGTGAACGCGAAGGACCGGAGAAGCATGTTCTTCATTAATACGTACCACGGGTCGGATTCGGAACATGTGAACCGCGTCATCGATCACGACGCTGTTGGAACCTTCAATCCCGCTTCCGTTCGGATTCGGCGTTTCGGTTATTTCTCGCGCTGCGTTCAGGGTTCGTAAACCGAGGTGTCCTGCCAGAACGTCGCCCAGGCGAACCAGAATGCGTTGTGAGCGGGGATCTGATAGAGTTGGCTGTCTCTGAGTTCGCCTGTAAGCGCACGGCCCAGCAGGTTCCAGCTGCTGCCGGTTTCCCGGTCCTTCAACAAAAAGGAAAACCGCCGATCAGTTGAAGGCACACGCTCGAAGGTCAGTGTCCGATTGCCCAGGTCCCGGCTGAAGGGCAGTGCCATCCGCGCTGCGGCGTCGTAGACGACGAGGACGTTCTGGTCCGCGATTCGATCGTTGATTACGGCCCGGTCATCGCCCATTTGCGAAAAGGGATATGCCCTGGCAACGTTTCCGAATCGAACGCCCAGCACGATTTCCTTCGGAGGGTGATCGAACAGGATCGGATTGTCGTCCGGATCCGGATACAGGGGAAACATGGGCGCCGACGCCGGTTCGCGGTAGCCCGTGTAGGGGTACGTTGAATAACGCTCCGGGCGGTACATGCCCGTGGAACCCGAACTGACGACCAGCGTGCCGGGGTGAAGTCTCTTCCAGTTGCCCCAGGTGGTTTCGACCACGGGCATCAACGTGAGTGCCTGTTCGGTACCGTAGCCCTTGATGCCTATATGGGTCATCTGGGGGTAGAGGGTGTCTTCAAAGCGACGGTCGTACATCACGAGGTTGTTGTTGAACAGCAGGCCGGAGACGCCGAGTTCCAGCCGTCCGTTTCCCTCGCCCTGCCCGTCGAAGACCATTCCGGTGCCGGTCAGCGGGCACAAAGTGACAACAAGGTGACGGTCGCCCGCGGCGTCGTTGACGATTTCATGGTGCCAGCCGATGTTGTGCGGGAAGGCCTTGGCGACGCCGTTGAGGTAGACACCGAGTACAAGATCCTCGTCCAGGAGATAGGCGGCGCCTGCGGAACCCGCACGGACAAATTCCGGATCTGTCAGCGCCGGGATGCCGTCTTTGGCAACACCCCCGCTGATCAGACGGTTCATGGGAAAGCGCGAGACGTCCAGAAAGTTCCTGGATGGCAGCGTCGTCGTCCTGCCCGCTTCGCTTCCGGTTTCCGGTGGAGAAACCGGTGCGGGGGGCGCGTTGCCGCCGCAGGCGGCGAGGGCGCCGGCAATAACGAACGGAAATGCCAATTGACGGCGAGGGTTCATATATAACAGGTCCAATGTCGGTATCCCGAATCGTCTGGCGACGCCATCGAGCGCGTTCGATGCACCGGGACTTGCGTTTGTCTCGTGAAATTTAACCAGTTTGAACCCGAAAAAAAAGTACAATAAGCGACAGATCCACGTATTTTGGTCGCCTTGACCGGGTTTGCGCGCCGGCTTCCGGCCGATCCGGCTTGCAGTACAGCCGGAAAATCTCAATTCCGGCGGGAATGGGATTCGCACCATAGTTCTTGCTTTTGCGAAGAACCGTGTCTACATTATGTATACATTTGGTCACTGTTCTACGGTTGGGAGAGTGCCACGAGGTAGATGATGAAGCGTTTTCGGGTCCAGGCGCCATTTGAGCCGGCGGGCGACCAGCCGGAGGCAATCGCTGAATTGAGCGACGGCATCCGGCGGGGCGACCGGTTTCAGACCCTTTTGGGGGCGACCGGAACGGGCAAAACATATACGATCTCGAAAGTCATCGAGGCGATACAGGTGCCCACCCTCGTTATCTCGCACAACAAGACGCTGGCGGCTCAGCTGTATGGCGAATTCAAGACGTTCTTCCCGGAAAACGCGGTGGAGTATTTCATTTCCTATTACGACTACTATCAGCCTGAGGCGTATAAGCCGGTGACGGACACCTTCATCGAAAAGGAAGCCGACATCAACGATGAGATCAACCGGCTGCGCCTGCGTGCGACGAGCGCGCTGATGGAGCGCCAGGATGTGATCATCGTGGCCAGTGTGTCCTGCATATACGGGATCGGCAATCCGGAAGAGTACGAGGGCATGCACGTCATGATCGACCGGGGAGACAGGGTGGACCGTGATGAACTGCTTCGCCGGCTGGTGGACATACACTATACGCGAAACGACGTGGATTTCGGACCTGGGACATTTCGGGTGCGTGGCGACGTGGTGGAGATCTATCGACCGGACCGGGACGATCCGGTTCGGGTGGAATTCTTCGGAGACGAAGTGGACGCGATCAGCCTGGTGCAGCCCGTGACCGGGGAGGTGCTGGATTCGCGGGAACGGGCCGCGATTTATCCGGCGCGGCACTTCGTGACCAGCGGCCGGCGGATCGAGCAGGCGATCGGTCAGATCGAAATAGACATGGCTGCGCAACTGGAGGCGTTCAAGAGTCAGGGTAAACTGCTGGAGGCCCAGCGGCTGGAGACCCGGACGCGGTACGATATCGAGATGATGCGGGAGATCGGCTACTGCGCCGGAATCGAGAATTATTCCAGATACATCGACGGCAGGGAGCCCGGCCAGCCGCCCCATGTGCTGCTGGACTATTTTCCGGAGGAATTCCTGATCGTCATCGACGAGTCGCACGTGACGCTGCCTCAGATCCGCGGCATGTGGAATGCCGACCGGTCGCGGAAGACGACACTCGTGGAACACGGATTCCGGCTGCCTGCCGCGCTGGACAACCGTCCGCTCTATTTTGATGAATTCGAGGCCATGGTGAACAGGGCCATTTTCATGTCCGCCACGCCCGCGGACTATGAACTGGAAGTGACAAAGGGAATCGTGGTCGAACAGATCATCCGTCCAACCGGGATCCTGGACCCGGAGATGCTGGTGCGTCCCGTTCGCGGGCAGGTGGACGATCTGATCGACGAGGTCCGCGAGCGGGTGGACCGCAATGAACGCGTGCTGGTCACCGCGTTGACCAAGAGAATGTCCGAGGATCTGGCCGAATACATGCGGGATCTGTGTATACGCGCCCGCTATATGCATTCGGAGATTGACTCATTGGAACGGGTCGATATCATCAGGGCGCTGCGTCTGGGGGAGTTCGACGTTCTGGTGGGTGTGAATCTGCTGCGCGAGGGGTTGGACCTGCCGGAAGTGTCCCTTGTCGCGATCCTGGACGCGGATAAGGAGGGCTTTCTGCGCTCGACGCGCTCGCTGATTCAGACGGCCGGGCGCGCGGCCAGGAATCTGGCCGGCCAGGTCATATTGTACGCGGACCGGATGACGGACTCCATCCGACGGGCAATTGAAGAGACCGACCGCAGGCGCCAGGTGCAGCAGGCATACAACGAACGGTTGGGTGTTGTGCCGGAGACGGTCTACAAGAGCCGGGATGAGATCCTGCAGACGACGGCGGTCGCCGATGCCCGGCAGGAGGAGATGCCGGCTGCGGCGGAGGAGGCGTCCCGGTACGAGGCCGGCGCCGATATTATGGACGTGATTGCGGACCTCGAGGACAAGATGGCCAGGGCTGCGGCGGAATTGGCGTTCGAACGAGCGGCCGAATACCGGGACCGGATCAACCAGTTGAAATCGGACATGAAGGGGGCCTCGGACGACGCCTCCTAGGCGGGAAGACGGGCTGTGATGTCGGACCTGACGGAATGGGATGGCCTCGATCGCGTGGTCGACACAGCGATCACGGAAGACGTGGGCGACGGCGATATTTCAACCGCCTGGACCGTGCGCCCGAACGCGCGGGCACGAGGCGTGCTTATTGCCAGGGAGTCAGGTGTGATCGCGGGCCTGGCGGTGGCCGGACGCGTATTTCACCGGGTTGACTCGCGAATACGGATGACGCCTCGAACGGAGGATGGCGCCCGCGTCGATGAGGAGGATGTACTGGCGGAGATCGCCGGCCCCGCGCGCGGCATCCTTACGGCGGAGCGGACGGCGTTGAATTTCCTGCAGCGCATGTCCGGAATCGCAACTCTGGCGGCGGACTACGTGGCGGCCGTTGCCGGAACGGGCGTCAGGATTCTCGACACACGGAAGACCTCGCCCGGGCTGCGGGTGCTGGATAAATACGCGGTAGCCGCCGGGGGAGGAGCGAATCACCGTTTCGGCCTGCACGACACGGTGCTGCTCAAGGAAAACCATATCGAAGCGGCGGACGGTATCGGGCCGGCGGTGACGGCGGTTAAATCGGCGATGGCCAGGGACCGCAGACGGGCGATGATCGAAGTGGAGGTCAAGACCCTTCGCGAACTGGACGACGCGCTGGCGGTGGGCGTGGACCGGGTGATGCTGGACAATATGGATCTGGACACCATTCGCCTCGCGGTAGCGCGGGTGAGGGCCGACGGTCCGGAAAGGCCGCAGATCGAAGCATCCGGCAACGTCACCCTCGAAACCGTTCGAGCGGTTGCCGAGACCGGTGTGGACCTGATTTCGGTTGGCGCATTGACGCATTCGGCGCAGGCCATGGATATGAGCCTGCTGTTCCAATGAGCGAAAAAAGGGCGTATTGATTGAAGGGATCTTCAACCTTCGCGGGTGGCGCCGAAACTCCAATTTCCTATCGGGTTCTCGAGGCGCTTGGCAGACAACGGGGAACGCATGTTCCCGTTCCGGAAATTGCCGTTGCGCTTTCGTGCAGTCCCGACGACGTGCGCGGCTCGGTTGAAGCGATGCGTCGTCTCGGCTATTCTGTTACGGAACGTCCAGGAGAGGGCATTCGCCTGACCACCGAAACCGACGTGATCGTCCGGAGCCGTATTCAGGAAGGACTCGGCTGCCGTGTTCTGGGCCGTTCACTCGCCTGCTTTCTGGAGCTGGATTCGACCAATGCCCTGGCGATAAAGGCCGCGCTGACCGGTGCGGCACACGGCACCGTCGTGCTTGCGGAACATCAGAACGCCGGTCGCGGACGCCTGGGCAGAAACTGGTTTTCGCCGCCCGGCGTGGGACTCTGGTTCTCGCTGATACTCCGTTACGACTTGAAGCTGGCACACGCCTGGATGCTTACCCTTGGCGCGGCCGTCGCGCTCGCCGACGCCGTTGAGGCTTCAACCGGTGTGTGCCCGGACGTCAGGTGGCCGAACGACCTGTACCTGAACGATCGCAAGCTGGCGGGCATCCTTACCGAGGTGCGCGGCGGCGACGTCAGTCTGGACTTTGCCGTTCTCGGCATCGGGATAAACGTCAATCAGGAAGAGGCCGACTTTCCCTCGGGCCTGCAGCATACCGCCACGTCCCTTCGGTGTGGTACGGGTCGGACACACGACCGGACGGCGATGTTGGCGGAAGCGTTGGGGGCACTGGAACAGGTTTACGACGGGCACGATGCGGAAGGGATCAGGAAACTGTGGACCGGCAAAGCCCGGATGCTGGGCAAACCGGTTTGCATCAGGACGGATTCCGGCACGGTCCGGGGTGTGGCGGAGGATCTCGGGACCGATGGGGCGCTGCTGGTTCGGGGCGCGGACGGCGGGGTCCGGAGGGTCCTGGCCGGCGACGTGGGAGGCGATACGAAAGTCTAGTGTCCTGGAGGTTCTTCACGTTGGGTCCTCAATCAACGTTTCGCGGTCTTCGGACAGCACGCCAGATTTGCTGACCTGAATGATTCTTGCATTTGACATCGGGAATTCCAGTATCGGCTGCGCCGTGTTCGACGGCGATGACATGCGGACTCGCTGGCGCATGGACACGGACGCGGGGCTTGCCAGCACTGCGTACTCAACATGCCTTGGCAATGCGCTGGAACGTGCGGGCATCGCAGCCACGGAGTTGGAAGGCGCCATTGCGTCGTCGGTAGTCAGAGGGTTGACGAAAGTGATGGACAGGGCCGTCCGGTCGGTGGCGGGGTGTGATCTGATGGAGGCGAATCCCGTGACCGATCCCGGGATCGACGTCGCCGTCGAGAATCCCGAGGCGGTTGGCGTCGACCGGCTTCTGGCTGCCGGGGCCGCGTTCAGGCAGGTCGGCGGTTCCGTCATCGTTGTTGATGTTGGCACAGCCCTTACAGTCGATCTGGTTTCCGCCGGAGGATGTTTTATGGGCGGCACAATTTCGCCGGGCCTTAAGGCCATGGCGAAAGCGCTTGCGACGGGGACCAGTTTGCTGCCCCAAGTGGACCTCGCCGCGCCTGCAACGGCGGTGGGGCGGGACACGCAGGAATGTATTCGGGCGGGCGTGGTGTTCGGGGCGGCCGGTGCCGTGGATCGAGTGGTCGAAGAGTTGAGAGACGCAACGGACGGAGCGCCGAGGGTCGTTCTCACGGGCGGCGACGCGCCGGTCCTGTCGCCCTATCTCAAATCTCCGCACGATTTCCAACCCGACCTGGTTCTGCACGGGTTGGTTTACGCGTTCAGGAATCGGAAGCTGAAATCGTAGGATAGAGGCAACAAGAAATCCCGCTGGCTGAAAAGCGCTGAGCGGGATTTCTGCATATATTTGATCTGTTGTGGGCCTGTTTCTTACACGAGTTTACACATTTGCGTTACCGTTCGGTTCCCCGGCGGCCGATTCGACGAGCGATTTCAGCGTTCTGAGGTTACGTTCCGCGGTTGACAGCGCGTCTTCCATCGGCGGCGTCTCAAACACGAGCGGACCGGCGTATTCCACTTCAACCAGCGCTTTCAGGCAGCCTTTCAGGTCGATTTCACCCTCGCCTACGTAACAAGGCGTGCGGTCTGTTCGCGGATCTTTGATGTGGACCTGTACGATCCGGTCACCCAGACAATGGATATCGGCAACCGAGTTGCTGCCCAGCATCTGCGCGTTGCCGACGTCGAAGTAGGCGCCAACGTTCGGATTGTCCACCGCATCGATCAGTTCCATCATTTGTTCACCGGTTACGACGTGGCTGCGCCCCACATTCTCCAGGCCGACGTGGATGCCCTGGCTGGCCGCCTCCGCGGCAACGGCGCGGGTTTCGTATGCCCAGCGATGTGCGGCCTCGCGCGGCGGCAGCCCCAGCGGATTCGTGACCGGGATGAGTATGGTTCGGATGCCAAGAACGCTACAGGCATGAATGGCCTGGAACACGATCTGTTTCGCCATGAAGCGGTTCGCCACGTCCGGGTCGGCAAAGGTATAGTGCCAGAACGTGTGCAGACACACGGAGAAAACGGGGACGCCCTCCGCTTCAGCGCGCTGTCCCAGGGCGTCGATGCCCTCATCACTCCAGAGGTCGGATGCGCGATACGTGCTTGCCCTGACGCCCAGCTCGACGCCGTCGTAACCGAGCGCTTTCGCTCTGGGGAACACATCCACCCAGTCTGATTTCAGCACGTCTTCCAGGATTCCGAATTTGAAACGCTTCATCGCCTTCCTTCCCGAAATCGATGGTTCCGGTTGATCTGATAAAGCAGCCTGCCGCGGCACTCGCGAAGACAGGGTCGGATCGGGTGCTGAGCCGGACTCCACGGCGAGTTGGCGCACGGACGGTTTCGGACGTTCGCGATTCACTCCTTCCGGCTAAAGTAAAAAAGGTCTGCGGCCCTGTCAACCGGATCGTTGATTCACGTAGGCGCGAAATTCCGCATTTCTCGTTCGGCCGGCCGGGCCATCGAACTGCATCGGGAAGCCATCATTCGGATTGACATCGGATCGCGGTCGGGGTATTTTGGGTCCATTTCGCGGGAGACGGGCAGATGAAGACTGCACTTTGCACCATCGCGTTTAAAGACAGGCCGTTCGAGCACGTCCTGGATCTTGCCGCCGCGGCCGGTTTCGACGGTGTTGAGCCCTGGGGGAAACCGGATCATATGCCCGGTGCCTATGACTCACGGGAAAACCGGCGGATCGCCCGCGCCATTCGGGAGCGAGGGTTGGAAGTTTCGCAATACGGATCGTACATCAATCCGGTCTCGGACGGATTCGAACGGGAGATGGTCGAGGGTCTGGATACCGCAACCGATCTGGGTGCGGACAGAATCCGGGTCTGGGCCGGATCCTGCAGTTCGGGCGAAGCGACAGACGAGGACTGGCGGAAGGCGATTTCCGGATTCCGCCGGTTCGCCGACCGCGCCGGTGACCGGGGCGTAAGCCTTGTCCTGGAGATGCACGTGGGATACCTGTGCGATACGCCCGGGGGCAGCATGAGGCTGGTGGAGGGCGTGGACCGGCCCAATTTTCACCTGAATTTCCAGCCGATGTACACGGACAGCGCCAGCCGGGTCTTTGCGGCGGCGCGCCAGGTGGCGCCACACGTCGCAACCGTCCACGCCCAGAACTATACCGCGCCTGGCCGGAACGCGCGCAGCCTGATATCGGACGGATACGTGGACTATCGTGCGGTCGTCCGGGAACTTTCCGCGGCGGGTTTCGACGGATATCTGGAGGTCGAGTTCGTCAGGGAGGACGATCCGGAGGCCGCGCTGATGGCGGATGCAGCGTTTCTGCGCACGTTGTGCGAGGCAACAGGTTGACCTCGAAACCCAGAAAAAGGAGGCCGGAAGATGGAATTTCTGCTGGCGTGTCTTGTGATCGCTGCGGTATTGACGGCCGTGGATTCAGCGCATGCCGAAGGTCGGCAGGGCTACACGATCTATCGCGCCGGAACGCCGATAACGATTGACGGACGGCTGGACGAACCGGCGTGGGTGGCTGCGCCGGACGTGGGCGCGTTTGTCTTCCCCTGGTACATCGACGGCAAGCGGGAGCAGACGGTGGCCAAGATGCTTTGGGACGATTCCCATCTGTACGTGGCGTACATCTGTGAAGACGCCCATATCTGGGCGGACCACACCCGGCGCAACAGCGAAGTGTACGATGACGACTGCGTGGAGGTGTTCACAGCCCCAGACCCGGACCGGCCGCACGTATATTTCAATATAGAGATGAACGTCCTGAGCATTTTTCTGGACCGGTTCAATCCCAGGGGCCCGGGTGTGGTCGACGACACGGGGTGGCGGGCACAGGGCCTTCAGGTCTCAACGTATATCGCGGGTACGCTGAACAACGACGAGGATACCGACTCGTACTGGGTTCTCGAGGCTGCCATACCCTTCGAGAATTTCGCCGGCGTTGCGAAGCATACGCCGCCGGCGCCGGGCGACGTGTGGAACCTGAACCTGAACCGGCTTGGCGGCAAAACCAACGCCCAGTTCAGCCAGTGGCGCCCAAGTCTGACACCCGAGCCGCAGTTTCACGCTCCCGATGACTTCGGGCGAGTCAGGTTTTCGGACGCGGCGAGTCCGTTCTGGAAGCGGTGAGGATCTGACGGGGGTTGCCAACGGACCGGTATGGCCGGTGACTCCGACAGCGGAGGGTGTACCTGATGTTCAGCGTGCGTACACTGACACTGACCGGGCTCATCCTGGCATCCACGGGCGGCTCGTCCGCAGAGGAGATCCGCGACATTCATGTCCTCGTAGATCGCATGGACCGCCTGTACCGAAGCGAAACCAGTTACGCCGAACTGGAGATGGAAATCCGGACGCCCCACTGGCGGAGGACGCTTCGGATGAAGATGTGGACGGAAGGGATGCACAAGACCTTCGTCACCATACTGGCG
>CAZKDZ010000190.1:0-7422 GCA_964551635.1 uncultured bacterium | reverse complement strand
AAAGAACTCATCGACAGAATTCAAACCTTCACCGACAACTACAACGAGACGTCCAAACCTTTCGTCTGGACCGCCACCGCACAATCGATCCTCGAAAAAGTCGAACGATTATGTAAAGCTATTTCTGGGACAGGACACTAGAACCCCTCCAGTCTGCTCAGGTCCGCAACGCCTTTGGCGAGAGAAGCGATACGTTGAACCAGCGCCAGGCGCGCCTGGCGAAGTACCGGATCTTCATCCATAACCAGGACTTCCTCGAAGAAGCGATTGATCGGGCCGCGAAGGTCAGCCAGCACCGTTCCAAGGGTGCCGATCCCGTCATCCGAACGGTCCATCAGGCGTTGGGCCGCTTCCCATTTCAGATGCAGGGCCCGCGAGGAAGGATCCGGGTCTGCCTCCGGATTCAGGGAATGGGATACCTCCAGGTCACGAACGATGCGCTTGCAGCGCGCGTATGCATGGAGCGTTTCCGTCCAGCTTTCCGAACGGACCAACTGATCGAGACCCTCCACGGTGGTGCGGAGCCCGAACGGATCGTCGCATCCGCCCCAAAGCGCAGCCTCGACAACGTCATGACGAAAACCTTCGTCTTTGAGCTGTACGCCCAGACGTCGCAGGATGAACGTATACGCTTCATCCAGTCGATCGGGTTCAACCCGGATTGGAAGCCCCGCCGCCGCGGCCTCAAGACCCTTCTTCAGGGAAAAGTGACGGCGTCTTCCGACAAGCAGCGCCAGCAGGCCCAGCGCGTCCCGGCGCAACCCGTAGGGGTCGGCGGTCGACCGGGGCCTGACTCCGGCGCAGAACAGGCCGGCCAGGCTGTCCAGCCGGTCGGCGATGGAAACCGCGAATCCGGACTCGCTTGACGGCAGTACATCGCCGGGAAACCGTGGAAGATAGTGCTCCTGGATGGCCGCCGCCACTTCGTTGGATTCCCTGGACAACATGGCGTAGTAACGGCCCATCACACCCTGAAGGGACGTCATCTCCACGACCATTCCGGTGGCCAGATCGGCTTTGCAGAGGCGGGCCGCCCGTTTGGCCGTGATCATTTCGCTTTCGTTTAGGCCCAGATCCGACCCGACGACAGGGAGCAGCTGTTCGATTCGGACGCTCTTGTCCCTGACGGAGCCCAGTTCGTCCTGGAAGGTGAGCGTATCCAGACGCGGCAGGTAGTCCTCCAGGGCCCTTCGGCCGTCTTCACGGTAGAAGAAGGCGGCATCCGCGTATCTGGCGCGAACGACACTCTCGTTCCCTTTCACGACAGGACCGGGGTCGGCCGGCCGGCCGTTGGACACCGCCACGAACCACGGCAGCAGCCGGCCTGTTTCAGCGTGTACCACGGGAAAGCAGCGCTGGTACTTCTTGAGTACGGTGACCAGGACCTCTTCGGGAAGTTCGAGATGCGACTCGTCGAACCCGCCGCGCAGCGCGAAAGGCGCTTCGACCAGGTCGGTAACTTCGTCGAGCAGTTCGGGATCTTCCGGAACGCTGCCGCCGACCTCGCGCGCCCGCGCGAGTACCTGATTCCGAATGGTTTCCTTTCGTAGTTCGCGGTTGACGATCAGGCCCAGTTCTTCCATTTTCGGGCGATAGGCATCGGCGGACGCCAAATGAACGGGCGGGTCGCCGTCGGGCCTCAGTCCGCGGCTGGTACCTCCGCTCCTGATCCGTGCGAATGGGAACGATATTATCCGGTTTCCGAAAAGGGCAACGATCCAGCGCAGAGGTCTGGGATAGGCGAAACCGCCGGAATCCCAGCGCATCGTTTTCGGGAAGTTCAAACCTTCGATCAATCCCGGAAGGTGTTCGGTCAGGACTTGCGGGGTTTCAAGTCCGGGCTCGTGGCGCCGTGCATAGACATATTCAACGCCTTTGTCGTCCCTCCTGTGTTCCACCGAGCCGGTAGAGACGCCCTGGCCGCGGCAGAACCCTTCCAGTGCCCGCGTCGGTTTGCCTTCGCCGTCGTACGCGGCCCTGACTGCCGGCCCGCGCACTTCGCGTTCCCGGTCGGGCTGGCGTCCCTTCAGATTCCTGACGCTGGCTACAAGCCGTCTGGGCGTGCCCGTTACTTCGATTTCATCATAGTCAAGTCTCTGTTCTCTCAGAAGCTCGGGAAGGGAGCGTTCGAGCTGTTCGATGCCGGACCGCACGTCATCGGGCGGCAGTTCCTCGGATCCGATCTCCAGGAGCAGGTCGGCGCGCTCCTGAGAACCCGCGTCCCCACCGGGTTTCGGGGCGTCCGCCTCGTCGGTTTTCCTGATGAGGGGGTGGCCTGACGCTTCACGCTGTTTCAGAAACCCTTCGGCGACCTGCCTCGCGAGGTCGCGGATCCGGGCGAAGTACCGCGCACGCTCCGTAACGCCAATAGCACCCCGGGTATCCAGCAGGTTGAACGTGTGAGAGCAACGCAGGACGTAGTCATGGGCAGGAATCACGAGTCCGCGGTCTACAGCGGCTTTCGCTTCATCATGGAATAGATCGAACATGGACTGCAGCCGCCCGACGTCCGCGTGGTGGAACTCGTAATTGCAATACTCCACCTCCTGCTGCCGGAGAATGTCGCCGTAGGAGACCTGTTCGTTCCAGCGGAGTTGCCAGACCTCGCGCACATCCTGCACGTACATGGCGATACGTTCCATGCCGTAGGTGATCTCCACGGGCACGGGGTCGAGCTGCTGGCCACCGGCCTGCTGAAAATAGGTGAACTGGGTGATTTCCAGGCCGTCGAGCCAGACCTCCCAGCCCAGGCCCCACGCGCCGAGACCGGGCGATTCCCAGTTGTCCTCCACGAAACGGATGTCGTGGCGCCCCCGGCTGAGACCCAACGCCTCCAGGCTGTCCAGGTAGAGTTCCTGGGGGTTGCCCGGCTCGGGCTTTAAAACAACCTGGTACTGCGTGTGCATCTGCATCCTGTTCGGGTTTTCGCCGAACCGACCGTCGTCGGGTCGAAAGCTGGGTTCAACGTAGGCCACGTTCCAGGGCTCCGGCCCCAGCACCCGAAGCGCCGTACCCGGGTTCCATGTGCCCGCGCCCACCTTTTCGCTGAGCGGCTGCCAGACGATGCACCCATGATCCGCCCAGAATCGCTCAAGGCGAAGAATGAGTTCTTGGAAGGTCGTTTCGGCCTTCACGGGCTTCTTCCTTTCCGTGTTCCCGGTGGACGGCTTCCCTAGTTCGTCCCGGAGATCCGCTCAATGGGCTTGGTGGAGACGCTGGCTTTTACGTTTTTCTGGATCTGCTTGATCGAACGCTCGAGGTTCCGGACTTTCTTCTTACCGTTGTGTACGGCAACGGTAAGATCCATCCGGCGGGTCTCGCCGGCATCGAGTTTGACGACCCGGCCCTGTTTCCGCTCGAACGGCTTCGGGTTCGGGTAGTTGGTGGCCGGCTCCAGGCCCGTGACGTATCCGTCTTCGGGGGCTGCGGTATTCTTCCACAGCGTAAAGCAGGGCAACTGGTTGAGCGAGCAGTGCAGGCTGGAACCCAGGTCACCCCTGGCGTTCCTGAGCAAGATCGCCGTCTGACCGCTGCCCCGCTTTCCCGCCAGTTCGTAAAAGAAGACCTGTTCGACAAAACCGGACTCCGGCGCCCCGAACTTGCCATATGCGGAGGCCCCCTTTTGCGCCGTTGCGTCTCTCGGTGATACGGATTTCACGGGCGCCACAAGGACGCTGCCCTCTTCCAGCAGCGGAGGGCCGTAATTGCAGTGGTACAACATCTGCATTTCGGCGGGTTTGTTGTTGAGATTGGTAATCCGATCTGAAATGGTAAAGCTGCTGGATCCGGGCTCCGTGGAAATGTGCGTGGTCAATCGCAGCGCGGGACCGAACATCATGGCTTCATCCACAACGCCGACGACGGTGATTCGATGCGGCGGAGACAGGTCGATGAGAACCTCGACGCGGCGCGCGGGAATGTTCGCGATCTTCCCGTGCAGCGGAAGGAATACCGTGGCCTCGTTGCCGTTGTTGTCGATGACCACGTCGTTCGTCGGCGCGCCGTTGCTTTCCATGCCGCAGCGAACGATCCACTCGTTGAAGCCCTTAAGCCATCCGAGGCCACCCCGGTCGTTGGCATCGACGTGGGCCGGATGGACCAGGTCGCGAACGGGGGATTCCCAACCCAGCGGGATACCCCGGTAGACGCCCTTCCAGATCCCCATGCCGCGTGTCGGTACGATCGTGAACGAGAATGCGCCGTTGTCCACTTCAACCAGGTCGATACCCGCCTGCAGGCCGCCGTGAAGGGTTTTCTTTTTTACGCTCCACGTATATCCCGTCCCCAGGGAGAGGGTTTCCTCATCCATGCATACGGACTCGACCCATTGGCCGCGGTCCACGTCGGTCAGCACGTGACGAAACACGCCGCCCATGTAGAACTCCTTGTATAATAGGAGGTTGTAATACGAGACACGCCTGAAGCCCAGAGGTCAAAATATACTGTACGCATGTTTGTGTGTCAATGAAAGAAGCCCTGCGACATCCGTCCGGAAACGGTCACACGGCTTCATCCACCCGGGCCGGCGACGGATTATCGAGAATCGGATTCCCGTCGATTATCCGGTACACTTGACAATCCGTACGCCGGTCTTTAGCATGGTGTCAATCCGCGCGTTGGTTGTATCGTGAAAGGAGAGGACGTGACGGCCCTCAAGACGGTTTTTTTCTGCGGGATCGGGGGAAGCGGTATGAGCGCGCTGGCTCAGGTATTGCGCCATCAGGGGCTTTCGGTGAGGGGGTCGGACCGTCGCCGGGACCACGGCCAGAGTGCGGAACTGTTCGAGAATCTCCGCTCTCAGGGGATTGCGTTATTCCCGCAGGACGGATCGGGAGTTGACCATTCCGTTGACGAACTGATCGTGTCGGCCGCGGTGGAGGAACAAATCCCCGACGTACGCGCCGCGCTGCGCCGGGCGATTCCGGTGCGCAAGCGCGCGGAGGTACTGGCCGAACAATTCAACAGGGCGGAGGGCGTGGCCGTTGGCGGCACGAGTGGAAAGACGACTGTTACCGGCATGATCGGCCACATCCTGAGGCATGCGGGGCGAAACCCTACAGCGATTCTTGGAGGTTCGCTGCTGAACGGCTCGTCACCGCTGTCGGGGAACGCCATCTGCGGCGACTCCGGTCTGCAGGTGATTGAGGCGGATGAGAGCGACGGTACGATTGTCCTGTACGAACCTTCAATTTCGGTTCTGACGAACATTTCGCTGGACCACAAGCCACTGCCGGAACTGCGCGGGATGTTTCTGGAGTTTGTACAAAAGGCCCGTCGGACGGCAGTCATCAACATGGACTGCAAACTTTCCGTGGCGCTCGACGTTGAGGGGATCGGTTTTGGGGTGGACAATCGCCGCGCGGAGGTCTGCGCCGAAAACGTCCGGCCATTGGCGGATGGCGTGGCGTTTGAGATCAGCGGGACCAACTTTCGCCTGATGGTGCCCGGCAGGCACAATGTTTCGAATGCCGCCGCGGCCGTGGCCGCCTGCTCGGTATTGGATGTTCCCCTGGCGCAGACGGCTGCCGCGCTGGCGACCTTCGCGGGCATCCGGCGCCGCCTGCAGGTACTGGGCTCCGCGGGCGGCGTGACGGTGATTGACGATTTCGCACACAATCCCGACAAGATTGCGGCCACGCTCTCCGCGCTCAGGGAACAACCCGGAAGGCTGCTGGTGATGTTCCAGCCTACCGGATTCGCGCCAACGCGGTTTCTCAAGGACGGATTGATCTCGGCCTTTTCAACGGGGATGGAGCGTGGAGACGTGCTTGCGATGCCTGAGATTTTCTATGCGGGCGGAACCGCGGTGCGCGATATTTCGTCCCGTGATCTGGTCGAAGCGATTTCAGGGCAGGGCGTGAACGCGGCGTTTTACAATACGCGAAAGGAAGTCGCGCGCCGGCTTGTCGAAGAAGCGCGACCGGGGGATCGGGTGGTCATCATGGGCGCGCGTGACGACACGCTGACCGATTTCGCCAATGGGATATTGAAATCACTGGCGTCCTGAAGTTCCGTGTACGTTTTTCGGCCATCTGACGTCGTTATGTTTGAATTCGGGAGCCTCCCTTGATTGTTCCGCCAAATCTACAACCTGGCGACGTGATCGGCATTGTGTCGCCATCCGGATCGTTCGAACGGGAACGATTGCGCCCTGGCCTATCGTACATCCTTAAGCGGGGTTTCCGGGTGCGGGTCGGAACGTCGGTTTACCGTCGGGATCGGTACCTCGCGGGACAGGACGTCGAACGGGCGAACGATCTGAACGCCATGTTCGCCGATCCCGAGGTCCGGGCCGTCTTTGCGGCCCGAGGGGGATTCGGTGCGGCGCGGGTACTCGGGTCTCTGGACTATGGGACAATCCGCGAATGTCCGAAGGCCCTGGTGGGGTTCAGCGATACGACCGCGCTGCAATTGGGGATTCTCCGTCGCACGGGGATGGTGAGTTACACCGGCGTGACACTGTGCGGAGACGTTACCGCCTCGGGAATGCCGGAAGCAACGGAAACGTCTCTGTGGAACGCGCTCATGTGCGGGCGATTTGACGACTTGTCGGGCGTCGCGGCGATTCGGGGTCGAGCCGCGGAAGGAAAGCTGCTGGGCGGTTGTCTCTCGGTGATCGCCTCGCTCATGGGTACCGGATATATGCCGGATACGAGTGGCGCTCTTCTTTTTCTGGAAGACGTAAACGAAGCACCGTACAGGGTGGACCGCATGCTGACGCAGCTCCGGATGGCGGGGATGTTCGACCGCGTGGCCGGCGTGGTGTTCGGGCGTTTTGAAGGTTGCGAGCCGGAACGGGAGGAGGAGGGTACCGTGGACGAGGTCTTTCGCGATTTTTCAACTTCCATTGACGCCCCGGTTTTCTGCGGACTCCCGTATGGTCACGGATCCGGACGTCGCGTTCTGCCGATCGGACGTCGGGCCAGAGTCGACGGGAGACGGGGGATCCTGCAGATCGAAACTTAGTGAAAGGCCACTCCAGGGATGTCGAAAATACCTTGTCTGCAGAGACTGATCGTTGTCTGCCTGGTCGGATCGATGGCGTCGTGCGCGACGATAGGTCGGTTCAACGTATTGAGTACGGAACAGGAAGTCGAAATCGGCCGCGAAGCGGCACGGGAGATCGAGCGGGACCTCAAGCTCTACAACGATCCCGTCGTGACGGCGTACATAAGCGGGCTTGGCAAGATGCTTGCGCGGTACTCCCGTCGTTCCGGGCTGACGTACTATTTCAAGGTCGTGGATGCGGACGAGGTTAACGCCTTCGCCATTCCCGGGGGCTGGCTCTATGTCAACCGCGGGCTGATTACAACCGCGGAAAACGAATCGGAACTGGCGGGGGTTATCGGCCACGAGATCGGCCACGTAGACAGGAAACACGGCGCCAGGGCCATCAGCAGGCAGCTTGGCGTGGCGGTGTTG
>CAZKDZ010000189.1:0-9238 GCA_964551635.1 uncultured bacterium | reverse complement strand
TGGGCGCGGGGCCTGCCACAGGCATGGCGCGAATACCCGCACGGGTCGCACCGGAAACACTGGCCTGCCGAACCCGGAGAAAACCGCAAATCTGTGAGGGACGGAACAACGCGCCCTGCTCTGGCAGTACTCGCGAGAGATGTCGCTTTCGATAACCGAATGGTTATCTGAGAGCGAGACCTCTTCCCCGCATTTCTTCTAACGTCTCACCTCTCACCGCTTTATATACCTTTCCTCATCAGCCGGTTCAACCGTGTCTTCCGACATGGATACGTTGAGCCCGTCCGCGCGGTCCGTCAACGCCTCCACGATGGGTCCCGGAACGTCGAATCCGTCGCGAAGGCGTTTCACGCGGGTGCGGTGTTCGAAGTCCCCCGGGACGAGGACCTCGTCGAAGCCGGGCGCCGGGGGGATGGCCTTGATCATGTCCAGAAAGGCGCGAATGCCGCGCTGGTAGGACTCCAGCGGCGTGAAGGCGCTGATGCGGATCACCTGCATGAAGGCGCCTGAAAGAGTTCCCTCTTCCACTTCCGGAACGCCCGACAGGCCGCTCAGCAGGCAGGTCAGCAGCAGGAGTCCGGAGCCCTTGTGCGCCCCGAACGGCAGGAGATATCCGCCGTCGTAGAAGTCCAGCGGGTTTGTGCTGGGTCTGCCGTGTTTGTCCAGGATGTATCCTTCCGGAATGGACGACTTCTCGGCGCGGGCCACCTGCAGTTTGCCTTCGGCCACGACGCTCGTGGCGATGTCCAGGATAAACGGGGCGTCGACGCCGGTGGGCACGCCGACGGCGATCGGATTCGTCCCAAGGGGGCCGCGGGTTGCACCGTACGGCGCGACGGCGTCCACGGTACCAACGCCGATTGTGATGATGGCGATACAGCCGGCGCGTGCGGCGACTTCCGCGTACTCGCCGAGCCGTCCGAAGTGACCCACGCGCCTGAAACTGATGCAGCACACACCCGACCCCGCGGCATTGTCAATGGCGAAGTCGATGGCTTTTCGCGCGGTATAGATGCCCATCCCGCTGTGGCCGTCCACAATCAGCGTATTCCCGTTCCGCCGGACGATCTCCGGTTCGGCGTCCGGCACGATGGCGCCGCCGGAAATACCGTCCAGATAGGTCGGAATGCGAAGCACGCCGTGGGAGTCGTGGCCCGAGAGGTTGGAGTTAACCAGGATTTCGGAAACGGTTTCGGCGACGTGGAGCGGGGCGCCGGCGGCTCGCAGCAGATTGCGGGAAATGGCGTGCATGTGCGCGGGGCGGAAGCGTTGTGAGGCGGACATGGGCGGGGCTCCGGGATGGGCGTGGGGCTGCGCGGACGAACGAAAGGCGACAGATCGGATGTGCGTTACGGCTTTGAACTGGCGAAGATCCGTGCGTTATATCCAGCCAATTTAGCAAATCGGATAGACACATTCCATTACAACGAAAGGGGCGCGACGGGACGCGGGATCGCAGGGGTTGCGATCCCTGACCGCGGGGGATATATTGGAGCTGTTCGTCCGTCCGCTGCGACGGCAGAGCGAATTTCCGTCTTCGCGCAAATCGATCAGGAGTTCTGCCATGAAGATACTCGTGACCGGCGCGGCGGGTCAGGTTGGCTGCCGGCTGGTACGTCAGCTTCTGGACCTGAATCTGGAGGTCCGGGGCTCCGTTTTGCCGGACGATCCCTGTCTGCCCCGGCTGGAAGGTCTGGACGTGGAACTCGTGGAAGGGGACCTGACGGACGGAGAGTTCACGACGAAGATCGTCTCGGGGACGGATGCCGTAATTCACACGGCCAACCTCGTGGGACCCCATTTCGAGATCAACACGCAGATCAACCTGGAGGTGTCGCGGGCGTGCGGGCAGTTCGCGGACAGCCTGGAGCGCTACGTGTACGTGAGTTCTTCCGGCGTGTTTCCGAATAACGGCGAGAACATCGCCTGCGCCTACCATCCCGTGGACGAACTGCATCCAAAGCGGCCCGATGACGAATATTCCCTGTCCAAATACATCGGGGAACTGATGGCGGAACGGACGTCCCGCGAGACCGGGCTGCGGATTTCCATCGTACGGCCCAGTCACGTGCTGTCCGGCAGCGCGATTTTCGATCAGTTCACGGCCGGCCGGGTCTGCGCGATATTGAAAGCGGGCCAGGCGGGGCCGCGTACGGAAATGTATATGCACGACGGAACCGAACTGTGGCGCGAGATCGAGGCGCGGGCCGAAGATCCCGATCAGCCGTGCGCAGCCCGTGACGAAGCCGGGCGGCCCTGGTACTATCAGCCGAACGACGCGCGGGACATCGCGCGCTGCATCGTGTGCGCGCTGAGGTCTCCGGATGCGGTTGGCGAGTCCTTCAACGGCGGAGCGCCGACCCCGTTCACGTATCCCGAGGGCGCGCGGCTCCTTGGTGAAATCAGGGGACGGGAACCCCTGGAGGTGACGCTGCCGGTGCGCTGGATGTACGATCACGACATCACGAAAGCAAAATCGCTGATCGGTTACCGTCCCAGGGGAGACCTGGAGACGATGATGGCGTCGGCAGCGGCCTTCGAGGCCGGAGAACAGGACTACAGGTGGTGACAGACGGCGTTCGGGAATGAAATCGGCGCGCCGAAGAGAGTGGCGCACTCGAGATGCCGAAAGGGCTTTACGTTTCGTGGATCAGGATGACGGCGCGGGCGCGCCTAGGATGATGAGGTTGCGGTTGGTGATGCGCTCGTCGATCGCGGTGATCTTGTAGGCCCCGTACCGGCCTGCAATCACGCCAACGGCCGCCGTGTATCGCTTGTCGTCGTCCAGGTGGTTGATCCGGCGCAGGTAGAGCCGGTCCCGGATGCAGCAGGGCATGGCCGCGAAACACGCGTTCGCCGCGCCCGCCATCTCCAGGGCGTCCCGGGTACCCTCGTTGCAGGCGTGGATGCAGATGACGTAGGACCGCGGGCCGAGTTCCACGTCATTGAAGTCGGATTCGATGTACTCGACATTCTCCATCGGCACTGCCTGTTCGCGGACGATCTCCAGGTAGTGGTCGAAGGCCGGCCGGCGTTCCCGGTCCACACAGACTACGCGAAGCGCGGGAAACCGCCAGGCCAGCAGAATGCCCAGCAGACCGTGGCCGCAGGCCAGGTCGTATATCGTCTCCACGTTGCCCGCGCGCCACTGTTCGTAAACGGCCTGGCCGATGCGCCGGTATGCCTCGAAGGTTTCGAAGAGTTCTTTCACGCGCAGATACTTCGGGTGACGATCCACGATCCCCGATATGAAAGCCGAAAGGGACACGCTTCGGCCGGTCTCCGCCACGTATGTGAGGAGAAGGTCCAGCCGCTCACGGTCCAGGTCCCCCACCATGACGTTGGGATCCATTGGAAAACGGTCCAGCATATCGGGTTGCCAGACGCCGTCGTATTTCACTTTCGCCATGACTCAGTCCGTGCGACGGGATTCAGGTTCTTTCGGAACGGACAAATATAGCCAATCCGTTTGCATCACGCAAAGCGGGCGGAAAGGTTGACCGGGGTCGCGGATATCTCGCGACCCAAAGAGAACCACGATCGGGGTGTTCCCATGGCAGACCAGACATCCTCCCACCGGATCATCGACGCGCACATCCACGTCTGGACGGACGATTTCGACCGCTACCCTCTGTCGCCCAGGGTCAAGGAAGAGGACCTCTGGCATCCCACGTTCACGCCGGAGGAGTATTTCAGCTACAGCCGGTCGGTGGGCAATGTGCGCATCAACCTGGTCCAGATGATCTGGTATGATTACGACCACAGCTACATCCTCGATCTCATCGCCGCCGACCCGGAAACGTTCGCCGGCACCGGCATGATCAGCCTGGACGATCCGGAGCCGGACAGGACCATGCTCGAACTCTCGCAACAGGGATGTTTCGCTTTCCGAGAACCGCCGTCGGCACTGGATCACCCGGCATTCGAGAAGATGTTCGCTATTGGAGCGGAACACGAGCTTGCCATCAGCTTCAACATGCAGGTCGATCTGCTGCCCGATCTGGACCGGCTGTGCGCCCGATTCCCGGATACGCCGGTCATTCTCGACCACGTGTGCCACGTTGGCATCCGGGAAGCGGACTACAGCGAAGAAGACCTGGAAGTCCTGCTCCGGTTCGCCCGGCATCGGAAGGTGATGGTCAAGATCGGTCCGCTCCAGGCGCTGTGCTCGCGCCGCGCGCCCTACCTGGACGTCCTGCCGCTCATCCGGAGGGTGGTCGAAGCGTACGGCGCCCATCGCTGCATGTGGGAGTCCGACAGCGGCGGACCTATTGAGATGGAGGACCCGACGACCGACTACCCCGCTGCCGTGGCGTTGATCCGGGACCACGCAAGTTTCCTCAGCCCTGCCGAGAAAGACGCCATTCTATGGGGTACGGCTCAGCGCTTCTTCTTCCGCAATCTGACTTGATCGCACGCAAAGGCTATCATTGAACCTGAACCCTGAGCCGCTCCCTGAGCTTGTCGAAGGGTCGGCGAAGGACGTCCACTGCGAAATGCGCATATCACCAGGCTCGGCACAGGCAGTTCAGGAAACAATGCGGGAAGTCTCACATGCATCTGACGGGAGGAATGGCTTTGAATCCATTCAAAGACTCGACAAACATCGCGGAAGACGGAACTTCGCTGCGAGCGCGCATGCAGGAGGACGGATATCTCTTCATCCGGGATCTGTTGCCCGCAGAGATGCTGGAAGCGCTGCGAACTGCCTTCCTTGGGATTGCACGGGAAGCCGGATGGGCGAGGAAGGACACGCCGCCGGAGGACGGAATCGCGGACCTGAACGGTTTCTGCGTTGAGCCGGAGCCGGCTTACATGGACGTGTACGCGGACATGTACAGCATCGAGGCGTTTCACGCGCTCCAGCATCATCCGAATATTGTGCGGCTTCTTGAATGCATGACCGGTGAGCCGATTCTGCCTCATTCGCGCATCATCGCGAGGACGATCTTTCCTCAGCGGGAGGCCTATACGACCCCCGCCCACCAGGACTTCATCCCCATCCAGGGGACAGCCGAAACGTACACGGCGTGGATTCCCCTCAGCGACCTGCCGTCCGGGATGGGCGGCCTGCAGGTCGCCGCAGGTTCCCATCGCAAGGGCGTGTACGACTTCAAGCCGGCCATGGGAGCCGGCGGAATCGAGATAACCGATCCTCTTGAAGGCGCCTGGGTCAACAGTCCGTTCGAGCAGGGGGACGTCCTCTTCTTCCACAGCATGCTCGTTCACAAGGGGCTTCCGAACCATTCCGACCGGCTACGCATGTCCATCGACGCGCGATATCAGAAAGCCGGCGATCCCATCGCGCCGGGCAGCATACTCCCCCACAGCCAGCCGAACACCTGGGAGAACATCTATAGGGGCTGGAAGGACGAAAAGCTGAAGTACTATTGGGAGAAATACGATCTGGAGATCAGGGAATACGACAACAAATACCACGACATGCGGGACCGGATGGCTTTCGACATGGCGGAGCAGGGAGACGAGACGGCCATCTCCGCGCTCCAGCGCATCATCGCGCGGCACAACGATCCGGCGATGAGGGAACGGGCGGCCGAACTGCTGACCCGGTTCGAGGGGGACTGAGGAACCGGCCGCGGACTTCAGTCGACGCTGCCGTAGGCCAGATCGAGGTCGCGTGAACACGCTTCAAGCATCTGCGTCATCGCGAAGAACTCGCTGCCGTGGGCGATCAGCCGGGCGCCCATGTCGTAGAGTTCTCTTACGTGATCCGGGGAAGCCGCCGGACAGCCCCACGCCATCCCCCGTTCGCCCGCGACGGCGGCGACCTTTCGAATGGCCTCGTCAAGCGTGAATCCCGGTTTCAGCCGGTCGATCCTCAAACCGAGATCGCCCGGCCCGATGAACAGGCCGTCGACGCCCCCGACGGATACAATCGCGTCAAGGTTTTCCATGGCCTGGGGCGTTTCGATCTGAACGACGAGAAACGTCTCGCGGTTGGCATCGTCCACGTATGTTTCCCCGCCGGACATATAGAAGTCGGCATCGAGCCCGGCCGCGTCCTGGCCGCGGTCGCCAACCGGCGGAAACTTGACGGCGTCCACCAGCATCCGCGCCTTCTCCGGCGTCGAGACGTGGGGGATCATCAGGCCGGTCGCGCCGTCCTCCAGGTACCGATACAGCCTTGTTTTCTCCGTGGTGGGAGGCCGGAACATGCAGTCGATGTCGAACAGGTGGAAGTAGGCGAGCATCGACTGGATTTCCCGGTCGGTGAAACAGCGGTGCTCCCCGTCCAGCCAGATACAGTCGTAGCCCGCGTTCGCGGCCATCCGGATGTATGCCGGTATGAAGTGACCGAGTCCGCAGATCCGGGCCGGTCTGCCGTCGCGCAGCTTCGCGAGCAATTTGCTTGTTCTCATTCTCGGGTCTCCTGACGAGGGGATTGACGCTTTCCCGTCTCCGTGAATCGGGCCGCGAACATGGGAATCGGGGAATTGGACAGGTATTCGTCTCGCGGAAGTGTATACCATACAGGATACGCGGCAGGAACACCAGCATCTTCTGACGTGGATGGCGGAAAGTCGGTGAGCCGGGAGAGGTAAGACGGTAGAAGAGATCCTTGCCCGGTATGTTATTCCTCCTTGCCTCCGGCACGAGAAGAATCCTCACAAGGTAGGCAATCTCTACCCTCTTACCTCTAACCGACTCTGGCTGACCGCTGATAGCTGATTTATCCGACCATTGATTACTGTTTTTCCTTCGTGCCTTTGTGTCTTTGTGTCTTCGTCTGAGTTAATGTTCGAGTGTAGCTGACTGAGGTTTGAGCCTACAGTCCCCAGCCTGATTGAGTTCCACAGCGATAGGAGATACCATGGCCAAATATCGAGCGGCAGTCATCGGCCTGGGTTGGATGGGCATGCTCTACGATCTTGCCGAGCGCATTCCCGACCTGTTCGACGTCGACGACGTGGACCGGCCCACGCCCGAACTGGATATCCATCGGCGGTTCTATCATCACGACCATCCGGGCACCGAGGGCAATCCGTCCTCGTATGCGGAAGCGCTGCACAGCCGACCCGAGGTGGAACTGGCGGCGGCGGCCGACCGGGACCCCAAACGGCTTGCGGCCTTCAGCGAACGCTATTGCATCGAGGCGACGTACGAGGATGCGGAAGCGATGCTTCGCGCAGAGCGTCCGGACATCGTGGCCATCGCCACGAATACCAAAGGACGTGCGGACCTGACGTGTCTCGCGGTGCAATACGGGGCGCGCGGCATTGTTACCGACAAGCCGATGTGCCACACGCTCGAGGAGGCGGACCGAATGGTTTCCTCCTGCGCTGATGCGGGCGTCCCCCTCAATTGCGGCGCGATCTCGACAACCCACCCCTCTTTCGGAAAAGCCAGAGAACTGGTGCAAAGCGGGGCCATTGGGGAGATTCTGTCGATCGAGGCGAACTCGCCGTTCGCGCAGCATCAGAACTGGTCGTACTTCCTGGACAGCGCCCCTGCATGGGTCTCGGGAATCGGAGACCTCCCCCGACGCGGAGCGGGCTCCGACGAGTTCGACGGTCCGGGAGGAAGCAATGAGTTCAGGGGCCAGGGAATCATGGTCACGACGGACGAGACGGTGGTGCATTTTCGGGCGGGAGCGCCAGGGGTCCGGCTGGAGGGGAGTACGGGAGAGATCGAGTTTGGAGCTGGCCGCCGATGGCACCTGAAGCAGCAGCTGGAGACGACCGGCAACATTCGCATCGAAATGCCGTGGCCGGAGCCGCAGTTCGTGCATCCGTACGGCGCGGTCTACTCGCTGAACGACGTGATCGACTGCATGGAAGGCCGCCTGGACGAACCGAAGAACTCGGGGCGGCGGATTGCCGTGGCCCTGGAAGTCGAGATTGCGCTGAAACGCTCATCCGCCCGCGGTGGAGAGCGCGTGGAACTGCCGCTCGAGGACCGTTCTCTCGGGCTGAACTACGACTGGTTCCGTTAGAGCAAAGGAACTGCGTTTCAAATCGTGCGGCCGAGCCCTACGCCCACGGGAACGGAAGCGAAAACTCGCGTGCGAGGCCCTCGAGCGACCTTACCGCCTGCGCGCTGACGGGAATGCCGTTCTCCAGATAGTCTGCCTCCTTCTTCCAGGCCCTCTGCCCCGGCAGACCGGCATCTGAGAGCCCTGGCAGCGGCTGCATTTTCGCGGTCTCGTCCATCAGGTAGTCCATGTCGGCTTTGAAGGCGTCGGGCGAGGTGAAGCGGCTCACGTCCAGCGCCATGTGAAACCCGGACTGGTCGGCGCCCTGGAACCTCGTGGTTCGCCGGTCGAATTCGGGCAGCATCTGCCCGCCCAGGGTCCCTGAGAGGATGTTGGCCACGTGAGACATGCCGATGGCCTTCACGAATACCGCCGGATTCCTGCAAACGTCATCGTCGTGTGCCTCGAAATGGCTGGCATAATCGAGCAGGAAGTTGGGCCGACCGGGGCCCGCGGGCATCCCGAAGGCCAGCGGCGGGCTGCCCTGGATGGAGCCGCGTATGGTGTCGGCGCGATTGTAGGATGGCGCGGCGTTCCTACCGGAAAGGCTGATGCCGACGAGGTCCTCCCTCAGGGCCATCCGCACGTACTTCCCCGAGCTTCCCAGGTGGTCGTGATAGACTGTTGTGACAACGCCGACGCCGCATTCTTTGGCTTTGGCAATGGCCATCTGCATCGCCCGGGTGGCGACGATCATCCCCAGGCCGCCGTCCCCGCTGAGCGCGGCGGTCGCGGGGCCTTCGTGGAGTACCCGGATGGTGGGATCGGGATTGGCGCGCCCTTCCTGAAAAGAACGGACATAGCGCTCCACCTGCAAAACGCCGTGGCTGACCACGCCGCGCAGTTCGGTGTCGACCAGCAGATCGGCGATCAGCAGGGCGTGCTCCGCGGGCAGAGGTACAGCTTCGAAGATTGCGCATACGAGGCGTCGAAATTCTTCGACGGGGACGCGAAATCCGTCTTTCGGTGGGACGTTCACGGACAATCTCCTTACCAAAAGCGCCCCGGTGAAAGGCCGGAGCGCTTTTGGTGTTTTGCTGGACAATCCGACATTTATGTTACATATCCAACGGCATCCGTCAATCGAAATAGTTCCATCTGATGGATGCGGGAGGGGTGCGTTCGATGGGATTGTCCGACGCGAGTTCGAAGGCGAAACCGATGGGCGCGGGTCCGGGATCGTCGAAGCGAACATTGTACGTCGTGCATCCCCAGCGGTCGCCGGTCGCGACGGCATCGAAGGCA
>CAZKDZ010000188.1:0-5080 GCA_964551635.1 uncultured bacterium | reverse complement strand
CCGCGTCCCCCTGTGATGGCCGAAAAGCAGGATCCCGTTCCCCTGAGACACCGCCGTATGGCTGTCCTTTGTGGACGACAGAAACCAGACGCCGCTGTGCTGGTGTCGTCCCGCGCCGTGGTCCGTATCGTCCCCCACAATTGCCCGCAACTGTCCTGCGGACATGAAATAGCAGTGTTCACTCACGTCATTCTCCCTGTTGGTGAGGGAAGAAGGATGAAGGAAAAAGGAAGAAGGAAAAGGCGGTCGCCTCGTGGCGTCAGATCTGCAAGGTCCCAATCATGCCATTGGTTTCAGATTCTTCTCTCTCCTCACTCCTCTTCCCTAACTTCTCCTTTGTCGCCCTGGCAAACGCTCAAAAATCAAACGACACCGCGGCTCCCATACCTCTGTTGTGTGACGGCACCACGCTCAGATTGAGATCCTTCAGTGGTACGTCGATCCATCTGTCGGTCTTGATGTTATAACCGATCGCAGTAGAGATCAGGACCGCTATCAAACCTGCTCTGGCCGCTCTCCAGCGCTCTGCACGTCTTGTGAATGCGACATCAGGGTCGTAATATCCCGGATCATGTACTTACTTAGTATACCGCCGCCGCAACGACATTCCCAATTGCCCATCCAATTAACAACCCCTTAACTGTGTTTCTTCGCCGGCCATTGAAGATCTCGATATCAGCGAGTGACGAAGCGGGCACGCGGTAGACGGCGCTATCGAACAGTCCTGTTACGAATGACAAGCGAATCTTGATTCACGTCAACCAGCCTGCCGATGGTCCAACCCTTCTCCGTCAGCTGCCCGATGATTGATGGTGCTCTGAAACGTATCCTGGCGTCGGCCAGAAGACGCTGTATAACCTGCCTGAATTTTCTCATTCCGGTAATGTCACCGCGATTTTCGGCGCCGACGATAATGTGGATGTCGCCATAAGGGATTTCTCTCAGTGTGCCTGAAAACCCCCACGAACCGTAACTGGAATAGATAGCAAGGTGTCGTTCTCCAATTTCGGCAATTTCCGCGAGTTCGGTTCTCTTGTCGGTCTCATATTTGTAAACAACATACGCGTACCAACCGTCCTCCAGCTTTGAAGGGTCAAGCGTGCTCCACGACATCACCACGACGTCCGTCTGATAGAATAACCTGATTGCCCGTTCAGCGACCGCCAGGGCACGGTCCCTCTCTGACAGGGATTTCCGGGCGCTTGGCAATCTGGTTTTGGTGTCTCCGATCTGCTCGGGCTTTCCGCCGGGGAGTTCTTCCGCGAACACGGAATCGCCCAGCGCCAGGATCTCCAGGAGCAGGCATACGATAAGAAAAGGTGAGGTTGATATCATGGAGTCCCAGTAGAAGAGTCCGGCATCAATGCGCCAAATGGAGAAAGATTATCGTGTCTCTTAACAGATCCGAAGTACGTATTCGATGATCCCTGGAGACGATGACGGTCTGAATGTCGCCGAAGGCTATTTCCAGTCTTTGCCATCGCGCGAATGAGTTCTTGCCTCCAACACGCTGTTCAATCACGATCCTATCGATATACCTGTCGACGATCCTTCCGGCCGCTTTTCGTTTTGCGCCGCCGGAGACGTAGACGACGTGAATGTACAATCCCTCCTCAAGCATCGAAGGATTCAAATCCCAGCGCGACATTTGGACGATGCCGCGTTCGGACCACTTCTGCCACCTTTTCACCGCCTGTACGGTCCTGGAGAAAGCGAGTGTGTCGACTTCCGCAGTGCCTATTGTCAACGTAACCGGGGGTTCGGACCCGGATTCGACTATGATGCCATCCGGACGCATTTCCAGAACCTCTCCGGATGCCGTCCTCGTGAACCCCTTCCACGTGTAGACAAAGTGCGCGTACGATCCCGTCGCGAGTTTCGTCAGGTCGAGATCATCGCGGGTCATGACGGTGATCTTCTCCGCCGCCAGTCTCGCATCAAGCCACGACTCGAAGGAAAGCCGGTCTTCCGATGCGGCCAGAAGGTCAATGTCGCCAAACGATATCTTTCGCGTTTCCAAAGGCGCGGCCTCGGATTCGATCACGATACCATCCGGATCGATTCGCACAATTCGTCCCCACGCTGACCCTTCGATGCCTTCCGTTCTTTTGGCCACGTACGCATACGTTTCCGACTTCAGCTTTGTGGGGTCCACCTCTCCGCGCGACATTACGGTGACGTTCATCTCCGTGGACCGTGGTACGGCGAGTGAAGCGGACAGAGCGGGAGTGGACATCAGAATGGTTGCAATGAGCGCAAGGGCGGTTGGCTTCATGGATTCACCTCCTTGACGTACTCTCTGTACTATCCTTGTCGATGAAGGTAAGAAGGAAAAAGGAAGAAGGAAAAGGCGGTCGCCTCGTGGCGTCAGGTCTGCAAGGTCCCCATCATGCCATTGGTTTCAGATTCTTCTCTCTCTCCTCACTCCTCTTCCCTCACTCCTCCTTTGTCGCCCTGGCAGACGCCTAAAAGTTGAACGAAAGCGCGCCCCGCAGCCCGTTATCCCTTGTTGGCGCGATGCTCAAATTGATTCGCGAAGGTGGAACCTCAACCCTCTTTTCGGTAATTTTCCTCGCCCCGATCAGGGTACCGCAGACTGTCGAGAGAGGCACGACCAGAACGGCGTAGAAGAATCGGTCGGCGCGGTCCCTTTCTCCAACTTCCCCTCTTCTATCGTCATCGTATACATTATACGGATATAACAGAAATGCCGTGCCCAGTCCCGCAAGAAATCCGATGCTCAGACCCTTGATCGTGCTCCGTTGACGTCCCATGCTTACGTCCAGATCCTTGACTAAAGCACGGGGGATCCGTTCGGTACCGCGTTCGGAATGGATCACGAGCGTGTCCTGGATGGACCCTGCGAACCTGCCGATCATCCATTCAGGCGATATCGAGGGCACCCTCAACCGGACCCTCGGACCCTGCAGTTGACGCATGGCCTCTCTCGCTTTCTGCCAGCGATCCATTTCGCTGCGATCTCGGACAATGATAATGCGCTCGATATTTTCCGCCCGGATTCTCTGTCGGACTCCCGGTTTTTTCCGTGGTTTGATCTCGACATGGCTCGTGTCTATACGCGCAATCACTCCCGCGGCGGAGCGTCTGTTACCGGCGGTCCGGTAGGATACATGCGCGTGCCATCCCTTCCTCAGGGCTGTAAGATCGAGGGTTTCGCCGGAAATATCCGTCATCGCAGTCTCACGGACCTCCAACATTTCACGCCGTGCCATTCGCCACAGTTCGATACCGCCGGGGTTGTCGGCGACGGCCAGAACCGCGATATCGTGGAGCGCGATCTCCCATCCACCGCCTGCACCCGCCGCGACGACGATTCGATTCGAGTCGCAGGATACAATCCGGCCGATCGCCGCGCTTTCCGCCTCGTTCAGATTGAACACCACGAACGCATACAATCCGGGCGAGAGCCTGTTCAGATCAAGATCCTTTCCCGGCATTACCGTCACTGTCTTCTCATCGAGCCCCTGAATGGCCGCTTCAACAGCCGGATCCGGCTCCGGGCCCTGTGGTTGTGAGGCCGCCTGTGCAACGGACGGAGTCATTGCGCTGAACACCATTGTCGCGGTCAGGATGAGTGCCGTAATCTTCACGATCTTCCTCCAGAGTCTTTCAAGGCACGAATCGATGCGCCGATCGGGGATTCCACACGGTGCTTACCCGTGGTGCAATGAAGCCGTGGTTTCCACTCGTTCGGGGCCGTCCTTTTCCTTCGGCGTCCTGAACCTGATCGTGCGGGACCCCAGCAGGAGCAGCAGCAGGCCGAACAGCATCCAGAAGATCTTCCGGATCCGCCGGACGATGCCCACGGCCAGTCCGGTCCCCGGATCCAGTCCCATCAGATGGAAGAGGAACACGTGCCCGCCTTCGAAGACCCCCATGCCGTAGGGGACGAAACCGAAAATGACATTGATCACCATCATCAGCGAGTGGAACAGGTAGACCGAAACCAGCGGCATCGGTTCGCCCAGCACATGAAGGATCACGTAGATCTCGAGCGTTCCGAGGCCCCACGTCACCACGTGCATACCCAGCAGGCCCGCAAGACGCCAACCATTCAGCCGGTAGAACGCGGCCAGATTACGATCGATTTTCCCGGCCCGGTCGCGATAGCGAGACACAAACGTGACCCGCATCCGCAGCAACAGGTTCACGAGCCCGGTGAACGGGTCGCGGCGCTGTCTCACCACAGTAAATGCCACGCTGACGACAGCGATCGTCAGTGCGGCAAACAGCGCCCATCGGATTTCCTCCGGAAAAACGTAGCGGTGAAGACCCGCAAGAACGCCGCCCAGGACGAAGAGAACGCCGCTGACCATCTCGCCCGTCTTGGTGAGCACAAGAGATGACACCCCGGCGGTCACGCCCATTCTCTCCCTCAGCATCATCACCTTCGCGACTTCTTTGCCGATCTGGGAGGCGGGCATCACGTTGCCCAGGGCTTCGCCAACCAGTTTCACCCAGAGCAGCGGTCTCATTCGAGGTCGTTCGGTCCCGCCGTCAAAGCTCTCCCGCCATGCATACACGTTATTCACATAGGCTGCGAGGGTAATTCCGATTATCGGGACGTATCCCCAGCCCATCATCAACACGTGCTGCCACACCTCCGGTTCACCAAGCTGGTGAAGCAGCACGCCGAGGCACGCCAGGCCCAGCAACCAGAGCAGTATGTATGCTTCCTGTTTCATCACGTTCTCCTCGAAAACCGATCCGCTAGATGACAACCCTCTTTGCCGCGGTAATTACAGGAATCCCCCTTATCGCGCAGAGGGCGACGGTCAGGTAGGTCGCGGCGAGAGCGACCGTCTCCACGCCTGAACCGAATCCGGGAGCAAGGCTTGTGGAGTGTTGCACCGCGTTCAGGATGAAGAGCGCGACAAACGCGATGACCTTCACAACGCCGTACGTCGCCCTGCTTGCCCGCGAGGCGACCAGACCGTATCCGATGCGCGACCGCATCATCGTCGCCTCTCCGAACGCGGTCTGACCCTGCGAAAGCGCGCAGCCTCGAATGGCGTCCGTCACGAATCCCCTGCTGAGTACCAACAGCGGTACCCAGAGG